>JBGVIB010000105.1:0-56484 GCA_045122835.1 Lachnospiraceae bacterium
GCCACACCCCGAATGTCTTAGTCGGACGAGGCTAATTTATTAGCCTTTAGGAGATTAGTTCACCGGAACGTTGGCTTCGGTCTGCGTGGAAGTTGCTTCGCCTGCAACCGGCGTCCGGTTAGCCACTATGATTCAGCAATCACCCCACAAACCAGAATTTGAAACAAGCCCCAAGGACATAAACGACACAACGGTTCGCTATTGCACAAAGACAGACATTCCATAGAAATTCCACATACATTATGGTACAATAGTCTTAATTATACATAGGAAATAAGTAATTCCGAAGAATCGCTTGTATATGAAAAAGCTAGAGGAGTGAATATTAAACACAAGAAAAGGGGTAGGTAGACAGATGATAAGAAAAGAATTTTATTTTCCATCTGCGGATGGGAAGACAAACATTCATGCAGTAGAGTGGATTCCGACAGAAGATGTGATAGGTATTTTGCAGGTTGCACATGGTGTAACGGAGCATATACTAAGATATGAGACCTTTGCAGAATATTTTACAAAGAAAGGGTTTGTAGTTGTGGGAAGCGACCATATTGGTCATGGAACTTCCATTGCAGAGGGGGCAGAGCCCATGTATTTTGGACCAGTTGGAAGCTGGGACTGGGTAGTAGAGGATTTGCATACCTGTAAAACGATAATGAAGAAAAAATTTTCAGATGTTCCTTATAGCATGTTAGGATTTTCCCTGGGATCATTTTTAGTTCGATCCTATTTGATTACTCATCCAGGGGAAATAGATGCAGCAATTCTTGTGGGAACCGGTCAAACACCTGGTCTGCAGATAATGTTGGCGAAGTGGATAGTGAATCGTGAGGCAGGAAAAGTGGGGGAAGAACATACCAGTCCGATGATTAAGCAATTGACATTTGAAACCTATAACAAAATTTTTGCACCAAATCGAACGGAGTACGACTGGTTAAATTCTAACACCAAGGCATTGGATGATTATATTCAAGACCCGTTAAGAGGGGAGTGTTTCACAGCTGGTTTGTTCCGGGAATTGTTAAGTGCCATGGCATTTACTGGGAAAAAGAAAGAATTAAAGAAGATGGATATGGATACGCCGATCCATTTTGTTTCCGGCAGCAAAGACCCAGTAGGAGATTGCGGAAAAGGTGTACTTCGTGCATATAGCAATTTTAAGAAAGTGGGAGTTAAGGAGGTCAGCATGAAAATATATCCGGAATTACGCCATGATATCTTAAAGGAAACAGGAAGCAACAAAATTTACGGAGACATATACAAGTGGTTGAAGAAACAAATTAAAAAATAACTATTGACAGGATGATAGCCTGGTGCTATAATTCA
This sequence comes from Lachnospiraceae bacterium, assembly GCA_045122835.1. GTDB lineage: Bacteria > Bacillota > Clostridia > Lachnospirales > Lachnospiraceae > JBGVMW01. Next base: position 1,324 of record JBGVIB010000105.1, read on the forward strand.
ATCATTCTAAAAACATACCAAACCGATAGGGAATATATGGTATAATATTCCAGAAATCAGCTAAGTAATGAGCATGGAAGGAAATCCTGCCCATGATGGCAGGATAGAAAAGAAGAATGGCGTAGAAAGGAGGAAATTACAATGACATCATCAAAGAATATTATTCACAACACTATGACAGATTTGATGTGTATGAGCATGGACATGAATACAATGTGCATGTGTTGTTGTTGTGCTTTCGGTATACAGGTAGCTTCCTCCGGAAATCAAGTTGAGTCATAGATGAAACCAGTAAGACATTGAACAGTGGTGGTTTGTTTCATGTGTGCAAATGACATAGCTTATGGACAAAGGAAGCAGAAATGCTTCTTTTATTTGTGCTTTTTTACAACTTAAATATCACAATCAGTTAAAAAGGAAAGGATTTGATGGAATGGATACAGGATTTATAGCCGAGCATATTCCGCTTTATGTGGAGGCAACCAAGCTGACATTTGGTATTGGACTGATTGGTATTGTACTTTCTCTGATTATCGGATTGTTGATAGCATGGGTTCAATATTTTAAGATTCCGGTCCTAAGACAAATTGCATCGGTGTATATTGAATTATCAAGAAATACACCATTGCTGGTGCAATTGTTCTTCCTGTATTTTGGCTTGCCGAAAGCAGGCATCCGTATTAGTTCCGAAGGTTGTGCTGTGATAGGACTGTGTTTTTTAGGAGGCAGCTACATGGCGGAAGCCTTTCGAAGTGGTATGGAATCGGTGGAAAAAAGACAGGAAGAAACCGCATTTGCATTAGGGTTCCGAAAAAGTCAGGTGATAAGATATGTTATCTTACCTCAGGCATTATCTGTTTCCGTTCCAGCATTATGTGCGAATATGGTTTTTCTTATCAAGGAAACATCTGTATTTAGCGTAGTCGCCCTGGCAGATTTGATGTATGTAGCTAAGGATTTGATTGGTCTTTATTATAAAACGGATGAAGCATTGCTCATGTTAGTTGTTGCTTACATGATTATACTTCTGCCGATTACAATTCTGGCAACCGTGGTTGAAAGGAGGCTTCGTTATGCAGGATTTGGGAATTAGAGTCTTGTTCATGGGAAATAACTTCGCAAGGCTTTTAGAAGGTCTTTGGATTACCATTCGAATCTCATTGATAGCAGTAGCACTTTCCATTATACTGGGCATTTTATTAGGAATGTTAATGACAGTTAAGAATCCGGTTACGAAGGTTCTCACAAAGTTTTATTTGGAATTTATCCGGATTATGCCACAGCTGGTGCTGTTATTCCTTGTATTCTTTGGACTTACGAAATCTTTTGGAATCAATCTTTCCGGCGAGGCAAGTGCCATTATCGTATTTACCCTTTGGGGCACAGCTGAGATGGGAGACCTTGTGAGGGGTGCTTTGATTTCCATACCAAAGCATCAATATGAAAGCGGTGCAGCAATCGGACTCACGAAATGGCAGGTTTACTTACATGTGATTATTCCGCAGATTCTGACAAGACTTATTCCGCTGTCAATTAATCTGACAACGCGTATGATAAAAACAACTTCTCTTGTGGCACTTATTGGTGTGGTAGAAGTGTTAAAGGTAGCACAGCAGATTATTGAAGCAAACCGCTACACCGTACCGGATGCCACTTTGTGGATATATGGAACCATCTTTTTCCTGTACTTCTTTACATGCTGGCCAATTTCGCTGGTAGCAAAAAGATTAGAGAAAAAATGGAAGACAACATAAAAATTGATGGTAGATTGGCGGGAGTGTAAGGGATCCCAGTGAAAATGAGGTGATTTTATATGGCTGAACAACCAGTTCTATTAGAAGCAAAAAATATAATAAAAGATTATGGAGAGGGACACGTATTAGATGGTGTTTCTCTAAAAGTCCATAAAAGCGAGGTCATTGTTCTGCTTGGACCATCAGGTTGTGGAAAGAGCACATTCCTTCGTTGTATGAACGGATTAGAGCAGATTCAATCTGGACAGATCATATTAGATGGTGAGGTTATTACAGAAGGTAAGACTGACTGGCCGAAGGTCAGACAAAGAATTGGCATGGTTTTTCAAAGTTATGACTTATTTCCGCATATGAGTGTACTTGACAATATCATCCTTGGACCTGTCAAAGTACAGAAGCGGGACAAAAAAGAAGTAGTGAAGGAGGCAGAACAGCTTCTAGAAAGAGTAGGGCTTCTTGATAAAAAGGATGCGTATCCAAGACAGCTATCCGGAGGACAAAAACAGAGAGCGGCAATTGTCAGAGCTTTGATATTAAAACCGGAAATTCTTTTGTTTGATGAAGTAACAGCTGCTTTAGACCCGGAGATGGTAAGAGAGGTTTTAGATGTAATCTTAGAACTTGCATCTGAAGGATATACGATGTTGATTGTGACACATGAGATGCAATTTGCAAGAGCAGTTGCAGATAAAATTGTTTTTATCGACGGCGGAAAAATTGTGGAAAGCGACAAGCCGGAGAAATTTTTTACTCAGCCAGAAACCGATCGAGCAAGACGGTTTTTGAATACATTTATTTTTACGAAGGACGAGGCAGAAAAAGCCTGATAGTAATATAACGTCCCATTCATACTAACAACATAAAATAAGGAGGAGATAAGTATGAAAAAGTTTTTATCGTTGTTGTTAACCTTTGTCTTAGCACTTGGGGTACTCCAGGGCTGCGGCAGTGCAGAAAAAGCTTCTAGTAATGAAACTACAACAGGAGAAGCAAAAGGAGATGTGGTATATCGCACATTGGATGAAATCAAAGAAAGTGGTACCGTAAAGATTGGCGTCTTTAGTGACAAGAATCCATTTGGCTATGTAGACGAAAATGGAGATTATCAGGGGTATGACGTATACTTTGCTGAGCGTATCGCTAAGGATCTTGGTGTAGCTGTAGAGTATGTTTCTACAGATGCAGCAAACCGTGTTGAGTATCTTAAGACTGGTAAGGTAGATATTATTCTTGCTAATTTTACTGTTACAGAGGAAAGAGCAGAGTCTGTTGATTTTGCACTTCCATATATGAAGGTAGCACTTGGTGTAGTTTCTCCGGATAATGCACTGATTACATCAGCAGAGCAGTTAGAGGGTAAAAAGCTGATTGTCACAAAGGGAACAACTGCTGAGACATATTTCTCAGAAAATTATCCTGACATTGAGCTGGTAAAATTTGACCAGTATACAGAAGCGTACAATGCTTTATTAGATGGTCGTGGAGATGCATTCTCAACAGATAACACAGAAGTATTGGCATGGGCGTTACAGAACCAGGGGTTCACCGTTGGTATTGAGTCTATTGGTAACTTAGACACCATTGCACCGGCAGTATCTAAGGGCAATAAGACATTATTGAACTGGATTAATGATGAGATTGCTTCGTTGGCAGATGAGCAGTTCTTCCATGCAGATTATAAAGCAACATTAGAGCCTGTATATGGTACAGCAGTTGATGCTGACAGTTTAGTAGTAGAAGGCGGTGTTGTTGAGGACACAACTTCTGGTGATGCAGAACCTGTAGAGAAAAAAGGAACGATCAAGGTTGCTGCCAGTGCAACACCACATGCTGAAATCTTAGAACAGACAAAAGTACTTCTTGAAAAAGAAGGATGGGATCTGGAAGTAACCGTATTTGATGATTATGTTCAGCCAAACTTAGTAGTAGAAAGTGGAGAGTTTGACGCAAACTATTTCCAGCATATACCATACCTTAACGACTTTAACGAAGAACAGAAGACACACCTTGTCAATGCAGGTGGTATCCACTATGAACCATTTGGAATTTATCCAGGAACAAAGAACTCTTTAGATGAGTTAGCAGAGGGGGATACCATTGCGGTACCAAATGATACAACAAATGAAGCCAGAGCATTGTTACTATTACAGGATAATGGGGTAATCACATTAAAGGATGGTGCCGGTCTTGAAGCAACTGTTAAGGATATTGAAGAGAATCCAAAGAATATCAAGATTCAGGAGCTTGAGGCTGCTCAGGTTTCCAGAGTAAAGGATGAAGTTGCTTTCGTTGTATTAAACGGTAACTATGCACTTCAGGCTGGTTTCACTGTAGGCCAGGATTCCATTGCTTATGAAAAGGCAGACTCACAGGCAGCTGAGACATATGTAAATGTTATCGCTGTTAAGGAAGGTAATAAAAATAGCGAAGGAATTCAGGCATTAGTAAATGTATTAAAGTCTGATGAGATTGTAGCATATATTAATGAAACATATGATAGAGCAGTAATACCATTTAACTAAAACAGTTTTTAAGAAGAGCGAAAACATTAGAGATTGCCATATAGGAGACAGAACTTATGTGACAATCTCTCTTTGTTTTTCAAAAGTATTAGATACGTGTGAGCCGTACAGAAAAAGGAGGAGAGAACAATAGAACCAATTATTCGAGTTGAGAATATCAGTAAAACGTTTCAGGCAAATAAGGAACAGGTGGAAGCTGTAAAAAATATCAGTTTTTCTATTGAAAAAGGAGATATTTTTGGAATTATCGGACTGTCTGGTGCCGGTAAGAGTACGCTGGTTCGATGTTTAAATTTGCTTGAAAAACCAACAGAAGGAAACATATATATTGATGGCAAAAATCTGATGGAGCTTACGTCTAAGGAGCTGCGTAAGGAACGTCAGGATATCGGTATGATCTTTCAGCATTTTAATTTGCTGATGCAGAGAAATGTGCTGGATAATATCTGTTTTCCATTAGAAATTGCAGGAGTCAGTAAAAAGGAAGCAAGAAAGCGTGCATTAGAGCTTCTTGAGATAGTTGGGCTTAGTGAAAAAGCCAAGGCTTATCCGGTGCAATTATCTGGTGGGCAGAAACAGCGTGTAGCTATTGCAAGGGTTCTTGCCAATAATCCCAAAATATTGCTATGCGATGAGGCCACAAGTGCATTGGATCCACAGACAACTAAGTCCATCTTAAAGCTGTTAAAAGAGATCAACCAAAAATATGGCATTACCATTGTTGTAATTACCCATGAGATGTCTGTTATTCAGGAAATTTGTTCAAAGGTAGCCGTACTTCATCACGGCAGCCTGGTGGAAAAGGGAACGGTTGAAGAGCTTTTCCATGCACCAAAGACAGAGGAAGCAAAAAAATTGATTTTCAATGAATTTGCGCGTATCCAGGAAATGAAGGGTGAACGTATGATTCGAGTAACATTCAGTGGAAAGTCTGCTTTTGAGCCAGTCATTGGAAATATCATTCTGGAATATAAGACACCATTGAACATTCTTTATGCAAATACGAAAACCATCAATGGAAATGCTGAGGGCGAAATGATTTTACAGCTTCCGGAATCAAAGGAAGTAGCAGAGCGTATGATTGCGTATTTTAAAGAAAAAGATTTATTTGTTGAGGAGGTGGATGATTATGTTCGATGAAACCATAAGAAATATGCTGTTTGAAGGAACGTGGGCCACTCTTTATATGACATTGGTTTCCACCGTATTTGGTTATATTATCGGCTTGCCGTTGGGAATTACCCTTGCTATCACTGACAAAGAAGGTATTAAGCCCAATATGTTTGTGTATAAGATTCTTGATTTTATTGTAAATTTAACAAGAAGTATTCCTTTTCTGATTCTGCTGATTTTAGTCATGCCTTTGACAAAGCTGGTTGTTGGACAAAGTTATGGTTCCACAGCGACGATTGTACCGTTGACAATAGCAGCTGCACCATTTATCGGTCGTATGGTAGAATCATCCCTAAAGGAAGTGGACAAGGGTGTAATTGAAGCAGCTCAGAGTATGGGCGCGGGCACTTTCACTGTTATCTGGAAGGTACTTTTAGCAGAAGCAAGAACCTCCCTTTTAGTGGGGGTAACGATTGCGGTTGGAACTATTCTTGGATATTCAGCAATGGCTGGCGTTGTGGGTGGTGGCGGACTTGGTGACATTGCCATTCGTTACGGCTATTATCGATATGAGACTGGTATTATGATTGTTACAATTATTGTATTAGTAATTTTAGTTCAGATTTTACAGGGACTTGGTATGATGCTGTCTAAAAAGCTGGACCGCAGACGGGCATAAGAGCTTTATGTAAAAAATAGCTGATTATAGTCAATATGCACAAACACACATCGTTATTGTCTGTTACAGAATGACGAAAAAAAGGTTTGTGTCAAAAATTCACTGACATTTCTGATTTTTCAATGTTAAAATAATTATGTTAACAATTGTGATTTACTGGGGGTATTCTGCCATAGGCGAATCTTTTGGTATGTTAAGTAAGGAAGTGTAAGAATATGTTTCAAGTGAATGATTTAATTGTATATGGAAATCATGGTGTCTGTAAGGTTGAGGATGTGGGTACGTTATCCATTTCTATGGCGGATAAGCATAAGCAATATTATACCCTGCGCCCGGTATATCAGCGTGAGGCAGTGATTTATGCTCCGGTTGATAACAATAAGACCATTATGAGATTTGTTCTTTCCAAAGAAGAAGTGGAAAATTTGATTCAGGATATTCCAAATATTGAGTCTGCATGGGTGGGCAATGAAAGAGAACGGGAAACACAGTACCGGACAGCATTGCAGACATGTGACTGCAGAGAGCTTGTGAAGATTATTAAGACGTTGTACCAGCGAAAAAAATCACGAATTGAGGATGGTAAAAAAGTTACTGTCGTGGATGAAAAGTATTTCAGACAGGCGGAGGAACAGCTCTATGGTGAGCTGGCTTTTGCGCTGGAGATGCCGAAGGATGAGGTTGGTGCGTATATTGCAGGTAGTATTGCGCAAAAGAGATAGATGGTGGGTATGTGCCAGAATGAAATGGGGCAAAGCAGAGGGAGTTCTGCTTTGCCCTGTTTTTGTGGGGGGAATTAGGTTGGCCACCAGCTGTGTCTTGGAAACGTTAGTTATAAAATTGCATATTTCATCAAGCCTGTTGCATTGTTAAATTTAAAGGGAATTCAAAACATTAGAAATATATAATAAATGAGAATTCCGCAAATGCAGATTCCATATAGCAGCCCCATACAGCCTATGCTATAATAAGACAGATTTGTTTCATAAGTTTCAGTGGAATGCAAACACATAATGCACTATGCGCAAATCCGATGAGGTAAAGTGTGCAGGTACTTGAAAAGCTAAATTCGCAGGGCGTGATATACGCTTTGCACAGAAAAAAGGAGAACAGTATGCACTATAAGAAATATGACAATCACTATACAGTAGAGCAATATGCTGGCGAGGATGCCGTTGTTTCCATTCCTGTGGCATGGGAGCAACTGCCAGTGACAGGGATAGAGGCAAAGGCATTTTTAAGCTGCAAATCTATATATGAACTTAGCCTGCCGGATACAATAGAGGAAGTTGGAGACTGGGCATTTGCACATATGAAAAATTTGAAGGTGCTTCATGTGCCAGCGAAGGCAATCAGCTTTGGAAAACATGTATTTATGGGCTGTGAACAGTTAGAGCAGGTTTGTGTTCAAGGAGATACCTCTGGGAATGAGGGATTGTCATATTTGCTGGCATCTGTATTGACCATATTGCGGGACATGACACTGTTTGCACCTGAGCGGGCGGCTGATGCATTGTCCTGCAAAAGCTGGATGGCAGAGTACGACGAAGGGTTGCTGCGTTTCCTAGATTCTCCAAACGATATAGGATTTGAGCCGGTATTTTTCGGCTGGTTTGATGTAGAGGATATTGATGTACAGCATGAGGCATTTGTGAAAGAGAGGCAGAAGGAAAAGCTGCGGGTTGTATTACTAAGATTGATATATGCGTGGAGGTTAGCAGATGATGTGAAAAAACCTTTGCAACAGTATCTTTTATCATACATGCCAGAAGAACAAAGGTGCAGAGAGGATTCCCTTCTGCTTGAACTATTGAGGGAGAAATACAATCAGGATGTCAGATATGTGAAAGCATTAGCGGACAGCGGATGCATAACCATACAAAATATTTCCATAATAATGGAAGTGTTAGCAGATGGGGCACCGGAAGTGCTTGCTTATTTGATACAGTTTCAACAATCCTTGGGAAATGGACAGGATTATTTTGCAGAATTAACATTGTAAAGAAGTTATTATTGGAGTGTTGAAGTGATATACAAAGAAGCAAGGTATGATGCCTTGCTTCTTCAACAATAGAATGTTATCCGATATAGATATTAGGTACGAACAATTATATCTTTAACCGAAAAATAATCCAATTCTTCCCACCATATTCAATACAATCCGCACCAATATTTCCGTTCAGCTTAGTAATCTCTTTCATTAGATTGTATAAACCAACACCATGAGGAACAATGTCATTTTTGTCTATCTTTTTCTTGGTAGAATAGTTCTTTTGAAAGAATTTAGCTATATCCTGTGCCTGAAGGAATTGCTTGACTGGATTTCTGATTTCTAAGTCTACAATACCGTTATTAGAGGAAATATGAACATAAATATTATCACCAGTTTCACAGGCTTCAATTGCATTTTGCAATAGTATACTTGCAAAGTCAGATAATTGAATTTCAGTTGCATGACTTTGTAGTTGTTCAGAAATCACATCAAATTGAATTTCAATACCATTACTTTCTGCACGACAGGATAAGTTGTATAGAGATGCTGCTAACAGGGGCATATTTATTTGCAACAGTGGATAGGCGTGAAGCGGTTGTGCATAGTGGTAAGTGTATTTTTTTATAGCAGATTTCAGCGATTCATAATCGTTACAGGTTTCTGCTAAATTTTGTAGACTTTGTATACGATTCGAATATTCATGCTGATTATTCCGGATTTCATGAATTAAAGATTCGTATATAGGAAGATTTTTTTGGTAGGTTAATAATTCCTGTTGCTGTGTAAGTATTTTTTGATCATAATATAGAACACAGCCATTGGCTATAATGATAAGAAAAACAATAATTAATACACCAATCAGATTATGGTATAGTTCTGTTGGATTCAGCTTAAATAAAAGAAGCAGAGTAAAAATAATTAAGTATGAATTTATTAGTATAAGCCGATAAGGGAGAATGGAGTGGATAATTTTATAATAGATCTCCTTAACCGGTTTTAACTGAAAAATAAGCATTATTAAAATCAAGGTTGTAAGGTTGCCGCTTATACCAATAATGTGAGTATTTAAGTTTTCAGGAAGAAAACAAATAATAGGTGTAGCGAAAAACTGAATTATTACAATATAAGTTAATGTAAGGCAAAATAATAAGATACTATGTAACAAGTTTTTTGTATTAAAACTGCAAAGATATACAAAATAGATAAGCTGCCCTATAACCCAGGGAAGGGCAGAATTATTTTTGGGAATTTGGCATAAAATGAGCAATATTGACAATAATGCAATACAATCATTTTTTGTTGGTTTATATGAGATATGTAAAAATGATTTGCCAGCAAAATAAACACAGGCAAACTCTAAAAAGGTAGAAATATAAGATAATATCATAGTAAATAAACTCCTTTTTACAGATAGTTTTCTATTTCTTTTGTGAAAGTGCGACCAACGGGTATGAGTCGATTTTCAAGGTAGATAAGTTTAGAAGCTTTATCATATGTACTGATATGCGTTTTGTTAATAATAATTCTTCGATGGCATTGAATAAAATCACTGCCTAAAACTAGTAAAATTTTTTCAAGTGTATAGGCTCTTGTTACAAAGTTACCATTATTTTGAGTATATATGGTTAATGTATGTGACTTTGATTCTACAGTAAGTATGTCGCTAATATGGACACGATGAAGAATGCGATTCGTGTCAAGTAATTCTAATGTATTTTCTAAATAGCCGGTAATGAGCATTTGCTCGAGTTGTAGTAAAATATCTGCCATAGTATAAGGCTTTGTAATATAGTTGTAGCAATGAAATTCCGAGAGAGCAAATCTGCCTTCATCTGAAATTGCTGTTAGAAATAGGATAGGTACTTTAAAGTAGGCAGTATGCTTTCTGACCTCTTTTGCAAGAAAGAATCCACCTCTGTCACCCTCTTCTGCAGATAATTGTATATCCAATAAAAATAAGGAAAAGGGCTCATTTTCTAATAAAGAGTCATCTAATAGATTTTTACCAGATGCATAATTATGTGCTGTTTTCACAACCCAGTCAGGGTATTTTTCACTTATCGTAGTCTTCAATAAATCCAACTGTGTTACATCATCTTCAACAATCAATATTCTATGCATAAAAAATCTCCCTTGCTGCCAAATAGTTTCTAGCTTAGATTGTAGCAAAATATAATAGCTGCTACAAGACGAAAAAATGCCGTTTGTGTCGTTTTTAGTGCAGTTTACGTCGTTTTATATGGTGAATATTGAAATGTGTTTTAAAATCCAGTATTATAAAACATAAACGTAAGAAGGAGATTGGAAAAGTGAAGATGTTTCATATTTTGGATGAAATAAATCATTATATGATTTTAGCCATTATCCAAATGTTAGATGTTCAGAAAACACGAACAGAGGAACAACAAGAATTAATAAAATATTCATTATCTTGTATTGTAAATGAATTTGAAAAAATTATTTTTCTGGTAATTTTTTTTACAGCACAGAATCGAATGACTAAGTTTTTGATTGTTTTCTTAGGAGTGGTTTCTTTAAGAATCTTTATAGGAGGTATACATCGGAAAACAACTTTAGGATGTATAATTCAGTCACTTCTATCGTTTGAGACTATTTTGATTCTGGATGAAAAGTTTCGTTTAACTATGTGGATGAATTATTGTACTTGGATTTTTTTGCTGATACTGATTTGGAAACAGGCGCCAATAGTTTCACAACAACGGATTCATTATAATGAATTACAACGTATGAGGTTTAAGGCGATTGCAATAACTGTATTAATGATTGATTTTATGATAATCAGTGCAATGCCAAATACATACATAAACTGTCTGTCATGGGCGATTATTTTTCTAATGATAGAATCAAGTGTAGTTGCATTAAAAATGTGGAAGGAGGATAAACAAAATGAGTAATTTAAAAGAGAAAATCGCAACAGAATTAGAAGACTTATCAAAGAAAATGGCGGTTAACAGTGCTTGTGCATTTCTCTGGGGCGAAGTGGAAATGCCTGAGAGCTTGAAAGCAGAAGTTGAAGAAGATGAATAGTTAAAAATTAAAGATAAAAAGTGTATTTTTAGTTATCGCATCGTATGATTAAACACAAACAAAGAGAAATAGTATTAAAGACAAGAAAGATATGGTGTAAACAATATGAAGAAATTAGGAACAATTATTTTAACATTATTAGCGGTAGTGTCATTGAATTGTATGACAGCAGAGGCAGCTTCAGCCTCTTGGAGCTTGCGATATATTCCGCATGCAGAAACATCTGCGAATAAAACGTCTTGGGGGAAATTTGTGATTACTACTAGTACAAAAACAACAATGAAAGTAAATGAAGTTGGGGGCGGTGCTAAGATTTTTGTGTATACTGATAATGGAATAAGTAGTTTGTTTTCAGGAGCAGGGAGTACAACTATTACAACAACAAAAAGCGGAGTTAAAATATATGGTGGTGTAATGTATAATGAAAAAGGCTCTTACTATAATTATCCAAAAGGAACATTTGTATACTAGGAGAGGTAATATATGAGAAGGAGACACAGGAAATATATTTGTCTCATACTTCTATGTGGATGCTGTCTGGCAGGATGCCAGGCAGCGCCGGAGGAAGTAAAAGAGGCAGCAGAAAATTATAATGAAAATGTACAGATAAACGAGGTAGAGATTACTAAATGTGATTTAGAGGGAGTAAAGAACTCTGTGGATGAGGCGTTACAGCTTCAACCTAATAATATGACGTTACCAGCAAGTGTGGATTTTAGTGGCATAGAAGAAATTAATGAGCTGGAGTTAGCATATCAATCAGATTTCATAAGGAAGAAAGAACAGGTAGCATCCATATTTGGAATTACAGATACAAACTGGCAGGAGCCGGAGATGTTCTTGAAAAATGACAGAACAGTGACTTTGGGAGATGATACCTATGCTTTGAGTGTAAGTGATAATGGTTTCTTTTGTGCCATGTTACCAGATTTTTATAAAATAATACAAGAAGATACAACAACACTTCAAAGGTTATATCGCATTGACGAGGGAGATTCTACGGAGGATACTTGTGTATTAAATGGAGTACAGACAACGATATCAGAACAAGTTGCCTATGCAGGAAATTGGATAGATGAATTAGAGTTGCTTAATGAAGATTTTGAATATTGTGTAAAAACGGTAGCGTTAAGACAGGATGAAACAGAAAAAAATGCTCTGACCATGGAGATCTGTAAATTGTATAAAGGAGTTATGCTAGATACTTGTGGTGGAAAAATAGAGTTTGAGGATAATGTTGGTACATTAAAAACAATAAGTTCAGAGTTTGTGGTTGTGTTACTGCAAAAAGATAAAATTGATTATTTTACAACGACGGACGGTTTACTGACTGTAAATGAAAAAAATACACTAAATGAACTAATTGATTTACCTAGTGCCATTCGCATTGTAGAGAAGGAATTATCCGGATTTCAGACCATTCACATTTCAGATATAGAGATTATATATGAATTGGAGCCTGTGTATGACAGTACAGAAGAAAAGGCAAATCGAGCAGAACCTGGTGGTAAAGTAATTGCACGGCCAATATACAGATTCTTGATTGATAGGGAATATGAAGATGGTGGAATTGGCTTTATTGCAGGCGATACTTTCAACTATTTCATTAATGTAGACATGGTTACCGGTGAGGTTGATTTGAATTTGGATATGTCTGTTTACAAGCAAGGGGATGAGTAAAAATGAAAACATTGCGATGCATTATAAGTGAGGGAAAACGAATTGTATGCTATCCACCGTTCTTCGTATGCTGTGTGCTTGTCGTAGTATTGGAGTTCACCGCAGGTTTGTGTTTGGTAAATGGGCAGGATGAAATATCTGTAATGGAGGCAGTTTTGACCATATCCCGTGAGGGGTTGGAACAAAATACAAATTACTGCTCTTTTGAAGCATTTCAGGCGGGAACCGGCAGTTGGTTTAAGCTATTTGTTCCAATTCTTGCGGCACTTCCATTTGTAGCATTATATAGAGACGAGGTATCCACAGGATACCGCAGATTCCGGATTGCTTCCATGGGAAAATTCAGATACTGTATCACAAAATTTATCACCTGCTTTCTAGGTGGTGCATTGACAGTCAGTGTGGGAACCGCATTGTATGGAGTATGTGTTGCGATTCTGTTTCCGTCATTGAATGCCTATAACCCGGAGGATATTCAGATGTTTTTGGAGATGTTAGACGGAACTATCCCTGAACTGATTGGACAGCAGATGCTATCCACATTTTTATATGGAGGATTTTGGAGTATTGTATCCTTTGCCTTGCTTGGATTTGTGCAGAATAAATACCTGATTGTGGGAATTCCATTTATGCTGAAATATATCTGGGGGGAACTATGCCTGAAAATAGAGGAACAGGGAGTGGGACCGGACAGCCTGATACTGTTATTTTACGAGAAGGAAACAATGGGAATGACATTAGTGGTGTATGGTGTGCTAAGTATACTTTGCTGTTTACTGTTTTGGATGGTAACAGTGAGAAAGGAGGATTTGGGTGTCTAGTATTTCAATTAAGAAAATCTTCTCCGTTGCAAAGTCGGAATATAGCAAATGGATATGCAATGGCAGAATGTTTCTGGTTGTTATCCTGTGGGTGTTTATCAAGGAGTGTGTAATTGATCCAATCATAGAGCGCTGTGACATTATGAATCAGCCATTAAATGTGTTAGAACCGTTCCTTGCAACCGGAAATTCCGGGATTATGATACTGATTCTTCCGCTGGTGTATCTTACCTTGATATCAGATTTTCCCAGGGTGGATGGCAATACAGTTCTTTTTCTTCCGAGAGTAGGAAGGTATAACTGGTATTTAGGGCAGCTTTTGTTTGCCATTTTCAGCTTCCATACATTTTTACTGTTGGTATTTGTCGGTTCCGTACTTCCAATTCTGAACCGCTCATTCTTTTATAATGGATGGAGCCTTGTGGTAACAGATTATGAGATTTTATATCCGGAATCGGCAGGTTCTTTTGCATCGGAGCTGTTTCCGAAGAATTTGTATAACCAGATGCCGCCTGTTAAGGCTGCCATTTTAACGTATGTGCTATTGACTGCTTATATGATGGTGTTAGCCATGATTATGATGGTATTTCGGATATGGAAAAAGAAAATATTTGGCTTCGTTGTATGTGGTGCACTGATTACATTAGGATGTGCCTTTGGTGCAATTAAGTCTGCTATGCAGTGGCTTTTTCCGATGGCACATTCTGTTACCTGGATACATTATAGTGATTATTATCGTAAATTGGAGATGCCCCTGGAAAACAGCTTTCTATATTTTACTGTATGGATTGTAGTACTGTTTCTTGCAGGTTTAGTGTCCGTAAAAAAGATGAATTTTGATTCGATTCAGGAGGTGGATTAGGGTTGGAAACAATTGTGAAGGTAGAGGATGTTTCGCTTAAAGTGAAGAAGCATACCATATTGAACCATATTAATGTGGAGTTTGAAAAAGGAAAAATACATGGACTGGTAGGTAGAAATGGCTCCGGAAAAACCATGCTGATGAAATGCATCTGTGGTTTTATCAAGGTGACAGAAGGAAAAATTGAAGTCAACCAAAAGGTAATTCGTCAGGATATTGATTTTCCGGAAAGTCTGGGACTTATTATTGAAACACCGGGATTTATTCCCTACTATAGCGGTTATCGGAATCTGAAAATTCTGGCAGAACCCAACAAAAAAGCAGGCAAAAAGGAAATTGAGGAAGCCATGGAACTGGTGGGATTGGATTCTTCGCTCCGCCGACCGGTAGGAAAGTACAGCCTTGGTATGCGTCAGCGATTAGGTATTGCCCAGGCAATCATGGAAAATCCGGATGTGCTTATACTGGATGAACCCTTTAACGGTCTAGACAAAGATGGTGTAGAAGATATGCGAAAGGTATTTTTACGACTGCGGGAGGAAGGAAAGACCATCATTATGGCATCCCATAATGGGGAGGATATTCGCATTTTATGTGATACCGTTCATGAAATGGCTAAAGGGGAGATACTTGGTTAAGTGACAAAAAAATTATGCTGATAGTAATGATATCGGTAAATTATTGATACATTTATTTCATAAGAATTGTGAGGTAGATAGGTTGAGTAGTTGTTGTAGAAAAGCAAAATATAAGATGCTGGATTATATAAGAATGTATTATGATAATTTATTAATGATAGTAGGATTTGTACTTTCTTTTTTTCTGGTAATCAATTGTATTCGGTTATTAGGAGAAATGGAGATGGTAAGCAGAGGAGAAAGTGCATTTCCAAATGAGTTTACAGCAGCATATAGTATGAATGAGGAAGAACTACAAGAGATTGATATAAAAACCATGATTTCTTTATTACAGAAATACCCAGTGAATAGTTTGTTAGAAAACTGTCATGTTGCCAGAGGAGATCTTTTGGAATACATGCCGATAGCTATTTGTGTATCCACACCATTAGGCATGGAATTTTCTTTAGAAAAAGGAACTGTGCTGAAGCTAATGGGACAAGGTAGCATAGATGGAGAAATTTTGATTGGTAAGTCATTGAAGGAATATGTGGAGATAAAGGGAAATAAAGAATATATCACATTAGGTGGACAGGAATTTTTAGTTGGTGGAGTATTAGATTATGTGGGAATAGATGATGAATCTGTTTATATTTTATGGGAGCAGCTAAGCGAGGAACAGAAAAAGAATCTCATTACGGAAATTGAAAAATACTGTTTAGATTTTAAACATGTCAATTTGCAAATAACCATGCAAAGTAATACTTCATTGGATGCTATATATCAGAAATTAAGTGAAGCGGTAAGGGCGAATTTGTATGGACAAATACAGGTTGCAGGTGAAAAAGAAGACAGGGATGTTTTTGATAGTGCCAGAAAGAAAATTAATGCCATGTTATCTGCAATATTACTGTTTTTTTCCGTTACAAGTTGCATTGTGATTTCAGATTTGTGGTTCTCCAGACGCAAAAAAGAATTTCTTATAAGAAAAGCATTTGGCTATGATATGAGTCAGATTACAGCTGTGTTAATAAAGGAAATTGGAAAGTTGTCGCTGATATCGTTATTGATTTCTATACCATTACAAATGATATATTCGTATTGTAAGCATTATGGAACCGCTGATATGCGAACAAGCATTTTTCAGATGGTTAGTTTATTGATAGGCGTACTGGTGGTGGATGGCATTGTGATGATTCGACCTTACATAAAAATTTCAAAATTAAATCCGTCTCAAAGTGTGATAGATTCAGCAGAATAGCGAGGAGAATAATGAAAAATAAAGCGAGATTCATTTTGGCGCTGGATAAAATGCGTTACCGGATGAAGAATTGTCTGTTAACAATAATGATGTTTAGTATAAGTTTTTTAGCCTTAGGAATGATTTTATTTTACCAGAATAGTTTTTCTTATTCCCGGACATCCTGCGATAAGGTATTGAAGAAAGGGATAGAAGGTACAGGTTTATTGTATCTTGATGGAGAATATTATTCGGAAAAGGGAATGGAATTTTGCCGGAAAGCGCGGGAACTGCCATACATAGATAGTATTGGTGGTGTCAGTATGGGGGTGAGAGATGATTTACCGGAGTTATACAAGATACAGGCAGGTCATAGCGAAGAAAATCTTGAAGCGGGTGAATTGGAAATTATGTTTTTAGATTATACTGGTTTGGGGCTTTGTGAATTGGATTTTACTGAGAAAAAAGAAATAGATTCTGAGAGATTAAGCGATTCTGATTGGTATGCACTTTATTTGGGGGCTGAATACGAAGATATTCCCATTGGAACCACATATCAAATAGATGATATTACATATGAAGTTATGGGAAAAATTGAAAAAGGTGAGCGATATATTTCATCTGATATGGAAAACGGAGGTGCGGCAGGTGAGTTGTCTGCCTATACGGTTTTGGATTATGCAGTGCTGGTCATAAGTAATAATTTTCTTAGTTCTCCATTTTTAATGTATAGTGTGGAAGATGGCTATCAAATAATAGAAACCCAGGAGGCACTGGAAGAACTGGCGGAGCAGATGGGATTATCTGTCATGTGCTCTAGTTTATCCTCTAATTTCAAGCATAATGGACTACAAATGGAAAAAATAAAATCTATTATTATGGAAGTCTTTGTTATGGTATCAATTGTGGTAGTGATTATCAGCATCAGTTTACAGATTGTAGCATTTTTAAATGATTCAGATGAATATGGAATTTTTTATGCAATGGGTGCTTCTGAAAAAGACTTACAGATTATGGTTTTGATAGAAAACACAATAAAAAATGTGTTGGCACTTCTTGTTTCATGGATGTGTCTGGTATTATTTGTAAAAACTCAGTTTGTGTACAATGAAAAAACTGCTATGATTGCAAACGATATAATAGGTCATGGAATTGTTCAGGAGATGTTTTTGTTTGCATTTGTGATGACGATATTGATATCTATGGTGCCATGCCTGATGTTACATTATTATCCACCGGTAAAATTAATGAAGGGGAAATGCATATGATAGAAATAAAAAATCTAACGAAAGTGTTTAAAAATTATGAGACAAGTACGGTGGCATTAGACCATGTAGACTTGACAGTAGAAGAAGGAGAGCTGCTTGCCATTACTGGTAGAAGCGGTTCCGGGAAAAGCAGTCTGTTAAATATTATTGGTGGCATGGACAGAGCTACAGAAGGTGAATATTACTTTAATGGAGTGAACGTTACATCCCTGAACAATCGGGATTTGCATTTATTTCGTAAGAATAATATCAGTTTTGTTTTTCAGAATTTTGCGTTGATTAATCGGTATAGTGTCTATGAAAATGTAGAGATACCGTTGTTAGCGAAGGGAATCAAGAACAGGCATAAGATAATTATGGAACAGCTGGAAATGTTAGGCATTGCAGAACTGGCGAAGAAAAAGCCATTACATTTGTCAGGCGGCCAACAGCAACGTTGTGCCATTGCAAGAGCGTTAGTAGCTGACAGTAAGTTGATTCTTGCAGATGAACCAACCGGAGCACTTGATTCGAATACCAGTAATCAGGTTATGAACCTATTTCAGACAATCAATGAACAGGGAAAAACAGTAATCATTATTACCCACGATAAGGATGTTGCAGCGTGCTGTAAGCGGAGTATTCAGTTGGAGGATGGACAATTACTTTTCTAAGTGATAGAATTTAGGTGTAGTTGTATTAAAAATGTGGAGTTTGTGTGAATACGAAAGGAATAGATAGAATTATGAAGAAAATAAAAAGAATTATACCAATAGTGATGCTATGTTGTGTATTATTGGGTGTAGTCATTGTTGGGATGAACTGGAATAAACCAGTGTTAGAAGCGGCTAATGATTTAACAGAACAAGAAGATGTATTGACATTCTCAAAAAATGAGTTGACAGAAACGGAAAAAGAAGACATTTATAATGAGACAATGGAAGAAAAAATAAAAGAGGTGTTATCTGATATAGAGGGAATTAAATCCATTACTTTGAAGCAAGAAGATGATACCATTGTGGTTGATTTAAAGGTTGATACAACCTTTGATTCAAATATGCAAGGTGATATTACTAATTTGATACAAACATTTTATTCAGATACTCTGATTCAATTAAATATTATTGAAGATTAAAGTTACAAAGAAGTAAAGGATAAAGTAATAATCATAGAGGTGCAGATTTGTCCCTGAAGTACAAATGACTTCCTGCCAATCTGTGCCGGAGCGCCAAACTTGCTGGATTTCACAGGATAAATCTTGACGCTGTTTCCTTGAAGTGCTATGCTTCATTCATAACAAAACACGGAACACATTAGCAAAGGAGCTAACTGCCAAAGGCGCAGTGGCTCCTTTTTGATTTGCAGGCATTCTACACATTATCGTTTCGTAGTTTATGAAAAAAGGAGGACATCGTTATGAAAAATACAAACGCAACAGATCATGATTATTCATTAACACCGGTTGCATCGGAAGGAAAAAAAGGCTTTGCATCCATGTTGGTTATTATGTTAGGATTTACCTTTTACACGGGAACCATGCTTACCGGTGGCCAGTTAGGTACCGGGCTTACATTTAAGACATTAATAGCAGTATTGTTAATTGGGGATTTAATCTTAGGTATCTATACCGCATTGTTGTCTTATATATCAGCAAAAACATCACTTTCCACACATTTACTTGCCAGATATGCTTTTGGTAAAGTGGGTTCTTACTTTGTATCAGGCATTTTGGGCGTTACGCAGGTGGGCTGGTTTGGCGTCAGCGTTGTCATGTTAGCCTTACCAATCAGTAAGACATTCAATCTGCCATTATGGCCGGTAATTATTGTGTTGGGTGCGATGATGACAGCATCTGCTTATTTTGGAGTAAAATCTCTTGCTATTTTAAGCTTTATTGCAGTTCCTGCAATTGCTATTTTAGGTTGCTATTCATCAGGTATCTCTTTATCAGAGGTTGGCGGATTCGGTGGACTTGCTAATATGACAGAGGTAAGCACCATCAGTGTTACAGCAGCTTTGGGTATGGTAATCGGTTCCTTTATTTCAGGCGGTACTTTAACACCTGATTTTACCAGATTTTCAAAAACACCAAAGGTGGCAGTAATTTCTACCGTTGCAGCATTCTTTGTAGGAAATATTATGATGTTTGCATTTGGTGCTATAGGAGGTCTGGCAACAGGAATGCCGGATATTTCAGATGTTATGATTGCACAGGGACTTGTGATTCCGGGAATTGTTATTTTAGGTTTAAATATCTGGACAACCAATGACAATACGATTTACGCAGCAAGCCTTGCATTTTCTAACATTACAGGTATCGAAAAGAAAAAGCTTGTAATTGTAAATGGCATCGTTGCCACAGCATTTTCTGTAGTATTGTACAATAACTTTACCAGCTTTTTAAGCTTCCTCAGCGGATTTATTCCATCCTTAGGAGCAATTCTTATTGCAGATTATTTCTTTGTAAGAAGAAAAGAATATGAGGAATATGATCTGGATAAATTTGTAAAAGCAAATCCGGTAGCATTTATTGCATTTGCAGTTGGAGCGGCAAGCAGTTATCTTCCAGGTATTGCATGCTTGAATGCAGTTCTTGCAAGTATGATTTCTTATGTGGTAATTTCTAAGGTTTATGAAACAGTGAAGGCAAACAAAGTGATTGAGACAAAGGCAGGTAAGGCTGCATAAAATTTTGTAATTAGTTAGTAGTTTTATATGTTACAAAATTTCCCATATTTCAGAGAAAACATAGTGCGCTGGTATGTTGTATGCAAAAGCAATGTACCAGCATGGGTGAAAGGAAGAAGTTGTTTATGAGTAAGAAAAAATTTATCAACGCAAGAGTAAAAGGACAAACAGACTTAGTTCAGATATTAGTAGAAGATGGTATATTTAAGGAAATAGCACCTCACATTACGGAAGAATGTGAGGTGATTGATTTAGAAGGCAGATTGACATTGCCGCCGTATGTGGATCCGCATATTCATTTAGATTATGTATTTACTGCAAGAAAAGAAGGTGCAGTCAATGGAACGGGAACGTTGTTTGAAGGCATTCAGAGATGGAGTGAGACAAAAAACGATTTGACGGTAGAGGAAGTAAAGGGCAGAGCATTAAAGGGGATTAAAAAGGAAATGTCCCATGGCGTGCAGTTTATCAGAACCCATGTAGATGTGACAGATCCGAACTTCACTTCGTTAAAAGCTTTGTTAGAGTTAAGAGAAGAATTAAAAGACATTGTTACACTGCAGATCGTAGCTTTCCCGCAGGAAGGTATGTATGCCTACAAGGGCGGTGACCAACTGGTTGAGGAAGCGTTAAAAATGGGAGCGGACTGTGTAGGCGGCATCCCGCATTATGAACTTGCCAGAGAATTTGGAGAAAAATCCATTCACAAAGTAGTGGAACTGGCTGTAAAATATGATAAACTGATAGATGTGCATTGTGATGAGACAGATGATGTGCAGAGCCGTTTCTTAGAGCTATTGACCGCATTATCGATTATGGAAGGAATTGGAGAGAGAACCACAGCAAGTCACACTTGTTCCTTTGGCTCCGCAGACAACAGCTATGCCTTTAAGTTAATGAAGAATCTGAAGGTGGCGAAGTTGAATTTCATATCCTGCCCAACAGAAAACATTTATTTACAGGGAAGACAGGACACCTACCCGAAACGTAGAGGACTGACAAGGGTAAAGGAATTGTATGAAAATGGAATTAATGTCTGCTTTGCCCAAGATTCCATACAAGACCCATGGTATCCAATGGGAAATGGAAATTTAATGAATATTTTAGACCATGGTATTCATATTGCGCAGATGATGTCATTTGAAGAAATTGATAATGTACTGGATTTGATTACAGTAAATGGTGCAAAGACATTACATATAGCAGATACCTACGGAATCGAGGCAGGAAAGCCGGCTAACTTCATTGTGGTAGATGCTAAGAGTGAATTTGAAGCTATTTGCGAGAGAGCGGATGTGTTAGCCTCTGTTCGCGGCGGGGAATATCTTTTTAAAAAGGCACCGGTATCCTATGAAATCCAGTCTGAATTTATGAAATAAATATTTGAATCTTATTCAAGGCGGAGGAGTTTATGTTTCAATGTAAGGATTTACTGGCGCTGCCTGCATTGTCAAAGGTCAGGGTGGTATCAGGCCAGGGAGGTCTTGGCAATGGCATTCGGTGGGTATATAAGCCGGAAAATATGCATTTTTCAAAATGGGTAAAAGGCAGAGAACTGCTGATTATCAGCACGCCTGTGATACAAAGTGAAGATTTTGATTTGTTTTTGCTGGTGCAGGAGGCAGTTCAGATGAATCTGTCAGGTGCGTTGCTTTTAGTGGGCAATCAGTACATAGACAGAATCCCTAAAGAAGTGGTAGCCTATACAAATCAGAATAAGTTCCCCTTGTTTGTAATATCCGGAGACATTCCGCTGATTGACATTTTTGAGGAAATCGGACATGCCATAGCCTATTATGACAACAAGGAGGAGGACAGTGATGATGTGCTGTCCGGCATTATTTTTGGAAATGAAATCAATGTGGATGCACTGGTATTAAAGAGTGAAATGTTAGGCTATGATATTACACCTCCACAGCAGATTTTTGTATTTCATGTATATTCCTCTAACCGTTTAGAATCCTATGACAGGAATGTAATCGGAGATAAGATAAAGCAGGGTTTTTTCAATCGAAACATTCCGATTGTTCTGTCTCGCTATGGCAATAATTTTGTTGGCATGTTTCAGGTTTTTTCCACCGCAGGGGAACAGATAAAAGAAATTTATAAGGAAATAGAAGCATTTATGCAGGAAGAATATCCCGGATGGGAAATTTGCCTTGGTATCGGCAGAGGTTATGAGCGTTTGGATAAGCTACAATACAGTTTTAAAGAGGCATCCAGATGTATTACCCTTGCAGATAAAAAAGGAAAACGAAGTGGTGTATATGATTATAAAGAGTTGGGACTTTTTAATCTGCTCCTTGAGTTGGAGGACACCAGACTGGTGCAGGAATACATAGACAATACCATTGGCTGCATTATAAGCTATGATGAAGAAAATCATACAGAGCTGCTGCAGACTTTAAAAATATATATGCAAAATAATTGCAGCCTGCTCCATACAGCGGAACAACTTCATACCCACCGGAATACAGTGAAATACCGTATCCAGCGCGTGGAAGAAATTACCGGAAAAGATATGGAAAACGCCATGACACGGTTAGAATTTATGAATGCCATACTTTGTCATGAAATATGTAGAGTGTAAGAGAAGAAGCTGTCACATAAAGGAAAACAGGAATAGGGTTTTCTTTATGTGACAGCTTTATTCTTGTCATACCTGCCAACCTTGTGATACTATATTACTCCGATAGATACTACATAAAATGACCAACGTAGCAATATGAATGTAAAAGTGAGGCATACAGTATGAAAGTAAGAAGACCTTCCTATATGAAAGATTTTAAGTGTATTGGTTCGGCGTGTACCGACACCTGTTGTGCAGGCTGGGAAATTGCAATAGATGATACAACCTATGAAGCATACAAGAAAGTAAAAGGTGACTTTGGGGAGCGTTTAAGACAGCAGATTGGAGAAGAACAGGGAGAGGCATATTTTAAATTACAAAAAGGACGAAGATGCTCTTTTTTGAATCAGGATAATTTGTGCGACATTTTTATTGAAATCGGCGAAGATATGCTTTGTGATATTTGCAGAGAGCATCCTAGATATTATGAATGGTTTGGCGACTACACGGAGATGGGGGTAGGGCTTTGCTGTGAAGCGGCAGAGCAGCTTATTTTTTCTTCAGAGGAAAAAGCTACCTTTGAGCTGTTGACTGAGGGGGAGAATGAGTCCTTAGAAGAGGATGAGCTGATTACCCTGCTGTTACAGGCAAGGGAGACAGCATTTTCCATTGTGCAGAACCGGGAATTTTCCATTACAGACAGACTTATGATACTTCTCGATTATGGAAGCGCATTGCAGTCTGCTTTAGACAGAGAAGCACTTGGGGAAATAGAGAAGCTTGCTATGCAATGGAAGGAGACAGAGTTTCAGAAAGAAATAAGAAAACAGAGTGAAAAGTGTCAGATTACAGCCGGGGAAGGCGTGGCATATTATGGTGAAATTTTAGATGTATATGACAAGTTAGAGATTTTAGATCCCACATGGAAGGAAACACTCCACTCCGTCCGGGAGCAGTTGCACAAACTGATTGATTGCAAAGAAACATTTGACAGGGAACACAAAAGCAGAGCCTATGAATATGAGCATCTGGCAGTGTATTTTCTGTATCGATATTTTATGCAGGCAGTGTATCAGGAGGACATTACGTCACCAGTGACCTTCACGGTACTTAGCATACTTGTCATCGCACTGGCAGACAGGGAGCGTTACTTAAAGGCAGGCAGTTTTACCTTGGAGGATAGATACGAAATAGCCAGACGATATTCAAAGGAAATCGAATACTGCACAGAAAATATGGATGTTTTAGCAGATGAAAGCTGGGAAAATGAAAGCTTTTCAGCAAAACGCCTGAAATGTTTGTTAAGGCTGTAAAGTCATGGACAGGTGCCTACAGATAAAAATGATACTAACGAACAATTTGTGAAAAATCTTGAAAACCTTTGAGTTTAGGTTTACAATAATGTGTATTTCGTAACTATTCAGTACCTTCATAGTTACGAGCAAAAATCCATGCAGAATCACCTGCGGTGATGGATTTTTGCCTGTTACCACTACTATTTCATACGGACTGTGCAGTTCAGCACAGTCCTGTCCTGAATAGTTACTGTATTTCAAATATAAAAGGGGATTTCAAATATGAAATTGCAAATAAAAAAGGAAGAAACAAGGCTGTTAGCTAGGAAAGCTGCAATCAACTTTTTGATTCTGGCAGTCATGGCATTATTGATTGTTTTTTTCACAGAAGTCATCTGGTGGAATGATATCTCCGATGTGTTTGCATGGATGGATAATCGTACAAAAGTATATTTGATTGATGCAGGACTGGTATTACTGGTAGAGCTATTTTTGTATTTTATATCAGGTAGTGCCTTTTTTGCCAGCTTAGCTTCCGGCGCGGGTATGTTGGTGTTGTCCATTATCAATCATTATAAATATACGTTAAAAGGCGATGTGTTTACATTAAGTGATTTGCGTTTGGCAAAGGAAGCCATGCAGGTGGTATCTGAATTTTACATAAGTGTGCCGATATTGATGGTCCTTACATTGCTGCTTTTTGGGTTATGTATGTTCTGGATTAGAAAGCGCAGTGATGCCATTAAAATGAAAATTACTATGTGGGTGCGGATTTGCCTTACCTTATGTGGTTGTGCAGGTATGATTTTTTATCTCAATCATATGCCTGCCATGCTGGTGGAAGCAGGTGCCAATACCAATATGGATAACCCGGATGTGTACTATTTAGAAAATGGTTTGATTGCCGGTTTGGTGAGTACCTTGCCGGAGGAAATAGAAATACCGGCTCCCTATGATGAAAATGTTGTGGATGAAATTACCGCACCCTATGAGGGACGGACTTCGGATGAAACAAAGCCAAATATTATTTTTATTATGAATGAATCTCTCTATGATATTCAAAAATTGGAATCTCTCCAATTAAGTGAGGACCCGCTGGCTCGCTTGAAAAGCTATCAGGAGCAGTTTATCAAGGGAGAAGTGCTGTCACCTTCTTACGGTGGCAACACCTGTCAGGTGGAGTATGAAGTATTGACAGGCTATTCCTCTTTCAATGTATCGGGAATTGCCTATACAGATTATGTTAAGGAGGGCGTCCAGTCGGTAGTCAGTGTGTTGAAAGACAATGGATATCAGACATACGCCATGCACCCATACACGAGAAGATTTTTTAACAGAGATAATGTGTATACTTATATGGGATTTGACCGCATGCTGTTTGAGGATGATTTTACAGAGGAATTGGTGCATGCAGGAGAGTGGACGACAGATGCTTCGCTGTATCAGAATCTGATTACAGAATATGAGAACCGGGATAAGAGCAAGCCATTTTTTGCCCATGTGGTTACCACGCAAAATCATGGTGGTCATAATTGGGAATACACTGCAAATGGAATTTATGCTACATCTGATGCGATGGAGGAGAAGGATAAAACCTGCCTGGAAACCTATGCGAATCTGTTAGCTGATTCGGATAAAGCCTTAGAGGAGTTGTTGACTTATTTCCAGAACACAGAGGAGCCAACAATCATTGTTTTCTGGGGAGACCACTCACCGGAGTTAGGTCAGTATGGAATCAACAACGTGGAAAAACAACAGGCGTTGGCGGAATTTGGACATATGGAAGATGGACTTTCTACGGAGGAAGCTTCCATGCAATATTATGTTGATATTCACAGTACACCGCTTTTGATATGGAACAATTACGGATTGGAAAGTGAAGATTTAGGACAGATATCTGCCTATCGTGTAGGAGCGTATGCGTTGTCTCTTGCAGGCATTCGCAGTGATGCCTACTTCAATATGATTGCAGAAGATGATTTTCCTAATGTAGTTGGTGGTATTCTTGTTGAGGATGGCACGATTAAAAAGCAGGAGAATGCAGCAGAAACGATAAAGAAGCAGCTTGATGACATGTGGACGCTGCAATATGATAGAATGTTTGGCAATCAATATAGTTTGCATACAGAAATTGGCGTAACAATGCGTGCAAGCTATTATGATTGATATAAAAGTTGAAGAATGCTTTTTGGTGTGGTAAGATAAAAATCAACGTAGTAGAAAATAGATATGGAGGTTACATATGAAGATAGGATTTGTTGGCTGTGGCAACATGGCAAAGGCGATTATACAGGGCATTTTAGAAAAAGGGCTGGTAAAGGCAGAGGACATTACGGCATCGGATAAGCTTGAAGAAGTAGTTGATGCAGCGAAAAATCAATTTTCCATAAATGCCACCACAAGCAATGTGGAAGCAGTAACGGGAGCAGATGTAATTTTGCTTGCTGTGAAGCCACAGTTTTTGGAAGGTGTTATTGCAGAGATTCGCGACAGTGTCAGTGAAAAGCAGTTGATTATCTCCATCGCAGCAGGAAAGACAATGGCATGGTTAGATGAGCAATTTGGAAAAGAAGTAAAGCTGGTTCGTTGTATGCCAAACGTGGCAGCATTAGTGGGAGAAGCAATGACTTCCGTAAGCTGCAATTCCTTGGTGACAGAAGAAGAACGGAAGACAGCATGTGACTTGATTGGCAGTTTTGGACGTTATGAAGTGGTGCCGGAAAGCTTGATGGACGCAGTGATTGCCGTATCTGGAAGTTCTCCTGCATACGTATTTATGTTTATTGAAGCAATGGCAGATGCTGCAGTAGCAGAGGGCATGCCTCGCCCACAGGCGTACCAGTTTGCAGCACAGGCGGTATTAGGTAGCGCAAAAATGGTATTAGAAACAGGCAAGCATCCGGGAGAATTAAAAGACATGGTCTGCTCACCTGCAGGAACCACGATTGCAGCAGTAAAGGTTTTAGAGGAAAAAGGCTTCCGCAGTGCAGTGATCGAAGCAATGGAAGCTTGTGCAGAGAAAAACCGCTCATTATAAAATTACATTTAGGTAGAGTTTTATAACGTTTACGTTTAGTCCCTCGCAAAATTGGACATTTTTTGCATAATGTAAGTTATATGTTTGAAGGGAACATAAAGGGCCGTGGGGTATAGAAAAAATTAATCCGAATATTTGTGTTTCAAAAAATGTACACCAGGCAGAGGGGAGTCTTATAATAAATAAGGTGTAAAAGTAGGGAGCATTCATTCTTGAAGGGAATGGATGCTTCCTTTTTTACTTTATGTACTAGGAAATTACAAGAATTTTACCAATATTTTTCCTTGATTTGATAGATGTAACTGCATTGAGAGACTATCATAAAAGTATTTGAAAACCTAAAAGATTTTCAAAGTACATCATTATTGTAGAAGCAAATGGAGGAAATCTAGTATGAACTATTATTATAACCCGGTACGAACGGTAGAGGGCGGTGGAAGCATTGGGGAGATACCGCAGCTTTTGACAGAAATTGCACCAAAAGGATGCCATGTGCTGTTACTTGCATGGAGCGAATCTGTATTTGAATTGGAAGCATTTCGTTCTCTTATAAATGGAGATACATTTACCGTTCATCCAAAGTGCTTTACGGCATCTAACCCTACCGTAGAGCAGTTGTTTGAAGTATACAAGGAGACAGAAGCATTTACGCCAGAAGTAGTTATTGCGGTAGGTGGTGGAAGTGTAATGGATGTTGGAAAATCACTCTGTTGCTTATATGGAAAAGAAATTGCTTCAGTAGATGAATTGCGAATCATGATTGCAGATAAGAATTATGGAGAAATTACTGCAAAATGGATTGGTGTACCAACTACAGCCGGAACTGGAAGTGAGGTTACCTGCTGGGCAACCATCTGGGACCCAACAAAGGATGCCAAGAGATCTGTAGAATCCAAAGAAAATTATGCCTATGTAGCCGTGGTAGATTCCCAGTTAGCAATGGGAATGCCAGTAAAATTAGCGGTATCTTCTGGGTTAGATGCTGTGGCGCATGCGGTGGAAAGCTATTGGGCAAAGGCTTCTAATGTAGCTTCCAAAGCATTTGCATTAAGTGCGATTCGTACTATTATGGAGTCCATCGACAGGCTGATAGACGGAGATGAAAGCGCTCATGAAGCCATGGCACAGGGGAGTATGCTAGCAGGCATGGCATTTAGCAACACAAAAACAACTGCCTGCCATTCAATATCCTACCCATTAACTATGCATTACCAGATTCCACACGGAACCGCAGTCAGTATGCTATTAGCGCCAGTCCTAATGATTAACCGACAGAAGACGGAAAATGAGGAATTGCTGTTGCAGGCATTAGGAGTAATTCGCGCAGAAGATTTAGAGGAGAGAATCCACACCATTTTAACACGCGCCGGCATCCCTGCCACCTTAAAAGAGTGGAATGTAGACTACGACAAACTCCCGGAATTGGCTGCATTAGGAATCACCAAAGGACGTGCAGACAACAATCCGGTGGATTTGAATACGGATATGATTGAGGAAATATTAAAAAGTATTTACTAAACATCTTGACAATTCTCCCACAAATATTCTATAGTGGTAAAGAACAAGATAATAAGTAAACGCAATGAAAAGGACTAGTACATAAGCCAGCCGTCCCAGAGAGAGAATTATAGGTGGAAGATTCTCACGAAGCAGCTTATCGAACCTACCTTGGAGTACTGTATGAAAATGCAGCGTAGAACCGGCGATAACGGTGTCGAGAGAATTTTGCAAAGCAAAGTTAATCAGGGTGGTAACGCCGGTATATCTGGTCCCTCATGGGGCGGATGTATCGGCTTTTTTTATATACTAGGAAATTACAACAATTTATGGTAAGAATAAGTGCTTAAAATTTCCTAGTATATAAAATATGATGCGCACGGATTGGAAAGGAAGATGCACTAGGTGCCCAATCCGGCGCGGCAAAGTGTGCAAGCACATTGAAAAGCTAAATTCGCGGAGTGTGCTTGCACGCTTTGTTCTATACTAGGAAACAATTCACTGACTGATATCACCCGACATACAGAAAGGAGACACACATGGCAAAGGAAGAAAAAAAATTTGTAGAAGCCATC
Organism: Lachnospiraceae bacterium; assembly: GCA_045122835.1. GTDB lineage: Bacteria > Bacillota > Clostridia > Lachnospirales > Lachnospiraceae > JBGVMW01. The sequence goes on from JBGVIB010000105.1 coordinate 30,561, forward strand.
ACTGCAATGGAAGATGATTTTCCACAGTGGTACACAGACGTAGTAAAAAAAGCAGAGTTAATTGATTATGCAAGCGTAAGAGGCTGCATGATTCTGCGTCCAAACGGATATGCTATCTGGGAAAATATCCAGAAAGAGTTAGATAAGCGTTTCAAGGAAACAGGGGTAGAGAACGTATACATGCCAATGTTCATTCCAGAAAGCTTACTGCAGAAAGAAAAAGACCATGTAGAAGGATTTGCACCAGAAGTAGCATGGGTGACACAGGGCGGTTTAGAGCCATTGCAGGAACGTCTTGTAGTAAGACCAACCTCAGAAACCTTATTCTGTGACTTCTATTCCAAGAATATCCAGTCCTACAGAGATTTACCAAAGGTGTACAACCAGTGGTGCTCCGTAGTGCGTTGGGAAAAGACAACAAGACCATTCCTTCGTACAACAGAATTCTTATGGCAGGAAGGACATACTGCACATGCAACAGCAGAGGAAGCGGAGGCAAGAACCGTACAGATGTTAAATATTTATGCTGATTTCTGCAGAGACATGTTAGCAATTCCAATGATTAAAGGTCAGAAGACAGAAAAAGAAAAATTTGCAGGTGCAAAAGCAACTTATACCATTGAAGCGTTAATGCATGATGGAAAAGCATTACAGTCTGCAACCAGCCATAATTTTGGTGATGGATTTGCTCATGCATTTGATATTCAGTATACAGATAAGAACAACCAGTTGCAGTATGTACACCAGACCTCTTGGGGAATCACCACAAGAATTATCGGTGCGATTATCATGGTACATGGTGATAACAGCGGACTTGTATTGCCACCAAGAATTGCACCAACACAGGTAATGATTATTCCGATCCGCCAGAATGCAGAAGGTGTGTTAGATAAGGCAAAAGAAATCGAAGATGCATTAGCAGCGAAGGGAATCCGTGTGAAGACAGATGCAACCGATAAGAGTCCGGGATGGAAATTCAGCGAGCAGGAAATGCGCGGAATTCCACTTCGTATTGAAATCGGTCCAAAGGATATCGAAAACAATCAGTGCGTAGTTGTCCGCAGAGATAACAGAGAAAAGACAATCGTTGCCTTAGACGAATTAACCACAAAGATTCCGGAAATTATGGACAAGATGCATGAGGAAATGTTAGACCGTGCTACAAAGCACAGAGATGAGCATACCACCTATGCAGTAACCTATGATGAATTTAAAGATGCCATCGAAAACAAGCCAGGCTTTGTAAAAGCAATGTGGTGTGGCGATGAAGCATGTGAAAATAAGATTAAAGAAGATACAACAGCAACATCCAGATGCATGCCATTTGAACAGGAGAAAATAGCTGACACCTGCGTTTGCTGTGGAAAACCAGCCAAGGCACTTGTATATTGGGGTAAAGCATATTAATGCAGGGAGGTAATGTATGAATATTTTAGTAATTAATTGCGGTAGTTCTTCACTTAAGTATCAGTTGATTGACAGCAGTACAGAAAATGTTCTTGCGAAAGGTCTCTGCGAACGTATCGGTCTTGATGGAAGCAGTATTACACATAAGTCAGCAGGTAAAGATAAGGCAGAAACAAAGGTGGACATGCCAGACCATACCGTAGCAGTAAAATTAGTTATCGAAAAGCTTACAGATAAAGAAGTAGGATGTATCCAGTCCTTAGATGAAATTCAAGCAGTGGGACATCGTATTGTACACGGTGGTGAACGCTTTTCAAAGGCGACACTGATTACAGAAGAAGTAATTAAGGATATTGAGGCATGCAGTGATTTAGCACCACTTCATAATCCAGCCAATTTAGTAGGAATTCGTTCCTGTATGGAAGTAATGAAGGATTTACCAATGGTAGCCGTATTTGACACTGCATTCCATCAGACAATGCCAAAGAAAGCATACCTTTACGGTCTTCCATATGAATATTATGATAAATACAAAGTAAGACGTTATGGTTTCCACGGAACTTCTCACCAGTTTGTGTCAAACCGTGCGGCAGAAATCTTAGGAAAAGACAGTAAAGACATGAAAATCATCGTATGCCATTTAGGAAACGGTGCCAGCGTGTCTGCTGTAAAAAATGGGGAATGTGTAGATACTTCCATGGGATTAACACCATTAGAGGGTCTTATCATGGGAACTAGAAGTGGTGACATTGATCCGGCTATCTTTGAGTATGTGGCAAAGAAAGAAAACCTCACCATGGAAGAAATGATGAACGTATTAAATAAAAAATCCGGTATCTTTGGTATGTCTGGTATTTCCAGTGATTTCCGCGATATTCTTGCTGCGAAAAATGCAGGAGATGAGCGTGCAGAAGTGACAATGGATGCCTATGCTTACCGCATTGCAAAATATATCGGTGCTTATACGGCAGCTATGAATGGTGTGGATGCCATTGCTTTTACTGCTGGTATTGGTGAAAATAACTTTGAGATTCGAAAGAGAGTAAGCAGCTATTTAGGTTACTTAGGAACTGAGATTGATGAAGAAAAGAACCAGGTAGCCGGTGAGGAAGCAATCATCTCTAAGGATGGTTCTAAGGTAGTAATTCTGGCTGTGCCAACCAATGAGGAGTTAGCAATTGCCAGAGAAACAAAAGTAATCGTTGAAAATTAGTTTTGAGAATTAATATAAGGAGAACGTATGACAATACAAATACCGTCAAAAGTAAACAGCATTATTCATACGTTACAGCAGCACGGACACGAAGCCTACGCAGTAGGCGGCTGTGTCCGTGACAGTTTATTGGGAAGAATCCCAAATGACTGGGATATTACCACATCTGCAAAACCGGAAGAAGTGAAGGCGTTATTTCACCGGACCATTGATACCGGCATACAGCATGGTACCGTAACGGTTATGATAGAAAAAGAAGGCTTTGAGGTTACTACCTATCGGATTGATGGCGAATACACAGACAGCCGTCACCCAAAGGAAGTAATATTTACCCCTGATTTGCAGGAGGATTTGCGAAGAAGGGATTTTACCATCAATGCCATGGCATACAATGAGGAGCAGGGCTTAGTGGACTGCTTCGGTGGCAGAGAGGACTTAGAGCAGCGTATTATTCGTTGTGTGGGTAATGCAGAGGAACGCTTTAGCGAAGATGCTCTGCGCATTTTAAGAGCCTTGCGGTTTGCGGCACAGCTTGGTTGCACCGTTGAGGAAGATACCATGACTGCCATCCGCAAATTAGCACCCACCTTAGCCAATATCAGTGCAGAACGTATTCAGGCAGAGCTGTTAAAAATGTTAGTGTCTCCTAACCCATCAATGATGCGTACCGTATATGAGACAGGAATCAGTGCAGTGATTATGCCTGAGTGGGATGCCGTGATGGAGACAGAGCAGAATAATCCACACCATAAATATTCTGTAGGAGAGCATACCATTCATGCCTTAGAAGCAGTGGAACCACAGAAGGTATACCGTTTGGCAATGTTGTTTCATGATTTTGGAAAGCCACTTGTTAAGACAACAGATGAACAGGGTATCGACCATTTTTATGGACATGGAGACGTTAGTGCAGAGTTGGCAGAAACCATCATGCGTCGCCTGAAATTTGACAATGACACCATGGATACTGTGTGCAAATTGGTGAGATACCATGATTACCGTCCATCGGCAACCAAAAAAGGCGTTCGCAAAGGAATGGCAAAAACAGGGCAGAATATATTCCCAATGTTGCTTCCGGTTATGCGGGCAGATACTCTGGCTCAGAGTGATCATATGAAAGAAGAAAAATTAGATTACATCAATAAGTTAGAAGAACTCTATGAGCAGGTGTTAGCAGACGGAGAATGTGTTTCCTTGAAGATGTTAGCCATCACAGGCAGAGACTTGTTAGATAATGGATTTGCACAGGGAAAGCAGATTGGTACAGTGCTGAACCAGCTGTTAGAAATTGTGTTAGAGGAGCCGGAAAAAAACAACAGGGAATACCTATTAGAAAAAGCAAAGGAATATCTGTCATAAATAGAATCACTTGTCAATAAAATGAAAGAGAACCTGTGACTACACAGGAAATCGGAAAGGGGATTGACAATGAATGACAGAGGGGCAAGCGTATTAGAACAGTATGAACTGGAGGTACGTCAAATCAGCAGAGGACGAGGCGCGTTATTGTGTGATACGGATAAAGGCTTGAAACTTTTGAAAGAATACAAAGGTTCAGGCAGAAGGGCAGAAATGTTGTTGCAAGTGTTAGAGCATGTGCAGCAGCATTTTTCTTATGTAGACCAGTATGCAGTCAATAAGCAGGGTGGTGTGGTGACACAGGATAAAGATGGTAGAAATTACATAGTGAAAGACTGGTACGAGGGCAGAGAATGTGACGTCCGGGATACAGATGAGGTGTGCAGAGCAGTGACAGGGTTAGCCCTGCTTCATAAATCCTTTCAGATATCTCCGGAGGATTGTGAGTACAATTTCAGGCAAGAGGGCATGGAACAGGAATTGCTTCGTCACAACAGAGAACTAAGGAAAATAAGACGATTTATCAGAGAACGGGGAAAAGATACCCAGTTTGAAACCTATGTGATAAATCATTATCCATATTTTTACGAACAGGCAGAAACAGTGACACAGGCACTTCTTCACTCTAATGTGCACGAATTGCAGCAGCAGGCAGAAGAAAAGGGTTCCTTGTGCCACGGAGATTACAATCAGCATCAGGTATTATTTCTAAAAAAAGAAATTGCCATCACCAATTTTGACAAGTGTCATGTAGGCATACAGATAAAGGATTTGTGCCAGTTTATGAGAAAGGTATTAGAAAAAAACAACTGGAATGTGACAATGGGAAAAAGAATGTTACAGTCCTACGATTCGGTGCTGCCTTTTTCAAAAACGTCATATGAATACATTTTGTACCGCCTGTCTTATCCTGAAAAATTCTGGAAATTATGCAACCAGTATTACAATTCCAATAAGGCATGGATTCCGGAAAAAATGGTACAAAAATTTGAAACACTGGTTAGTCAGGAGGAAGCAAAAAAACGATTTACAGAAAGCTTGGGAGAACTTATCTGAGAATATGGTAACGGTGAGTAGAACTGACTACCTGGTTACCATATATGTTACAGATGTTTTGAGTGTGTTTTTAAGTTCGTCATAAAAAGTTCATAAACATGTGCTACAATATCTGAATGCAACAAAATGTAATTCGGCAGAACTGATGAAAATAACGGAAAAGAACACCCTGGATTTGCCGGATACAATTATCTGGAGGAGTACATGAAACAAAAGAGAATAATATACATAGCAGTTTCAATTAGTGCAATCGCCTTGTGTTTAACATTTGTGGCATATTTAATGGGACAGAAGTCCGGTGTAAGACAAAAGCCCGCAGAAATCACTACCATAGGTGATGCAGATACTATGGTGACGGAAAATTTTATTTTATTATCTGTGGATGCTGAGGAAAAGAATCTTGTTTTGCAAAAAACAGATAGCGGGAATGAGGTTATTACAGTGACCTGTAATGCGTCCACGGATGTAAAGAATCGTTATGGAGATATGATGTCAATTTTGGTGCTAGAAGAAGGAGAAATTTTAACAGTTCGCTACGATTCAGAATCCGGCAGAGCCGGCAGCATCGAGGAATGTAAAGATAGTTGGGAATATACAGGTATTAAAAAACTGAAAACTGACAAAAGTGCATCTCTTGTCAAGGTTGGAAGCGAAAAATATCTGTATACCAACGCACTGGTTGTACGGTCAGAAGGAAATGCAGCTCAGTTAGAGGATATTTATGAGGTGGATGAAGTGACTCTTCGAGGAGTAGGAAACCACCTGTATTCCATTACTATTGACAAGGGACATGGTTATGTGAAGCTGACCAATGACGATTTCTATATAGGTGGATGGGTAGAATTTGGACAGGATTTTATCAAACCGGTAGAAAAGGACATGCAGATTGTTCTTGCAGAAGGAAATTATGAGATGACAATAGCCAATGATGGCATTGGAGGCAAGGTAAATGTGGCAGTAGAACGTGATAAGGAAGTTGAAATTGACGTTTCTAAGATTAATTACCAGGCTATGGAAGTAGGCAGTATCCGGTTTGAGATTACTCCGAAGGATGCAGAATTGTATCTTGATGGGGAACTGACAGATTATACAGAACTTGTAACTCTTTCTTATGGTAGCCACCGCATTCGGATAGTAAAAGAAGGATACGACACATTTTCTGGTCAATTATATGTAAAAGAAACACTTCGCACATTAAAGTTTACATTAACTGGAAGTGAAGAAGAAACAGACGAGGAAGATGAAGAAGATTCGGAATCAACAAAGACAGACGATTCTGCCACCGCAACGCCGGCTCCAACAAGCACAACCATACCATCTACTTCCACAACGCTGACTACATCCTCGGATGCAGTCAGCAGTACAGAAGCAGGTGTGTACTATATTCATGTGGACAAGCCTAAAGGTGCAGAGGTGTATTTAGATGGTAATTATATCGGACTGGCACCGGTTTCTGTAAAGAAAGAGGCAGGAACCCATGTCATTATGCTAAGTCAGTCCGGTTATAAAACAAGAACCTATACCATATCGGTAAATAGTGAAAAGGAAGATGTCACCTATACCTTTGCTGACATGGAAAAAGAAGATTAAAGGTCTAAAAAAAACATAAAAGAGACAGAACGAGAGGAAAGTATGGATAAGAAATACAATTATGAGGAACTACTAGATATTATCCACCAATTGCGAAGTGAAAATGGCTGTCCATGGGACAAAGCCCAGACGCATGAGTCCTTAATTCCCTGCCTCCGTGAAGAATCGGAGGAAGTAGTGCAGGCAATTGAAAATCAGGATATGGACAACCTCTGTGAGGAATTAGGAGATGTGCTTTTGCAGGTGTTGCTTCATGCCGAGATTGCTTCTGAAACAGGTGCATTTACCATAGAAGATGTTGTACAGGGACTGGCTGAAAAAATGGTTCGCCGACATCCCCATGTGTTTGGTGATGTTAAGGTAAACTCTAAAGAAGAGGGACTGGCTTTGTGGAAAAGTATTAAAATGGAAGAAAAAAGGCAGAAAAACCTTGAATTTTCTTGACAAACAGGCATAAACACGGTATAACTAGATGTAGGTTACACGAGTAAGGCTGTAACAGAATTTGATGAACGAAATTAATAGGAGGAGTTCCAGGATGAACAAAACAGAATTAATTGCTGCTATCGCAGAGAAAACAGAATTATCTAAGAAAGATGCAGAGAAGGCTTTAAAGGCTTTCACAGATGTTGTTGCAGAAGAATTAAAGAAGGGTGAGAAAATCCAGTTAGTTGGATTTGGTACATTTGAAGTTTCTGAAAGAGCAGCAAGAACAGGTAGAAATCCTCAGACTAAGGAAGAGATTACAATTCCTGCTTCTAAAGCTCCTAAGTTTAAAGCTGGTAAAGCATTAAAGGATATTGTAAACGCATAAGAAATAGCGAAATTTTTACAGTAAAGAGAAGGGAACCGGAAGGTTCCCTTTTTTCCGCATATACGACAATTCAGGGAGGGAAATTATGCGATTAGATAAGTTTTTAAAGGTATCGAGATTGATTAAGCGCAGAACGGTTGCGAATGAAGCCTGTGATGCCGGAAGAGTTACTATCAATGATAAGCCGGCAAAGGCATCTGCCAATGTGAAGCAGGGAGATATTATTGAGATACAGTTTGGCACAAAGGCAGTCAGGGTGGAAGTCTTAGATGTACAGGAAACTGTCAAGAAAGATGAGGCGAAGGAGTTGTACCGATTGCTTTAAATTCTGGTTTACCCATAAAATACTGTCATATTACTTACCTGCCTCACATATAATGAAACTACCTGAAAAAAAGGGAATAATCCTGAGGCAAGGAGTGTGCAGAATATGGAGGAACGACCAATTCAGAAAGCACATAAATTCACGCTGCAGAACCGGAGTGCAGGCAGTATTACCGGGGTGGTGGATGTGCTTTCTTTTGATTTGAATGAAATCCTGTTAGAGACAGAATTAGGGCTTCTGATGATAAAGGGAAACGATTTACACGTAAATCGTCTCACCCTGGAAAAAGGGGAAGTAGACATCGAAGGAAGAATTGATGGATTTACCTACTCAGAAGTGAATTCCTATAGCAATAAATCCGGAGAAGGTCTGCTCAGCAGATTGTTCAAATAACATGGGCAGCGGAATTATTGATGAATTGAGCTTTTTACTACATTCTTTTTTGTTAGGAATCGGTATGATTATTTTTTATGATATCTTCCGGATACTGCGACGTCTTATACCTCATAAGTCAGTTTTCATTTCTATAGAGGATATGTTGTACTGGATAGTCTGTGCAGTGTTGATTTTTCTTATGCTTTATAAAGAAAATGATGGCATTATCCGCTGGTTTTCCATAGCAGGAATGACAGGCGGTATGTTTCTTTATAATGGGACAATCAGTTCCTGCGTGACCACTGGAATTGCATGGATATTAGAGAAAATTATAAAGCTAATTAGCTGGATTTTACGCATGATAAGTAAGCCTTTTTTATACATATGTATTAAATGTAACAAGATTGGCGGTCATACTTTGGGGAAAGTAACAAAACACTGTGTTCGTAGGAAAAAAGTATTGAAAAAAATATTCAAAAGACTTAAAATATATGTATTAAGGCATTAGAATATGAACGAAGTACAATGTTCCGAATATAACCAAGTGTGGTATATAGATACCTTGCTGGTCATTTTCGACGACATTGTGTGAATTGTTTGAAAGTAAATGAAAGGCAGTAGTATGAAAAGATCACGCAGGCGCAGAAAGGGATACATAAAGCAGAACAATAAAATTAATGCCATGTCAATCTTAGGAATCGTTGCCGTTATGTCCGTGGTTGTATTTTTCAGACAGATTGATTTAGAAAAGAAAAATGAAGAATACATAGCAAGAGAACATGCATTGACAGCGGAATTAGAAGAAGAACAAGCACGTACAAAGGACTTAGAAGAATATAAAAAGTATGTGCAGACGAAGCAGTATGTAGAAGAAGTGGCAAAAGATAAGTTAGGACTGGTTTACGAGAACGAAATTATTTTTAAACCGGATTCCGAGTAAATCGAAAAATGTTAGAATAAAAACAGGTGTCTGAACCATGCAGATGCCTGTTTTTTTATACTAGAGCGTATCCCCAAATTGCTTTCTACAATCTGCACGCCCTACTTTGTGGTAGAATTTGAAAGTCAGTACACCAGTTTTTATTAAAATATAAAAATCATACAAAGCTGTTTGGTTTTGACAAATTTTTCATAATACCATGAGTATAATGTGAATTACATGAAACAAGAAGATGGTATGGTGATGAGCAATATAGGAGGGACAAGGATGAGACTAACGGATACGTTGGGGGGCGGATATAGAATACAGATGGGAATTTCAAAGGTTTGGAAGCCAGTAGTTTATCAGATATTTAGTATATGGGCAAGCAGTTATTTTTTACTTGGAGGGTGTCCGCTTAGTGTTGCGCTATTTACAGCCGGGTATGCCAATGGATATGGGAGAGGATGGTATTTGCTTTTTATGGCAGGCAGTTTGTTTTTGCGGGTGCCAGTACTTACTGCACTCCGGTACAGCTTTGCCATGGGCGTTGTGCTGTTAGTAGGAGAGTGGACAGGAAGAAGGAAAAGCTGCAGGGATAAGTGGGTACTCAGTCTGGCAGGAGCAATGGCCGTGTTGGGGCTGTTTTTTGTGTTGTCTTATATGAAAGGGACATTGATACAGGACTATGGTAATATACTTGTGCAGGCAGGTATTATTTTTGCAGTATCGGAAGCAGCAAGGCGGATACTTGCCTGTGTGCCAGAGAGGGAATGGGCAGAAGAAGTGGATAATTGGAATCAGCAGGTTCAAGTGAAGGAGCAGTTGCTTGTGCTGTCAGAATCCTTAACCAGACTTTCTAGAGATATTCGTATTCTAAAAGAAAAGGAACAGGTTATGGGAAGCAGACAGGAATTAATCTGGAGAGGAAAGTTTGCAGAATACCGTCTTGCTTCCGCTGAGCAGTTAGAGGAAACAGCAGGGCTCATTCAGACTGTGGTAGATGAGGCCTACAACTCCCAGGATAAGACAATTTTTTATGGAGATATCCTAAAGCGTAAGCTAAAAGAGCAGAACATTCATGCTGCCAACATATCCGTTATTGAAAAAAAAGATAAAAGCTATGAAATCTATATGCAGATAAAAAGCGGTGATGGAAAATGCATCTTAGCAAGAGAGGCTGCAGACTACATCGGCCATCTTATGAAGCGAAAATTTGTTGCAGCAAAGGAAAGCAGACGTGTAGTAAATGGAAATTATGGGCGATTGCGATTGGTTGAAGATATCTCCTATCAGGTACTATATGGGGAAGCAAGGCGAACCAAGGACGGAGAAAAAGTAAGTGGTGACTGTTTTACCGTATTTGAGACAGATAAAGGAAAATTTATTGCAGGAATTTCTGATGGCATGGGCTCAGGTGTCCGTGCAAAGGAAGAAAGTGAACGGCTGATGGAAGTGTTAGAACAGTATCTGCAAGCCGGTTTTCGTAAGGAAATTGCAGCAGCCATGATGAATACAGCAGTACTCATGCAGGAAAATACTGGTTTTACCACAATGGATTTGTGCGAAATTAATTTATATACAGGGGTGTGTGAATTCTTAAAGACAGGGGCAGCTGCGTCCTTTCTTATTCGGGATGGCAGTGTAGAAATGGTTCGCTCCATGAATCTCCCGGCTGGAGTGTTTCATCGTGCGGATTATCAGGTGACCAAGCACCAGCTACGGGATGGAGACCGCGTGGTTATGATTAGTGATGGCATGTTAGAGGCACTTCCTTTTGAATGTGCAGAGGAGCTGTTTGCTGGTCTTCTAAGAAAGTATAAGGGCAGTAATATGGGAGAATTTGCAGATTATATTATGGAACATACACTTAAGATGACAGGAGGACGATGCTCGGATGATATGACAGTACTTACAATGGGAATCTGGCAAAAAAATTAAGGGGATTTTCTAAATGGTAAAAAAATGGTAAGATAAGGTAGTAAAGTGAACAAAAGAACGTAAGTGGGGAGAAGAATTGCATGCTTCAGAAGGTTATTACTTATATCAATGAATACCAGATGATTAAAAGGGGAGACAAGATTATAATAGGCGTATCGGGTGGTGCAGATTCGATATGTCTGCTTTTTATGCTGTGGAAACTGCAGAAACAATTTGACTGTACCCTTCATGTGGTTCATGTAGAGCATGGATTAAGAGGGGATTCTGCACTGGAAGATTGCCGGTACGTGGAGAACTTTTGTGGAAAACTGGGGATAAGCTGTCGTAGTTTTCATGTAGATGTGGATAAATTAGCACAGGAGGAAAAATTATCTGTTGAGGAAGCTGGAAGAAAGGTGCGGTATGAGTTGTTCTATCAGGAGTGTCGGCGCCTCGGTGGAGATAAGATTGCAGTTGCCCATAATAAAAAGGACTGTGCCGAAACGTTTTTGTGGAATGTAGTCCGGGGAGCAGGAACCAAAGGGATGGCTTCTATTCAGCCGGTACGGGATAACATTATCCGCCCCATTCTGTGTCTGGACAGGAAGGAAATTGAAGGGTATTTAGCGGAGCACCACATTACTTACCGAACGGATGAAAGCAATTACTCTAATGAGTACACAAGAAACAAAATACGCAATGTGATATTTCCTTATATGGAGCAGGAGTTAAATGAACAGGCAGTTTCCCATGTTGCTGAAGCAGCTATGCATATGCAGCAGATTCATGCATATATTTTCAAGCAGGTGGAAATATTATGGAAGCAGTATGGAAAATTAAGAAATGGGGAAGCTGTGCTTGACGTTGCCGGAATATTTGCGGAGCCTGAGTTTCTCATAAAAGAATTGCTGTCTTATGGCTACCAGCTTGTAACGGGAAGCAAGACGAATCTGACTTCGGTTCATTTACAGCAAATGTACGAAATTGGTAAGAAACAGTCAGGGAAAAGAACATTGCTGCCAAATCATATGGAAATGATAAAAAGTGGAGACCGGTTGTTGATAAGAAAACAAGAGGCTCACAAGGAGAAATTTGAGTTTGATGTATGTATTCCAGGTGAAACAATTTTTCCGAAAATCCAAAGCCGTTTAATCACAAATATTAAAATTCCAGAAAAAAATGCAATTTTTCAAAAGAAAACATATACGAAATGCTTCGATTATGATACAATAAAATGTAATTTGCAAGTGCGGACTAGAAAAAGCGGTGACTATATCATGGTACAGGGTGGGCAGCGCAAACAATCATTAAAGTCCTATTTTATCAACGAAAAGATACCGTGTGAGGAGAGAGATTCCATTCCCCTTCTGGCAGCAGGCAGTCATATTCTTTGGATTATAGGATATCGCACCAGTGAAGCATGTTATGTTAGAAACAATACAAAGAAAATATTAGAAGTACAATATATGGAGGACTATTATGAGCGAGGAAATTAATGTTTTAATTTCAGAGGAAGATGTGGATAAAAAAATTTACGAGATTGGACAGCAGATCACAAAGGATTATGAAGGAAAAAATGTGCATTTAATTTGTGTATTAAAAGGTGGCGTTTTTTTTATGTGTGAATTATCAAAACGCATTGACGTGCCGGTTACGATGGATTTTATGTCAGTATCCAGTTATGGAGACGATACAAAATCAAGTGGTGTAATTAAGATAGTGAAGGATTTAGATGAATCCATTACTGGGAAAGATGTGTTAGTAGTGGAGGATATTGTGGATTCAGGAAGAACATTAAGCCATCTTTTAGAGCTACTTAAGAACAGGAATCCAAACAGCATTAAGCTGTGTACACTGCTTGACAAGCCGGAGCGCCGTGTGAAGGATGTGAAGATGGATTATACCTGTTTTCAGATACCTGACGAATTTGTGGTAGGTTACGGCTTAGATTATCAGCAGAAATATCGCAATCTCCCATTTATTGGAGTGGTTGAAATAGAGAAGGAATCATAGATTCCGAATAAGTGAGGAAAGAGAGGGTAGATAGTTGAAAACGAATAAGTATCATGGACTAAGCTTTTATTTAGTTCTTATTGTGGCAGCATTCTTAATATGGTATCTGGTGAGCAATTCACTAACCAATGCCACATCCTACAATACAACTGACTTTGTAAGTGATTTTAAAGAGGGCAAGGTAGTAAAGGTGGAATTGTACCAGAATCAAGAGCATCCTACTGGTCGGGTGGAAGTGTATTTAGAAGGCAACACCATGTATGAATTTTACACAACAGATGTTCATGAGATTGAACAGATGCTGATGGAAAATGATTTTACAGCATATACCTTGGAGGATGTACCGAAGGAAAGCTGGCTGATTAAGATACTTCTTCCATGTGCGATAGGTATCGGTGTTATTATTCTTGTTGTTGGATTGTTAAATACCCAGGCAGGTGGTAACAGTGGCAATAATAAGATGATGAACTTTGGAAAGAGCCGTGCAAAACTTACTACTGATGCAAGTAAATTGGTTACCTTTGCACAGGTAGCCGGTCTTGAGGAGGAAAAAGAGGAATTAGCAGAAATTGTCGATTTCTTAAAGGCTCCTGCAAAGTATACAAGATTAGGTGCAAGAATTCCGAAAGGTGTTTTGTTGGTAGGTCCTCCTGGTACAGGTAAGACTTTACTTGCTAAGGCAGTTGCCGGTGAAGCAGGGGTTCCTTTCTTTAGCATTTCCGGTTCTGACTTCGTAGAAATGTTTGTTGGTGTAGGTGCTTCCCGTGTAAGAGATTTGTTCGAGGAAGCAAAGAAGAATGCACCATGCATCATTTTTATTGATGAGATTGATGCAGTGGCAAGAAGACGTGGAACTGGTATGGGAGGCGGTCATGACGAGCGCGAGCAGACCTTGAACCAGATGTTAGTGGAAATGGACGGTTTTGGTGTAAATCAGGGTATTATTGTTATGGCGGCTACTAACCGTGTGGATATCTTAGACCCGGCCATTCTTCGTCCGGGACGTTTTGACCGAAAGATTGGTGTAGGTCGTCCGGATGTGAAGGGCAGAGAAGAAATTCTTAAAGTTCATGTGAAAAATAAACCTCTTGGTGATGATGTGGATTTAACACAGATTGCCCAGACAACAGCAGGATTTACAGGTGCGGATTTGGAAAATCTTATGAACGAAGCCGCTATTTATGCAGCAAAGCAGAGTAATGGATATATTCGTCAGGCTGATATTAATCAGGCATTTATTAAGGTTGGTATCGGTGCAGAAAAGAGAAGCCGTATTATCTCTGAAAAGGAAAAGCGGATTACTGCTTATCATGAAGCTGGTCATGCGATTTTATTCCATGTGCTTCCGGATGTAGGACCGGTATATACCGTATCTATTATTCCTACTGGTACAGGGGCAGCCGGTTATACCATGCCGCTTCCTGAGAAGGATGAAATGTTTAATACCAAGGGGAAAATGCTTCAGGATATTGTAGTATCTTTAGGTGGAAGAATTGCCGAGGAAATGATATTTGACGATATTACAACAGGGGCTTCCCAGGATATCAAACAGGCAACACAGATGGCAAGAGCTATGGTTACGAAGTATGGTATGTCTGATGAGTTAGGATTAATCAATTATGACAGCGATGGCGATGAAGTATTTATCGGTAGAGACTTAGCACAGACAAAGAGCTATAGCGAAAATATTGCCGGACTCATTGATAAGGAAGTAAAACGTATTATTGACCAGTGCTATGCAAGGGCCAAAGAAATCTTAGATGATAACCGCAATGTATTAGAAAAATGTGCACAGTTATTGTTAGAAAAAGAAAAGATTAATAAAGAAGAATTTGAAGCTTTATTTGAAGCATAAAAAGGCCGGATGCATATTGCATCCGGCTTTTTTGGAGAAGGTATTTCTTTTTATGGGGTGTAGCAAAAACTTTATAATGTATTGGGGGGTTTTTACAAGTATTATTATAGCAAATAATAACGAATAAGTCTGCACAAAATTGACAAAAAACAACATCTGTTTTTGTGCAATTTTACAAGTTCATTTTGAATACATTAATTTTTCTATCTACACATTGTCCATATGTTCTTTGTTCTTGTGGTACAGAACAATTGCTGAATTTGCTTGCATATGGATGGATAAATGTCCCTCATATACAGAATAATCTACAGAACCGCAGCAATAATAGCTGCCGGTTGTAAGTAATAATCGCTTCATCTGGCAGTTCATAGGCACGTTTGCCTGCCATACATGAAGTTCTACATCTTTGTCTACATCATTGTTATTAATTACAATAACAGATTGCTCCTCAGAAGTGAAACGTGCATAAGCAATTAGATTGTATTCTCCATAAATAAATTTCAGAGAACCGGTGCGGAATACCTCATGGCTTTTATGAATCTGAATTATTTCCTTGTGAAACTCTAACAAATCCATATCTTCCCGTCCCCATGGATAGGTACGTCTGTTATCCGGGTCAGTAAATCCACATAATCCGACTTCGTCACCATAGTAGATAGTAGGTGCACCCGGCCATGTCATCTGCATCACAATTGCTTCACGGAATACAGCAGGGTTTACATTTTGATTTGCGGCTTCTGGTCCTAAGTGTTCAATACGTCCCACCACTTTGTTTGTTCTTGTTAAGAAACGGGAATGGTCGTGGTTAGACAACTCATTCATGGATGTCTGTAAAGATGGTGTGGTAAAGTTTGCCATATGGTAACGCATGGCACCGAAGAAATTATCCGGATTACCAAATTGTCCTTCCTGATAAGAATCACTGTGTTTTTCCATACCGGTTAAAAACCAGGTAATTGGTTCCATAAAGGCATCATAGTTCATAATAGTATCCCACTGGTCACCCTGTAACCAATCATATGGATCACCATAATGCTCCGCTAAAATAATGGCATTTGGGTTGGCTTCTTTTACAGCAGAGCGGAAATCACGCCAGAACTGGTGGTTAAAGCTGTTGCTGTGACCTAAGTCGGCAGCAACGTCCAAACGCCAGCCATCTACATTGTACGGAGGGGACACCCATTTGCGCCCAACGTTTAAAATGTACTGATACAATTCCTCTGAGTCTTCATAGTTCAGCTTCGGGAGAGTATCATGTCCCCACCAGCCGTCATAGGTTCCGTTGCAAGGCCATTTATCCTCGTAGAATTTAAAAAATGAGTGATAAGGGCTATCCTTGGATACATAAGCACCTGGTTCGTAATCACCACTTGCTTCGTAAATACGCTCACGGTCTAACCATTTATTGAAGGAGCCACAGTGGTTAAATACACCATCAAGAATAACTTTCATGCCACGTCTGTGAATTTCCTCCACCAGTTGGGCAAAAAATTCGTTGCTGGCTTCTAAGTTCTCTTTGTTTGTAACACGGGTAATATATTTAGAAGCATGGGAGTTATCATTGTCTCCTGGAGCTAAATTTTGTCCCCCGTCCTTTACAATTTTTCCATAATGTGGGTCGATGTAATCGTAATCCTGACTGTCGTATTTATGATTAGAAGGTGACACAAAAAGAGGATTGAAGTAAATAACCTCCACACCTAAGTCCTGAAGATAATCTAACTTATCCCACACACCCTGTAAATCGCCTCCATAGAAAGAACGCACATCCATATTGGAAGGATATTGAAACCAGTCTTTTACCTGAACAGAGCCGTCTCCAATATAATAATATTCACGGTCTTCCACATCATTGGTAGGATCTCCGTTGTAAAAACGATCCACAAATATCTGGTAAATAATTGCACCCTTTGCCCAATCCGGTGTATGAAAACCTGGCTTAATGCTGAAGTTATAATGATCATCAATATTTCGTGTCACACCAAGCTTGTTATAGAATATAGTCAGTCGTCCCGTGTGGACTTCAAAATAGTAATGAATCATGTGGTTGCTTAATTGATAATCTATAGTATAGTAATCAAATACACCTTCTGTGTATTCAAAATTCATTTGATATTTATGCTCGTCAATAACAAGGAACACTTCATCCACATTGTTATGAGCAGTACGGAACCGGATAGATACAGTTTCGTTTTCCTCTGGTTCTGCCGGTGTCAGATATCCGGAAGTAGTATCGCTGAAAAGAGCCTTGCGATCCAGCACAGGACGCATACTGGATATATAAATAAGCTTTCTCTCTATTGGCGTAAAATTCTCTAATCTCATAGTTACACTCCTCACTATCTGGCTGTTTATTGAACGGTCTGTTGCAACATGCCAGTAACTTATATTTTATATTATTTGCAAGTATTATACAATAAGAAAATTATTTTTATAGACTAGTAAATTACATCATTTTATTACAAAATGCAAGAGTAGCTGTTGACACCTTGACTAGTTACCAAAATGATTATCCGAATAACAGCAATTTTGCACTACGTTTTCTCATGGACTTAGCAGTGAATGCTAAGTCCTGTTTGAACAGTAACGAACTGTTACAAAAATTTTATAAAATTTTAAAAAAAAAGCTTGCATTATACTTTAGATTATGGTATAAATATATCTTGTCGGGACAATGTTCCGAGAAAATATGTATGGGCAGATTCCCGAGTGGCCAAAGGGGACAGACTGTAAATCTGCTGCATTTTGCTTCGGTGGTTCGAATCCACCTCTGCCCAATCTTCTTTATTATAAGAAGTACATTAGGTCAATTTCATATTACCTGATATGCCGGCGTGGCGGAACTGGCAGACGCACAGGACTTAAAATCCTGCGGGACTAACCTCCCGTACCGGTTCGATTCCGGTCGCCGGCATTCATGAATGAAAGGCTCAACCCTTATAAACAAAGGGTTGAGCCTTTTTGTTATATGTGAGGGAATTACAACAGTTTATTGTAAAACGTGATGCGGTTGTGGACTGCGAATTCATATGCTAAAATGAACATAGATAAATGTAAGAAATGGGGGAAAATTATGAAGAAAATAATAATAGGGGCTGCTCTCTTATATCTGCTATCAGCATTTTATCCGGCTAATCATTTGCAAGTATGGGGAGCGGATACAGGGCAAAAAAAGACAGAGTCTGTTTCAGATGCAGATAGTATGCCGGTCAAGGCAATAAAAATTACAAATATTACTATTTCCATGGCAGGTGATGTGACGCTGGGCAACAACCAGAAACAGGGTTATGCAGGAACGTTTAACGAAAAGTATGACTTGAAGGGTAAAGATTATTTTTTCAAAAATGTAAAAAGTGTATTTGAAGAAGATGATATGACAATTGTGAATTTTGAAGGAGTTCTGACGAATTCCAATGGCTTGGTGAAAAAAGAATGGAATATGAAAGGTAAGCCGAAATACAGCAAAATCTTAACAGCAGGTTCCATAGAAGCGGTGAGTCTTGGGAATAATCACAGAATGGATTATGGAAAACAAGGCGAAGCCGATACATTGAAAGCATTAAAGAAAGAGAATATTACCTATGCCTATGACAATAATGTAGGAATTTATAAAGTAAAAGGCATTCGGATAGGTTATGTTTCTGTTAACCAGGTATATGATGGAAAGAAAGTGGAATCTTATTTACAGAAGGGAATTCGTAAGTTAAAAGAGAAAAAGGTAGATTTGATTCTTGCCTGTTGCCATTGGGGAATTGAGCGAGTCTATTACCCAAACCAGACACAGACAAATCTTGCACACAAATGTATTGACTGGGGGGCTGATTTGGTAATCGGCTGTCATCCACATGTGCTACAGGGTGTAGAAAAATACAAAGGGGCTTATATTGTATATAGTCTTGGAAATTTCTGTTTCGGCGGAAATCGCAACCCTGCAGATAAAGAGACAATGATAGCACAAATAACATTTACTTTTGAAGATGGAGAACGTTTAGATTCCTCAAAGTTACAGATTATTCCGTGTACACTTAGTTCGGTAAGTTATGTCAATGATTTTCAACCAACAATAGCAACGGGCAGCAAGAAAAAGAAAATTTTATCTCATATAAATCAATATAGTAAGAAATATGGTATTCAGTTTAACAAAGATGGAATCGCAAATAAATAAGAATGAGTGCTAGAGCGTGTCCCCTTTACATGAAATATATTGATAACTTGTTGCTGTTTCATCATAACACAGATTTATCAAAAGAAAATGCCTGTTATAATACGAAATGGAATTATGGTGTGACTTCCATTTCTTTTCAGAGTATGTTAAAATGTGGGTGCATTAGAAAAATATGATTACAATATGATGATATAAGGAGGCAGACATGGCACAATTAATCGATGGTAAGAGAATTTCACAGGAAATTAAGGATGAATTAAAGGAAAAAGTGGCTTCCTACAAGGCAGAAGGAAAAGAGATTGCCTTAGCAGTCATTCAGGTAGGTAATGATCCGGCATCCAGTGTATATGTTAGAAATAAGAAAAGAGCATGTGAGTACATAGGAATCCGTTCCTTATCCTATGAGTTACCGGAGGAAACAACAGAGGAAGAATTGTTGGTTTTGATTGATAAGCTGAATAAGGATGACAGTGTGAATGGTATTCTCGTACAGTTGCCGGTTCCGGATCATATAGATGACAATAAGATTATCCAGGCAATTTCTCCGAAAAAGGATGTAGATGGTTTTCATGAGCAGAACGTGGGAGCGTTGAATGTAGGAAGCAAAGGCTTTGTGTCCTGTACACCAGCCGGTGTTATCCAGCTTTTGAAGCGTTCCGGTATTGAAATCGAAGGAAAAGAGTGCGTAGTTCTTGGCAGAAGCAATATTGTAGGTAAGCCTATGGCAGCATTGTTGCTGAGAGAAAATGGTACAGTAACGATTTGCCACTCCAAAACAAAAAATCTGAAAGAAACAGCTAAGCGAGCTGATATTTTAGTAGCAGCCATTGGCAGACCGATGATGATTGATGCAGAGTATGTAAAAGAAGGGGCAACTGTCATTGATGTTGGTATTCATCGTGATGAGAATAACAAATTGTGCGGTGATGTAGATTTTGCATCTGTGGAGCCTGTTGCAGGCGCTATCACGCCGGTACCTGGTGGTGTAGGTCCTATGACAATTGCCATGTTGATGTATAATTGTGTTTCAACAATAGAGTAAAGGGATGTGATAATTTGAATGAGGTATTATTGGTAGTTGGTGCTATCATATTAATTTGTGTGTTGGCAAACCGCTTATCTGAGCGGTTTGGGGCACCATCCCTGCTGTTATTTATTGCAGTGGGGTTATTGTGTGGTATAGATGGTATCTTTCATTTTTCATTTGAAAATTATGATTTGACAGAAAGAGTATGTTCCATATCACTTGTATTTATTATGTTTTATGGTGGTTTTGGTACCAAATGGTCGGCTGCTAAACCAGTGGCAGCACGTTCTGTCATATTATCCACTGTGGGGGTACTTGCAACGGCAATGCTCACTGCGGCGTTCTGCATTTTCGTATTGAAGTTTTCTTTTGTAGAGGGATTTCTCGTAGGTGCCGTATTAAGCTGTACTGATGCGGCTTCTGTGTTTTCCATTTTAAGAACAAGAAAGCTGTCCTTAAAGGACGGAACTGCTTCTCTATTAGAAATTGAAAGTGGTAGTAATGACCCTGTATCCTATCTGTTGACGATAATTGGTATTAGTCTTTTACAGGGGGATGGACAAAATGTATGCCTTATGTTTCTCATGCAGATTGCAATAGGCGTATTCTTTGGTGTGGCAATGGCATATTTTGCAATCTTCATTTTGAAAAAGTGCAGGATTGTAAGTGACGGAATGGATACCATATTTATTATTGCCGTAGTAATTATTTCTTATGCACTGCCTATTTTATTTAACGGAAATGGATACTTAAGTGTGTATCTGACAGGTATTATCCTTGGTAATAGCAAAATTGGAAATAAAACAGTGCTGGTGCACTTTTTTGATGGCGTAACGAATTTTGCCCAGATTCTTATCTTCTTCCTTCTAGGATTGTTAGCAACACCACATATGATGGTACCAATGGCAGGAACAGCAGTGCTTGTGGCAGCTTTTCTTTTATTTGTGGCAAGACCAATCGCAGTGTTTGCTTTATTAAAGCCGTTTAAAGCATCAAGCCAGCAATGTATGCTGGTTGCTTTTGCAGGCTTAAGGGGAGCATCTTCTATTGTTTTTGCTATTTTAGTTATTGCAAGTGGTGTATCATTAGAGCATGATATCTTCCATATCGTATTTCTGGTGGCACTACTTTCTGTAGGTGTACAGGGAACGTTACTCCCTCTGGTATCAAAGAAGTTAGATATGATTGATGAGGAATCGGATGTCAGAAAGACATTTAATGACTACCAGGATGAGGAAACCATGACGCTGATGCGCATGTACATTCCGGTAGGGCATAGCTGGGTAAATAAGATGATACAGGATGTAACAATGCCTACTGGTGCGCTGGCACTTATGATTAAGCGTAATGGTGAGACTATTATTCCAAGAGGAGATACGGTAATTTTAGCAGAGGATAATCTTATCTTAAATGTACCGGCTTATCGTGGAAAGAGTGATATTCAATTAGAAGAAATAGAAATTGATAGGCGCCACAATTGGTGCGGAAAGAGTATTCGCGACCTGAACCTGCCAGAAAATGTATTGATTGCCGTAATCAAGCGTGGGGAAGAAAATATTATTCCTAGTGGAAAAACAATGATTCAGGAAAGAGATGTTGTGGTTATCTATAATTAATATAATGTTTTAAAATATTATGCCAGAATTTTTTGAGATGTATGTGGGAAAATGTAAGTGCAGTAAGTACACTTAGATTTTTCCACATGTACAATAAAGCGGGATAGCTTATGTATTGTAAATGAAATAATTATTATTTTACGTATTAAAAAAGATAAAGGAGAACGAAATGGAACCATGTAGCTATGCAAAAAAATGCGGTGGATGCCGCTATCAGGGAATTCCCTATGAAGAACAATTGGAAATGAAAGAGAGAGAAGTTCGGAAACTGCTTAAGAAGCGTTGTCCGGTACATCCTATCAGTGGTATGTATTTTCCATATTATTATAGAAATAAAGTCCATGCCGTATTTGGTATGAACGATAAGAGAAAGCCTTGTTATGGTATTTATGAGGAGGGCTCTCATAAGATTATTCAGGTAGAACAGTGTCAGATTGAAGATAAGAAGTCTTCGGAGATTATTAAGACAATCTGGGATATGCTGCGTCCATACAAGCTTAAGACATATGATGAGGATTCCGGTTATGGCTTTCTTCGTCATGTATTAGTGCGCAGGGGATTTTCAAGCAATCAGATTATGGTGGTATTAGTCACTGCTTCCCCGGTTTTTCCATCTGGAAAACTATTTGTGAAAGAGTTAGTAGAAAAGCATCCGGAAATTACTACAATTGTCCAGAGCATGAATGACAAAAAGACAACCTTTGTGCTGGGGGATAAGGAGAAGGTTTTATATGGCAAGGGTTATATTGAGGATAAATTAATGGGCTATACCTTCCGCATTTCGCCAAAATCCTTTTATCAGGTAAACCCAAAGCAGACAGAGGTGTTGTATAAGAAAGCCATCGAAGTGGCAGGCTTTACCGGCGGGGAAACCGTTCTTGACGCATATTGTGGCATTGGTACTATTGGTATGGCTGTCAGCCGCCATGTAGGGCAGGTAATTGGTGTGGAGTTAAATGAGGCAGCGGTAAAGGATGCCATTGCCAACGCCAGAAGAAATAAAGTGGAAAATATCCAGTTCTACTGCAAAGATGCCGGAGATTTTATGGAGGAATTAGCGGAGCAAAAGGTCCATGTGGATGTGGTTATGATGGACCCGCCAAGAAGCGGAAGCACCGAGAAATTTATTGATTCCGTAAGCAGGATGAAGCCTGAGAAAGTAGTATATATTTCCTGCAACCCAGAGACACTGGCAAGAGATTTGGAATACTTTAGTAAGAAGGGCTACCAGGCAGAGGGTGCCTGGCCTGTTGATATGTTTTGTTTTACGAATCATGTGGAGATTGTTACATGCTTGAAACAGGTTGAAAAAAAATAGTTTCACACTCAAAAACAAAAGCTATATTTGTAGAAATTATACAAATATAGCTTTTAATTTTGTATAAAGGTTATGCGTTTAACCTTTGAAAGCCTTATAAAGGATGTGTATAATGAAAAATATAGATACTGCATAAACAATAGACAATTATAGAAAGGAGTTATTATGGATAGAAAATTGGTATTAAAAAATGACATCATATCAGCATTGCAAGCAGTAGGAGTAAAGCCGGGACAAGCCATTATGGTACATACATCATTAAGCAAGTTAGGCTTTGTCTGTGGGGGAGCCCAGACTGTTATTGAAGCATTGTTAGAGTGTGCAGGAGAAAACGGAACGATTATGATGCCAACCCAGTCATGGAAGAATTTAGATCCGGAAACAGGCGTGCATTGGGAGGAACCGGAGGAATGGTGGCAGATTATTCGCGATAACTGGCCTGCGTATAATAAAGATATCACCCCTACCAACACCATGGGAGCCGTTGCGGAAATGTTCCGAAAATGGCCGGGAGCCCTGCGCAGTGACCACCCGGCACGCTCTGTAGCTGCTTTTGGGAAACATGCAGCTTATCTCACAGAAAATCATGACCTTTCTAACATTTTCGGAGAAGGTTCCCCAATTGGGAAATTATATGAATTAGATGGCTATGTGTTGTTGCTTGGTGTAGGTTATGATAAGAACACTTCCATACATCTGGCAGATGTGAGAGCGGAATATCCGGGAAAACACTACAGTACAGAACATAGTGCAGTGATGGAGAGTGGGAAACGGGTGTGGAAAGCCTATGAAACATTATTTGTTGATGGAGAGGATTTCGATCAGATAGGAGAAGCCTTTGAGAAAGAATGTACTGTTTCAAAAGCTGTGTTAGGAAATGGAACCATCACGCTTATGAAGCAGAGAGATATTGTTGATTTTGCCACAGCATGGATAGAGAAAAATCGTATCAATTAAAATCTGGAATATAAATAATAATATTTTTGTAAGAGGCACGACAGAGGGAATTAACGGAGTCGCCCAGGCTTATGTGAAGCAGTATTTGTGGCAGCAACTCAGGTATCTAATGTACTTGGTACAGTACACTAGTATATCTTTGGCATTTACACATATACTATTATTGCTGTGGTTAAATGCCAATGTTATATTGCATTAGCATTTAACCACCACATCGCCTTATTCAGACGCCTTACTACTGAAAAATTATGCACTATAAATATATAACTTCGACAAAAATTCGTTGACAAGTAAGCAATTATGGTAGAGAATGGTAAAGGATTTTATCCTTTTAAAATAGAATAACAAAATTAGGAAAGTAGAGAGAAGAAAAATGATACACATGTTATTTTCGCAAAATGTTCCAATAATTGCATTTGTTGGAATTTTATTTGCATTTGTAGCAACTTGTCTAATTACCCACAAGTGTCATCCATTTCTGCCAAAGGATATGGGACGAGCATTTGCCCATGATGGAACATTGTCGGCAGGAAAGCCAAGGGGAGCCGGTATTATTTTTGTACTTGTGTATGTGGCTTCGGTGCTTCTGTTTGGAGAGCTTAATGTGGAGTTATGTATTTATCTTGTGCTGATTACTGTGGAAATGCTGACAGGCTTTTTTGATGATGCGGCAGAGACACCATGGGGTGAGCTTAAGAAAGGTATTCTTGATTTGGTGGTAGCTATTGTGGTGGCAATTACCTATCTGCACTACAATTCTAATATCATTACCATCGCTTGCCTGGATATGCAGATAGAGATTCATCCTGTGTTATTTGCTGTTTTAACGGTGATTTTGGTATGGACTTCCATCAATGTAACGAATTGCTCTGACGGTGTGGATGGTTTGTCAGGAACTTTGACCATTATTACAATCATGACCATTTATATGATTGGTGAATTGATTGGAAGCAACAGTAACTTTGATTACACAATTCTCATATTTGCTGTATGTATTTTAGGATATCTCTGGTACAATGCCACCCCAAGCCGTCTGCTTATGGGAGATGCCGGTTCTAGAGCCATGGGTATTTTTATCAGCATTGCAATTCTTAAGACAGGAAGACCATTTCTGTATCTCTTAGTAGCATTTGTATTGATTGTAGATGGCGGACTTGGCCTGTTAAAAGTGGCATTACTTCGTTTCTTAAAGATACATATTCTTAAGAATACGAGAACACCACTTCATGACCATGTAAGAAAGCAGCTAGGGTGGTCCAATACACAGACAGTATTTCGATTTGCTATTATACAGATAGTAATTTCGATGGGGGCTATTTATTTGCTATTGTAAGTACGTGAAAATGTGCATTTAGAAAATGAGTACACAGTCCTGTAAAAAATCCGGTTACTATGCCGCTTAAAAGCAGTACAGGAAGGTAAGCGGTCATGGTGAAAGACTCTACAATCAGGCAGGCTGCTGCGATTTGTCCGATATTATGGAAAATGGCACCAATGATGCTGGTAAGGTAGAGAAACCGCTTTTGCAAAAAACAGTTTATGGCAGACATGGCAAGCAGACAGCACAATCCACCAGCAAAGCTGTACAAAAAGTAAACGGCTTGTCCGGTAAAAACAGAGGACAGGACAATACGCACAAACAAAACCATAGCAGCATCCCGAAAGCTGCCTTGGGACAAAATGAATAAAGTAACAATATTGGCCAGACCTAACTTAATTCCCGGAACAGGGATTAGGGGAGGGATGGCCGATTCTATTATAAAAAGAATTAAGGATAGGGCGGTGAGAAGTGATAGGGTGGTAAGCTTTTTCGTGTTCATGTTGCACTCCTTTCTGGTCTGAATAATTTTAGGCATTTGCGAAAGTGATAACCATCCGTAAATTGTCAGAATTGTTTGTGCAAATAGCTGCTTACTACATAGTCTATATTTGACGCGCTCTCGCTCCCTTCAAACGTAGCGGACACTAAGGCTGTAAAATACACAGCCTAAGTGC
>JBGVIB010000106.1:0-16065 GCA_045122835.1 Lachnospiraceae bacterium
AAGTTTTTCTTATTGTGAAGTCTTCCTGCGGTATCACATAAAAGAATATCTGCTCTACGTGCCTTAGCTGACTGCAACGCATCATAAACAACTGCCGCCGGATCAGCACCTTCCTGTCCGCCAATCATATCTACACCGGCACGATTGGCCCACTCTGATAACTGTTCACCTGCCGCAGCACGGAAAGTATCAGCAGCTGCCAATACTACTTTCTTTCCCTCTGCCTTATATTTTCCGGCAAGCTTGCCAACAGTGGTAGTTTTTCCCACACCATTGACACCTACCATTAACACTACCGACTGGCGTTTCTCAAATTCATAATCTGTTGATTCCACATGCATTTGCTCTTTGATGCTGTTGATGAGAAGTTCCTTACAATCTGCCGGCTTTTTAATGCGCTGCGCTTTTACTTTTGATTTTAAATCTTCAATAATTCGTTCTGTGGCACGGATACCAATATCTCCCATGACAAGAATTTCTTCCAATTCCTCATAAAAATCATCATCAATTGCTGAGAAACGGGAAAAAATGGACTCTACTCCCGCAACAATATTATTTCTTGTTTTGGTAAGTCCTTCTGCTAAACGTTTGAAAAATCCCATTTTTTCCTCTCATTCTGCCGCTTAAACGGCTTTTTTAGATTTATGCATCTAATTCATCTTCAATCAAATTTACAGATACAAGGGTAGAAATTCCCTTCTCCTGCATGGTAATACCATATAGTCGGTCTGTTACCGCCATGGTACCACGTCTATGTGTAATAATAATAAACTGTGTATGTTTTGTCAATTTATGCAAATATTTTGCAAATTTATCTACGTTTGCTTCATCTAACGCCGCCTCAATCTCATCTAAGAGACAGAACGGTGACGGCTTTAAGTTCTGAATAGCAAATAAAAGTGCAATGGCTGCCAGTGCTTTCTCTCCACCGGATAGCTGCATCATGTTCTGAAGTTTCTTTCCCGGTGGCTGGGCAATAATGCGGATACCAGCCTCTAAGATATCCTCAGAATCCGATAATTCTAACATACCCTGACCACCACCAAACAAGGCTTTGAAGGTTTTGTCAAATTCTGCTTTGATTTCTAAGAATTTTTCTTCAAACTGCTTGCGCATTCCACTATCTAACTCAGCAATGATTTCTGCTAAGGCTTTTTCAGATTCTACTAAATCCTCATGTTGTGCCTTTAAGAATTCATAACGCTCACTAACTTCCTGGTATTCCTCTATGGAATCCGGATTAACATTGCCTAATTTCTTGATAGCAGCCTTTAACTCTCCAATCTGCATTTTCAGTGCAACACTGTCGGTAAACTCGTCACTTCTTAGTTCCTCTGCTGTACTGTAGGTCAATTCATACGATTCCCACATATAATTTACCTTACGGTCAGATTCTTCCTCCATCTTTTCCTTACGGCTTCGCAGGCGGTACAGCTCTTTATCTAACCCGGCTGTCTTTTCGTTCATCTGCTCACGCAATGTCACATATTCCTTCTGCTTTGCAACGATGACTTCCTTATCCTTGCCTGCCTTTTCATTTTCTTCCCTCAGCGCCACAGCCTTTTGTCTGCCTTCTGCAATCTGCTCCGTAATTACCTGAATTTCGTCTTCTTTTTTCTTGATTTCGTCCTTCTGGTTTACACGGTTATTGGCAAGCTTTTCTAATTCCTGTTCAAACTGCTTTACTTCTGCGTCAATACGCTTTTCATTTTCGCGAATAAACTGTATCTTCTGCTGGCTTTCTGAATAGGATAATTCAGATTCTGCTGCTTCCCTGGTGAGAGCCTCAATCTGTTGAGATACCTGCTCTAATATCTCTCTAGAAGCGGTAATCTTTTCTTCTGTGGTACTCCGGTTCTCCTCAGCCGCCTGAATCTGCATGAGAATTTCATTTTTCTCTGCTTTTATCTGCTTCACCTGATTTTCAATCTGGAATACTTCACGGCGAAGGTCTGATGTTCCGTTAATGCTGTCTTCTTTTCTATCATTTGCCTGCTTAATCTGCACTTCTGCTGTTGATTTTGTAATCTGCTTCTGCTGCAAATCCTTCTTCAACACTTCTAATTCCTTTGAAATGCCTGTTAACTGCTCTGTACATTCCTGCCCCTGCTTTTTCCACTTTGCATGGGATGCGGCATGTTTCTTTACCGCAGCTTCTAATTCTTCAATTTCACGACGACGGCCTAACAGATTGCTATTATTCTTGAAAGAACCACCTGTCATAGAACCACCCGGGCTTAAAGATTCTCCTTCTAATGTTACAATTCTAAGGGAATACTTATATTTTCTTGCTAATGCAATGGCATTGTCAATGGTATCAGCTACCACGGTACGGCCTAACAGGTTCACTGCCACGGCACGGTATGCTTCCTCTGTCTGCACCAGGGAATCTGCTAGCCCAATAACTCCCTGCTCCTTCAGCACTTCCTGGCGCTGAAAAGTCTGCGCCCCCCTGATACTGGTCAACGGAAGAAATGTGGCACGACCAGCCTTATTCTGTTTTAAAAAGGCAATCATCTGCTTTGCTGTATTTTCATCCTCTGTAACAATATTCTGAATACTTCCGCCAAGGGCTGTTTCAATAGCCGTTTCATATTGTTTATCTGTTTTGATAATATCGGCTACAACACCAACAATACCAGGATGTTTATCTTTCTGTTCCATGACACGACGAATGCTGTTGCCATATCCATCATATCTCTCTGTAAGATTTACAAGAGAATCTAACTTTGACTTATCTCTATGATATGCTTCACTGAGGGCAGCTGTCTGCTTCGAGCATTCCTCCATCTGGGTACGAAGTACTTTGCTGGCTTCTTCTTTTTCTTGAATCTGCTTTTCTAAGTTTTCCATGAAACCTATTGTTTCTTCTAAGGTTTTGCTTAATCTCTCTATAATGGAATCCTGCTCTGCTTCCTCACTTTTCGCAGACAACAGCTTCTGGTTCAGCTCTGCACGACGTATCTGATTCTGCTCTAAGATAGTATCATAGCGACTTAATTTAGATTTTTCTGCAGCGGCATCATTCAACGATGCGATAATGGTATTTTTTCCCTGTTCAATCAAATCATTTAATGATACTTTTTCCTCCTGCAGTGCTTTCAATCTGCTATTTAATTCATTACGAGTTTCAGAAGCACCACTGACTTTTGTCTGAATGGATTGTCTTTCCTCGTCTAAGGATGCTTTCTGGTGAATTCGCTCCTGAATGGAGGCTTTAATCTCCGCTTCCCGGTTCTTATAGTGTTCCTCACTCATTTCAACAGTATGTATCTGTTCCTGCAAAACACGTATCTGACCTTCTAACTTTCCACAATGTACTTCTGCTTCGTTCAGATTACGACTGATTTCTTCAATCCGGGCCATACATGCATCTAACTGGGTATTGGTTTCATCATAAGCAACCTTGGCACGCTCATATTCCTGTCCGGCTTCCTCTAAGTCATGCTCAGCAATACTGATTTTTTCCGTTAATTCCCGGATATCCTGCTTCATTCGTTCCATTTCTAACAGGAACAAATTAGCATCTTTCATTTTCAATTCACCAAAAAGCTTTACGTATTCCTTAGCTGCCTTTGATTGTCTCTCCAAAGGACCAATCTGCTTTTCTAACTCTGATAAAATATCTGTAATACGAACTAAATTTTGCTTCTCATCATTTAATTTTCGCTGTGCTGTCTGCTTGCGGTACTTGAATTTTACAATTCCCGCTGCTTCGTCAAACAACTCACGGCGTTCTTCCGGCTTACCTGACAGAATCTTATCAATCTGTCCCTGTCCGATAATGGAATATCCTTCTTTACCAATACCAGTGTCAAAGAACAACTCATGCACATCTTTCAAACGGCATGCCGTTCCATTAATCAGATATTCACTTTCACCGGAACGGTATACACGTCTTGCCACCGTTACTTCTTCATACTCTACAGGAAGCTTATGGTCTGCATTATCCAGCGTAATTGCCACATAGGCATATCCCATTGGCTTACGATTCTGTGTTCCAGCAAAAATAATATCCTGCATATTAGAACCACGGAGCTGTTTCGCACTCTGTTCACCAAGAACCCAGCGAACCGCGTCACCTACATTACTTTTACCACTTCCGTTCGGTCCCACGATACCGGTTATTCCGTTGTGAAACTGAAATGTGATTTTATT
Source organism: Lachnospiraceae bacterium (assembly GCA_045122835.1). GTDB lineage: Bacteria > Bacillota > Clostridia > Lachnospirales > Lachnospiraceae > JBGVMW01. The sequence continues at coordinate 4,159 of JBGVIB010000106.1, forward strand.
GGCAAAAGATTTGAATCCATGTATTTCTAATGCTTTTAAATACATATGTCCTAACCTTTCTATTCCTTGTTTTTCAGCTTTATGATTGCGGCATAGGCAGCTGCCTGTTCTGCCGCTTTCTTTGTTCTGCCGGAACCGGTAGTAATTACTTCATCTCCGATTTTGGCTGAAACAATGAATTTTTTATCATGGTCCGGTCCTTCTTCCCCAATCAGCTCATAGGACAATGATTCTTTATACTCGCCCTGCACCATTTCCTGTAAAATAGTCTTGCTATCATAAAAGAGCTTCTTATGTTCCATATCTGATAAGATGAATTTAAGAATAAACTCTTTTGCATTAGCAAAACCACCATCAAGATAAATTGCCCCAATTAACGCCTCTAACGCATCGGAAAGAATGGAATCTCTGCCACGCCCCCCTGTCAAATCCTCACCTTTTCCTAGCAGTAAATATTTGCCCAGATTGATTTCTTTAGTACAAAATGCCAGCGTTGGTTCGCAAACAAGACTTGCACGGAGTTTTGTCATGTCTCCCTCCGGCATTTTTTCATCTCTATGATAGAGAAATTCACTTGATACTAATTCTAACACAGCGTCTCCTAAAAATTCTAATCTTTCGTTGTGCTTGTGGCGCATACGGTGCTCGTTGGCATAGGAGCTGTGTGTCATTGCAAGAGTCAGTAATTCTTTATCTTTAAACTGATAGCCAATGATTTTCTCTAGTTCTTCCATTTTGTTTTCTTTCATATGTACTCCCTTCTTTTTTTGTTATAGGATATAAGTTATTTCAAAAGCACTCGCTAGAGCGTGTCCCCAAATTGCTTTCTGCAAGATGTACGTTCCACTTTGTGGGGAATTTGATATAAATTTAGTATGCGTAGTGGGCTACGTGTGCTAAATTTATATCAAATTCTATCGCAAAGTGGGGCGTACAGATTACAGGAATGAATTTTGGGACACGCTCTAGCAGACTGGCTTATGCAACTACTTACTTGAAACAACCAACTCTTACTGGCTGCAGGATTGATGAATCTGCTCTACAGCATCACCAACGGAAACGATTCGTTCTGCATCTTCGTTTGTAATTTCGATATCAAATTCTTCTTCGATTCCCATTACAATCTGAAAAATGTCAAGGGAATCTGCACCCAGATCGTCCACAAAGGTTGTTTCCATTGTGATTTCTTCTGCATCTACGTTCAGAACATCCGCGATGATTCGTTTTAATGCTTCAAATTCCATGATGAACTCCTTCCTTCGTAATTTACATCCTGTTTTTTACAAACGTTCTTTTATCTTTTCATTAATTCGTTGCTCTTTGAAGCTGATACACTGAATGATGGAATTGGTCACTTCTAATGCTTTTGAACTGCCATGTGTCTTTACCACCAATCCATTTAATCCCAGTAATGGTGCACCACCATACTGTGAGGCATCAAAGGACTTTAATGTCTTTTTTAAGGAAGGCATAATTAATAACGCACCAAGTTTGGACCGGAGAGTTGCTAGCAGACTTTCTTTTATCTTGCTTTTTAACATAGATCCAACGCCTTCATATAACTTAAGGATTACATTTCCAACAAATGCTTCGCATACAATTACATCTGCATCTCCGTTTGGAATATCTCTTGCTTCTATACTTCCTACAAAATTGATATCCGGGCATGCTTTTAATAATGGATACGTTTCTTTCACAAGCATATTTCCTTTTTCTTCTTCAGCACCAATATTGACAATGGCTACTTTAGGGTTTTTGATTCCCACTACGTTTTCCATATAAAGGGAACCCATCTTTGCAAACTGTACCAAATGAGAAGAACGTGCATCTACATTGGCACCACAGTCGATTAAAAGAGACACTCCTTTTGATGTTGGAATGAGAGGTGCCAATGGTGGTCTCTCCACCCCTTTGATTCTTCCTACTAAAAGCTGCCCACCTACTAAAATTGCACCTGTGCTTCCTGCTGATACAAATGCGTCGGCTTCTTCTGCTTTTACCATTTTCATTCCTACTACAATGGAAGAATCTTTCTTAGAGCGGATTGCCATAACAGGTGGTTCACCTGTTTCAATCACTTCTGAGGCATGTTTTATTTCAACCTGTTCTTCCTTATAGGTATATTTTTTTAATTCTTCACGAATCCGGTCTTCAACTCCCACCAGAATGACTTTGATTTCCTCTCTCTGGTTCACGGCATCAATGGCACCTTTTACTATTTCGCCCGGCGCATTATCACCACCCATCGCATCCACTACAACTGTTACTGTATTCTGCATACGAACCTCCATGCTGCTGCCTAATGTATAAAAAGCTCTGTTTCTAGCTCATCTGTACATAACAGCGTTTATTTTATATGAAAAAATACTGGTATTTTCTTCATGTCTATAAGAAAATATACTATAAATAAGCCCATAAATCAATCACTTTTTACAGCAGTCGCCTCTATCTGTTACAATCTTATAACCAATATTTGCCATTCTACCTGAAAGGCATCCGCGACACTCTGCTGCCTCCTCTCCGGTGCAGATTTTATTATCATATAACATATATTGCTTCCGAACGGAAACTGGCGATAAATTTGGCATAACTACATTGGCACCTGCTAATATTCCCTTTTCCCGTCCGTCTGGTGCTATGGTTCCTAATGCTGTTGTAGCAGGTATCAATGCATAAGGAAACATAAGACGTAATACGCTGATGAGAAGAAGTGTCTGTTCTAATGTACCGGAGGGTTCTTCCTTAAAAGGTGTGTCTTTATGGGAAATAAATGGACCAATTCCTATCATATGTGGTTCTAACTCTTTCAAAAACTGCAAATCTTCTAAAAGACAGTCTAGTGTTTGTCCTGGAGAGCCTACCATAAATCCACTTCCCACCTGGTATCCTAGCTCTTTCAGCCAGAATAAACACTGTTTTCTGTGGGCTAAGTTCATGTTCCGTGGGTGAAGGTGCCTGTAATGGGTATCATCTGCCGTCTCATGGCGTAGGAGATAACGATCGGCACCAGCCTCACGCCAGCATTTATAATCTTCATAGGTATGTTCACCGATGGATAGGGTGATGGCGCAGTCTGGGTGTGCTTTTTTTATTTCTTGCACTAATTCTGCTATATATTCTGTTGTATAATAAGTATCTTCTCCTCCTTGTAGGACAAAGGTGCGGAAACCTAATACATATCCATCTTTACAACAGGCTAAAATCTCCTCTTTTGTCAGGCGGTACCTGATTGCGTTCTGATTACCACATCGGATTCCACAATAGTAACAGTTGTTTTTACAATAGTTGGTAAATTCTATCAGTCCTCTTGTGTAGACGTCTTTTCCATAGTGGATTTGTCTTACGTTTTCTGCTAACTGTCTAAGTTCTTCCTGGTCTTCTTGGGAACAGGTGAGGAGTTGCTTTAATTCGGATGGGGTTGCGTTTTCTGTTTCGTATAATTTATGAATAATTTCGATTGTTTTCATAGTTTGGGGCACATCCTTATTGGGTGATATTCATTTAAAGGCATCGTATCATGAAATGTTAGCATGTGTAAAGCACATTATATTGTTGTTAAATTCTGGTTTGTGTGTTTAATCATAGTCGCTGACCGGACGCCGGTGACAGGTGCAGAAGGTTCCACGCAGACCGAGCCAACGTTCCGGTGAACTAACTCCTAAGTACGACTAAGACATTCGGGGTGTGGCCCTCATGCCTAAGTCTCCCTAAGGAGTGGATTTCACCTCCACTAAAAGCGGCTCGTGAATTGTCTGCTTAGGAACCTTCTGCACCTGCCACCGGCTGTATATCATAGGCGTGAGTTGCGACGCTGATTGCCTCTAGCGTATCGCAACTTAGGTATTATGGGCTGAGATGTGTTAAATTGCATAGGGATAATTACTAATTTGGTCAAGCGCATATTTGGCATTTAACCACTATAAGCATACCTTTCGTAGAAAAACAGTGATTAAACCACTGAGAATACTAATAAGCAGGTGGCATTTTACTGGCTATATGAGAATATATTCTACCGGTTTGAATAAGGTAGTGAATTGGCGGACGGGTAACGAATATGATACATCAATTACACAAACCAGAATTTCTCTATTATCCCTTATTAACAAAAAATGCAAGAAGACTCCTCCCCTTGCATTTTCTCTCTATCCGGTAACCATTATCAAAGCTACCTACAACACTTCCATAATTTTAATACGAAACTATGGTGAATAATTTTTATACCATTGCATCCACCAATCTATTTAAGCTCTCCATATCTTCTGCTTTCATAGTGGAACGAATCGTAACCATCTGGTCTACAATTTCTACATTTTTCATCGTTTCAAGAATAGACTTCATAACCCTTCCGGCAGTTGGTGCCCATGAACCATTTTCCACGATGGCCACCTTGCGGTTCTGGTATGCTTTACTCTGTAAATGATGTAAAAAGTCCTGCATACATGGGAACACGCCACCATCATAGCTGGCTGCTGCAACAATCATTCTGTCATAGCGGAAGGCATCCTCTATCACTTCTGCCATGTCCTCTCTTGCCAAATCACTTACTACAACTTTTGGAACACCTTTTTCCTTTAACATCTCACCAAGCTTTTCTGCCACCTTAGCAGTATTGCCGTGAATGGAAGCGTAAGCAATTAACACACCTTCGTTTTCCGGTTTGTAACTGCTCCAGGTATCATACATGCCTATATAGTAACCAAGATTTTCACTTAACACCGGTCCATGCAAAGGGCAGATATATGCAACATCCAAGCCTGCGGCTTTCTTTAATAAAGCTTGTATCGGTGCGCCATATTTTCCAACAATATTAAAGTAATATCTTCTTGCTTCACATGCCCAGTCTTTATCCTTTGTTAATTCTAATGCACCAAACTTTCCAAATCCATCTGCTGAAAATAAAATTTTATCCTTGCTGTCATAAGTTACCATAACTTCCGGCCAATGTACCATTGGTGCCATAACAAAGGTAAGTTCATGCTGTCCAAGAGATAAGGTATCCCCTTCTTTGACAACTAACGTTTTCCCTTCTAATGAAAAGTCAAAAAACTGCGGAAGCATGCTAAAGGTCTTTGTATTTCCTACCAAAGTTACCTCTGGAAACATCTCCACTAATCTTGCGATGCTTCCTGCATGGTCCGGTTCTAAATGCTGCACTACAAGATAATCTACTGTCCTCCCATCTAAGGCAGCTAATAAATTTTCTTCCCATTCCTTCATTCCCCGCTTGTCCACGGTGTCCATCACTGCCACTTTTTCGTCCAGAATTACATATGAGTTGTAAGACACTCCTTCCGGCACCACATACTGGCTTTCAAATAAATCAATTGTAGTATCATCCACACCTATGTATTTTACTGTGTCTGTAATCGTTACCTGCATGTTCTCCTCCATTTTTCTTTGTATTCTCGTCAGTTGCTTAGATATACAGTTCCATTTTCGTAACTACTCCGTAGGCTTATAGATTATCACTTTAGTTACATTCATAGTTAAAAACATTCAGTTCCTTCATAAGTTACCATTATTACTATAAACCAGAAAATGCTCCTATCAAGGTTTACTTTGAATTGCTAAAACCTCCTACGGTGATGGATTTTTGCTTGCTACCACTGTAATATCAACATGCCTAAAATTATACCACAATTTTTAGGCAGGTCAATCCGTCTCATACTTTTCTAGCATGAATTTTATTTCCAATTTTTTACTGTATATTTTTCTGCAAAATCAATTTTAATCTGGATAAATTCCTCGATATTTCTAAGCAATCCATATAATTTTGCCCTGTCCTCAAATTCTTTTCGTTCTACTGGTAAAGGCTGACTTTTCATGGATGCGTCCAATTTTAAAAATTGCTCCATCAATTCCTTGCCTGTATTGGTTCTATGATAGGCTTTTGACATTTCATGCAGAAACACCGAAATTTTCTCTGCTGTTCCCGGTATGGTGTGAATTGCTCTCACATTTTTATACATTTCATAAAGAATCTGTAGCTGTTCTTCCCGCATTTTTATATATTCCATATCATAGGTATCCCTTGAGCCAAATTGATTGTTGTAATTCTCCTCTGCCACATTTTTTGCTGTCCGAATCTGCTTTTTTAAGACTGCAAAGCAATCCCCATTATAATCTGACTTATCCTGATTCAAAATCCGTTTTGACATGCGGGATAAAATTCGGATAATCTGTTCATCTGTCCCCGACTTTAATTCCTCAATATAATTCACCCGCTTACGCAAATGCAGATTTGCAATAATACCAATACCTACACCTAATGCGAATATGGTAACTTCGTTACAGATACTGTCAAACTCCATATTTCCAAATGTAATGAAGTGAGATATCAGCACGGAATCCATTGCAATTGCACTGTGCCATTTGCATAACTGGCATACAAAAATAAATACCACTAAATATAGCAAATAGGCTTCTACTGTAAATCCAATCACCTGAAAACTAACATAGGCAATTGCCATGGCAACAATAAATGCGTACAAGCGTCCTAACGCCGTTTTTATGGTTTCTTTCTTGGTTGGCTGTATTGTTAATATGGTTACAATTCCTGTCGATATAGAAAAGTCTAATTGAAGCAGTGTTGCCAGCAGGATTGATAAAATAGCGGCAACTGCTGTTTTTATTGTGTTAAAAAGTAGTTGTCTGGTTATGATTTTCACCTCTCATTCTGCCTTTGGGCAACGTATCAATCAATACCGTTTTTCCCTCAAAGGCAAAGCCATATTTATAAATTCTATTCTTAGGTATCCCCCTTGACAGCAGTTTCATATCGTATTCTTTTTCTTCTATCTGATTAAGTGCTGCTGAAACTGTATCTTCTAGTGTTTTCTCTCTTCTAGCATTAAACACTTTGAATTCCATAATAACTGCCGGATTCTTCTTTGGATTCTTTGGTTCCAACATAACATCATATCTGCCAAAACCACTTTCTCTGTTAGAGCTAATGATATAGTCTGCTTGCAAATCCACCATCAGACCCAATACAAACCCATGGTAAAAACGCTCCGGCTGTGCCTTTGTTGACACTCTTTTTCCGGTATCAAAATTACTAAATATCTCACATGTAATCTGATTCATATATTCGTTCATGGCATCCAGATCCCCCAAAAGCATAGCCTTGATAAACCCACTATAAGCAGGTTTTGTTCTCCTGAACCAATCCTTAACCATGCCTTCAAACATAATCCGAACTTCCCCATTGGTCAATGCTAATTCATAACAGGCTTCCCTTCCTGATTCCACCTTATCCAGCCTGTCATAATCCAATACTTTCAAATATCCGCTTGCAAGCAACAAACTCCATATCGCATCTTCATTGTCATCCAGCTGATTGTAGACAATCTGTTCATCTACAGGCACGTGAAGGTGATTCCCTTTCAGCAATTCTTCAAACTGTTCCTTAATACCGCTGTTGCCTTCCCGTATCACCTTTCCAACCAGACTGTTAGAACTTGTATTCGCCCAGTAAGTCGTATAAGTTCCTGTATCAAGAAAATTCAAAATTGACCACGGATTATAGATATCCTTATGGCTTCCAAAATTAAATCCATCATACCAATGTTTTACCTGTTCTTTTTCTGTGCGAAAACCATATTCTTCTAATGCATCAAACACTTCCGATTCTGTAAAACCAAATGACGTAGCATATTCATCTGAAGTTGTAGTTACCACTTTCAAATTATTCAAATCAGAGAAAACCGACTCCTTACTCACTCTCGTTATTCCAGTCATGACTCCTCGTGCCAGCCACGGATTAGTCTTAAATGCAGCGTTAAACATACTTCTTGTAAAGCTGACCAATTCATCCCAAAATCCATTAACATAAGCTTCCTGCATTGGTGTGTCATATTCATCTAACAGGATAATCACTTTCTTACCGTAATAACGATATAAGCAATCCGATAGTTTATGAATGGCCATGGTTGCTACCACTTCCGGCATGTCAACACCAACAGACTTAAAAAAATCCCTATCTATCTCTGTTAAAATTCCACTATCTAACAAATAGTAATGTTCACTATATAAATCTGCAATAATCTGATTAATCCTGATTCTCGCCGATTCGTAATTCTTCTCTTTCACATTAGCAAAGGTCAAATTAATAACAGGATAGGTTCCCTGTAATTTTCTGTATTTTTTCTCCTTCCAGATGGAAAGCCCTTCAAAAATTTCCCCCTTGTTTGCATACTTAATTGAGAAGAAACGATTCAACATACTCATATTCAAAGTCTTACCAAACCGACGTGGACGGGTAATTAAAGTGACACTGTCTCCACGTTCCCACCATTCCTTGATAAAAAGAGTTTTATCAATATAAAAACATTCGTTTTTCAGTATATCTTCAAAATCCTGTATTCCAATTCCTACTGTTTTTATCATTTTCCACCTCCACAATCTTCACTATCCCCAAGCTTATCCATAGTATACAGAAAACTTATGAAAATAGCAAATATAATGCATAAAAATGCCACTCCCAATAAAGTATTGCCAATCTGCTTGCGAAAGATTATATTATATATAACATCTATGATGTGAGATGTATTATGGTACTAAAATGATTTCAGCAGATTACAGAAAGGGGTATTTTTTATGAACGTAGATTACTTGACTATGGTGATTGGAAAACAAAAAAACATTGCACTTGTTGCCCACGATGGCAAGAAACAGGAAATGCTTGATTGGTGTGAAGCCAACAAGGAAATCTTACAGAAACACAACCTTTGCGGCACTGGCACTACTGCCCGAATGATTACGGATCGTATCGGTATTCCGGTAAAAGGATACAACAGCGGTCCTCTTGGTGGTGACCAGCAGATTGGTGCTAAGATTGTAGAAGGGAAAATTGATATGATTATTTTCTTCTCTGACCCGCTTGCCGCACAGCCTCACGACCCGGATGTAAAGGCTTTGCTCCGTATTGCACAGGTTTATGATATTCCGATTGCAAATAATACTGCAACAGCAGATTTCCTCATCCATTCTGCATATATGGATAAGGAGTATGCGCATCAAATTGAGAATTTTGACAATACGGTGAAAAAGAGAGCAGAGACATTGGTTGAATAAAGATTTATAGATTCTCACGCTGTGTGAATTTTCTGTTCTGGAACGTTTCATTACAATATAATTTAAAAATCTAATCATAGTTATCTTCCATTGGCAGAACACACTTAAGATGATAGATTTTTACCTACAATTTGTAGATATTCGTGAATACAGGGTGGTACAGCACTATATAATCTTGTGCTGTACCAGTCTAAACAGTTGCTTTATTTCCATACTTCCGTTCTAATGTGCTGCATATATGCCAACGATTCCATATCCACACCCTAAATCTAACACTTTTTGCCCTGGCTGAAAAGCAATTTTAGAAAGCATGGTAATAGTTCCCTCATCCACTTGTTGTGGCGAAAAAAGTTCTTGTTCCGTATAAAAGTGAAGCACTACACCATTTATACTACATTCAATCATAGAGAGCCTTCCTGATATCGGATTCATTTTCCTGAATATAATGGAACACTGCCACCGCATCTTTGGCACATTTTACATCTTTTACACTGATAAAATAAGCAGCAAACAGTATTTCTATGCTTTCCATGACACATGGTATTGCTTCTTTTTCTGCATCAGAAAGTGGCGTCACGCTTTCATAACCAGCTGCTACTTTTTTTACCGCTAACATCCACTTATTTCTCTGTAAACGAAGTCCCTCTTCCTGTGTAAGTAAGCCTGCTAGGAAATAACAGATATCAAATATCCTTATATTTTTCTGACTTAAATCAAAGTCAATGTAACCTGTAAATTGATTATCCGAAAATAAGAAATTTCCCAGATGCATGTCTCTATGGATTAATTGTTTTGGCAGATGACTGTCTAATTTTTCTAATGTTTCTGTAACTTCCTTATATTCATTTTCGGCAAGCATCGTCCACTCATCTGCTTCTAAAATTTCCCGTATCCAGCCCTGCATTTCCTCCAGCAAATTATTATTCCAAAAGTCTATCTTCTCTTCACATTCTTTAAAGGCAATATGCAGTCTTCCAATCACTTGCCCCATCTGATAAGCCATTTCTAAATCATGTATTTCTGTTATGGTATTACCTTCTAATTTTTTATAAAGAATATAGTACTGATTCTCTTTTTCCACATAAAATTTCTTCTCTGTGGTTGGAAGCATCTGTGTAACTGGTATTCCACAATCATTTAGCGCTGACACGATGGCAATATTTCTCTCTAACTGTTCTTTATCCTCATACATCTTTATCACATGAGAACCATTTACCTCCCAGACCGCAGGATTTTTCTGCACTAACTGGTTACATTCCACGCCCCACCGTGAAATCATTTCCTTGATATTATCTTTCATTTCCTGATACCTTCTCTTCTGCTTTAATATAATTCTTCTAAGACTGGACTCTGATAAATGATACAACGAAACTAACTGCTCTCTCGACCAGCCTTCTAAATATTTCCTATAAATGTGCTGGTCTCTTTTTTCTAATTCTACCTTATAAGCTGTTTCCTTCCGCTTGGCTGCTGCCGTCCTTTGAGGAATATATAAATAACCGCCCTCATAATAATCCTGCAGCATCTCAATGAGTTCCGGCGGAAGAATATCTTTTGCATTTTTGTATTTCATGTCATCACTCCAGAGGTATATTTGTTATAGTATAGCATATAGGAAGGGTGGATGTGGTGATTATGTGTGGTTCTGGAAAAAATGTAATCAAAATTAATGCCTACAACGTGTTTAAAAATTCATTCCTGCACCTCCGGTTATTAATATTCTTTTTTACCTGTATTATCTACAGTTCTTACACCATGATTGATTTCTTATCTGACCATTCCCCATGTTTCTAAAGCCAAATTCACTAAGTGGTTTTTCTTCTCCACAATTTGGGCAGACACGGGTAGGTTCGCTGCCATTATATCCGCTTGCCTGAATGATTGGTTTTTGAGTATTTTTACTATTATTAAACATGTTTCTTCCCCCTTCTAAATTCGCTTATCTTTCATTTCTTCTGGCACCTTAAGCTGGTGAAACCACAATACACAGGCTTGTGAAACTGAAAGTGTTCCACGTATAAAAGCAAACTCTGGTATTGCCCTGCACACATGTGCTGCTATCTTCTTATACTTTATCACCGACTCCCCCTTTCTCTTTTATATAAAAAAACGATGATAGCTATTGTGCTATAAAAGTAAGTAATTTCTTAACTCTCTAACACAAAAGTATCATCGTTTTGTTATTTATTCAATACAACATGCAAAAGTGGTCGTTTTTTCTGCAAAATTGACATATTTACCATATATTTTGCTTTATATTGTTAAACCATTTTCGCCCCGATGCTGAAATTATTTCTTCACTTTTATCTCTTACAGCTTAATGAAAACTCCTCAAACAGTTCCACCAGCCTTTCATCTAATTTCTTTCTTCTGTTCGGTTGATGCACATCCATTCCGCACTCTAAAAGCAAAACGTCTTCCATTTGAAGGATATAAGAAATCTTGTGAGTATTTTTGTTTCTCATTTCTACACGAAGATTAAAGATTCCATAGTTGACTTCCTGAATTTCAAAGAGATCTGCCTTGCCATAGACATCTTCCCATAAGCTGCGGATATTATCTGGTGATATATCGCAGCCAAGCTCTGCCGCTATTCCCACAAAAAAATCTGCTGATGATTCGGCATCCTCATTTGGTAGATAGGAATAACACTGGTATATTTCTGCTGCTGAGCAATCTTCGTAATCGCTAAAATGCTTATCACTTGGATGCTTTACTGTCAACATAGAACCATCAAGGAGTTCAATGCTCTTTGTAGGGTAAGGATCATACGCCGGCTTGTCGTTGTAATATTCCTCAGCGGCTTTGAATACATCTATTACAGCTTGTCCG
>JBGVIB010000107.1:0-23747 GCA_045122835.1 Lachnospiraceae bacterium
TCGAAAAGCGATATCTTCTGAAATTAGTGATTATGAGGATGCTATTATGGTGGAAACAGCTATTCGTTCAGAAATGGATTGTATTGTAACTAGAAATGTGAAAGACTATACGAAATCGTCTATTAAGGTGTGTGAACCTTCAGCATTTTTGAAATTATTAGAGGCAGAAAGTGAAACTGAATAAAAACAAGAAGGGAATAATTAGGGCAACAGCAATTACGAACAGTAATTAGGTTGTCGCTGGTTATTCTCTTTTTATTTACACTGAGGTCGCAACATCTTGCGAAGTTTGGCTTCGAAAATGATGAAGAGAGCAGAAGATATGTTTCAACAGTTAGTAAATAAAGAGCTGATTTATACCTAAACAGAATAGCCGCCAAATAGGTTTCGTATACTATTTGGTGGCTATGATAATTTATGCGTTGATTATGTATAATTGCGAAATACTGAATAATCGTTTATAATTGAAAATGTAATGTTAATGTAATGTTTTTTGTGTACGGATGTAATGTTTGGGATTTATTATAGTAACCACAGAAGAAAATTATTTGATTTGTGGAGGTAATTATGAATAACAAAGATATTATTAAAAGATATAGCGACGCAAAAGAAATTCATGCATTGATGAGAAAAAAGAAGCTAAGCAAAAAGGAAGTTGTCTTTGATTGGATTATCACTTTGTTTACACCTCTTCCGGGAGTTGTTGATGATGCCGATTTTGTTTCTGATATGGGAGCATATTACTTGGTTGTCGGCGAAAACTCAAATAAGCTTGTGCGTGTAATGGGTAAGGATGTTACTGAGCAGGAAATCTCCGTAAACACTAAGAAAAGAATCTTTGCCGTTAACGGTAATTGGTTTGTAAAGGTGGGAAAATTGAATGGATAGAAAATTTAACGTGCTGATTGCTGATGATGAAAAAGAAATAATTTCAGTGCTAAGGCTCTTTCTTGAAAAGGAAAACATCAATGTTTACGAGGCTTATGATGGTGAAATGGCATATATGATTATGCAACGCTTTGACATAGATTTGGCTATTATTGATATAATGATGCCGAGAATGAATGGTTATGAATTGCTCAAAAAGTTGCGTGTGGATTACGAAATTCCTGTGATGATTATTTCAGCAAAGGTTCAGCTTGACGATAAAGTTATCGGTCTTGAGCTTGGTGCTGATGACTATATCACAAAGCCTTTTGAGCCTCTTGAGGTAATTGCAAGAGTCAAGGCTCATTTACGCAGACAAAGCAGAGCTTTAGCCGAAAGCAAAACCGAGGAAAACATCATCACTCACAAGGATTTGGCTCTTGACCTTAATCGTTGTCAGCTTAAGGTTGATGACAGAATAATTGACTTAACAAAAATCGAACTGGTTCTTATGGATATGTTTATTTGTAGTCCTGGCAGAGTATTTACCAAGGAGCAGATTTTTCAGCGTGGTTGGGATGACTCTTATGTTGTGGATGATAACACTATCCGTGTAACAATCAGCAGACTAAGGGACAAAATCGGTGGTGACAGGATAAAAACTATCCGTGGACTTGGTTACAGACTGGAGGCTTAAATGAACAGTCTTAAAACGAAAATTATATATCAGTATATTATAACCACAGTTGCCTTGATTGTGTGTGAAGGTTATTTGGCTTATTTGCTGATAAATTACATTCCTTCAATCAGCGAAGTTACCGGAATAGATGAAATGTTTATTGAGTGTGCAGGGGTATTTTTAGGTCTTCTCATACTCTTTGCAGGTTCATATTATTTTTATAGAAAAGTAAGTAAATGTGTAAGTGAGGAATCCGAAAAGCAAGTAAAACAGCGAAATATTATATTTGCCAATATTTCTCATGATCTTAAAAATCCTATGGCTTCAGTTCTCGGTTTTGCAAGGGCACTTGAAGAAGACAATGTAAGCGAAGAGGAGAAAAAGGCGGTTTATCGTCTGATCTGCGACAAATCTACCCAGATGAACGATATGATACTCAAGATGTTTCATTATGCAAAAATGGAGTCGGACGGCTATTATCTGTCGCTAAAAAAAGAGGACATAAGTGCAGTGCTCAGAAACATAATAGCCGACAGATACTCGGAAATTGAGAAGCATAAAATCGATCTTGATATTGATATACCTGACGATACTGTTGAGGCTATGGTGGATACAGCGGAGTTTTCAAGAGTTATAAACAATCTGATTACAAATGCACTCAGGCATAATGACATGGGTATAGGCTTGCTTGTGAGCTTAAAGAAAAAGGAGAATGAAATTTTAATTTCCGTTGCAGATACAGGAGTAGCAATACCTAAAGAGTCTTATGAAAATATTTTTGAGCCTTTTCAATGTTCTGACGAATCAAGGCAGAAAAAGGACGGAAGCGGACTTGGACTTGCTATATCAAAGCGAATTGTCGAGCTTCACAATGGCAAGCTATATATTACCGATAGCATAAAAGGCTATACAAAAGCCTTTGTGATAAAGCTCTCTCAGGAAAAACAACAAACTTGAATTTGTAGAGGTGTTATTTATGAAGATTGAATATAGAAAAGCGGATATTACAGATGCAGAATTGCTAATAGATATATATAATTCTGCGTTTTATAGTGATTATATTAAATATGGTGAATGTCCTGCGTATGGACACACGAAAGAAATGATGGAGAAATCCATATTGAATTTTCCCAAGTTTATTATTCTATTCAATGACAAACCAGTTGGTTGTATTTCTTGTAAAAAGGTAGAAGTGGGCGTATACGAAGTTGGCTGTTTGTGTGTTGTTCCAGAGTTTCAAGGAAAAGGAATAGGAACACAAGCAATTAAATTTGTAACATCACACTACGAGGATTGGGATAAAATTACCTTAGTCACACCCATAGACAAAAAGGAAAATGTAAAGTTTTATACAGAAAAATGTGGATTTGATATAGTGTCTATGGAGATGGATGGAAATGTTAAAGTAGCACGATTTGTTTTAGAAAAATAAATTCCAATTTATCAAACTGTATGTAATAAAAAACAGAAACAGCTCCATATAACACATTCGTTTAAGAAATGTGATTTATAGGGGGCTGTTTTTTTATGCTTTGGAAAACACTTATACAAATTGTAATGCTAATGTAATGTTTTTCGTGTGGTTATGTAATACATCTTCAATTATTTTCGGACTAATCCATCTTAATTTTTTGCAGTTCTTTTTTGCAAGCTTTATGGGTGTAGTTTGCTGTTACATATACGAGGCAACAGGTAAAATCAGATACAGTATGCTTCTGCACCTGCTTAATAATTCTGTTTTGGTGTTATTCAGCATACTGCCTGTTACCAAAGAGGTTAGTGCAATTATTCAGATTGCTTTAGGTGTTGTGTCACTTGTAGCGGCTATTGTCTATCTCGTGTATAGAAAGAAAAATCATAGTGCTTTAAAAACAGATATAACTAAGGAAACAAAGGAAAACTGTCTCTATTTCTTTACATCAGTTCCAATGATTGTATTTGTACTTGCCTGCCTTGGCGTGTGTGCTTATATGTCACAATCCCATTTTTTCACAATCCAAACAAGTACAAAATAAAGTCAACTTGTATCTGTCAATTTCTCTGATTTCTATTTTTTTATTCTGCATCACTTACCACCTTTCAAATCTTGGTTTGACACCATACTTTGGAAGTTTATCTATCTGTTCATTATATTCATATTCTAACACATATGTGCCGTTTTTTCCACAGGTTCTGAATGTGGAACAGAACAAAGCATCTGGTTACGTTATGGAGAAATGTGGTCTTCATTTTGCTAAATTTTAATTTTACGGAGGAATAAAAATTTAAGCGAAAAGAGAAATAGTTCTGCGATAGTTTTGTTTATTATAATATGTATTCTTATATCTGCTTTATGTTTTCCCATGCATTTATTAATTTAGAATGTTGACTCTGGGCTGGTCAGATGGAAGTATTTTTTTACCTGTTGACAGCATTCTTCATTCATCGGAAAATGAGAAAACCATATCAATGAAGCGGTTGAAGTTGATAAAAGAACCATTGGTTACAAGCACATCTCACCGCTTAGTGTATGATAGGAGAAGTTGTATTTTGCTTATTAATGTTGTATAATAGCAAATGGAGATATTTAAGGTGCTAGAGCGTGTCCCAAAATTCATTCCTGCAATCTGCACACCCCACTTTGCGGTAGAATTTGATATAAATTTAGCACATGTGGACCACTACGCATATTAAATTTATATCAAATTCCACACAAAGTGGAACGCACATTTTGCAGAAAGCAATTTGGGGACACGCTCTAGGGAGGAAAACAAAAGAAGACAGAGGGTAGTATGGAACTAAAAACAGATTACGAGCAACTAAGGAGGGAATGTGTTATGAATAATAATACTAAGACTAAGACTAAGACTAAGACAGTAGGGGGGGTATTCAGCTTTAAAGGAATGAGGATTGAACGGAGATTAAAAAAGGCATTTAACATTGTCACGGTTATATCTGCGGTAGCTTCCTTTATTGGCCTAATTGCAATTTTAGTGGTAACATCAAGTTATAAGAATGCGATGACAAACTATGCATTACCACAGGGAGATATTGCTTTGTTTATGAACGAGTATGCAGAATGTCGTTCTAATATGCGCGGTATTATCGGTTATGATAATCAGGATAATGTTAACACGCTGTTAGAAAAACATGATAGTCGTAAAGAAAAAACATACGAACGTTTGGCTGATATTGAGAAAACAATGGTAACTCCGGAAGGGCATGCCGCTTATAAGAAAATTCAGGAAGCTTTGGAAGCGTATTTTAAAGTAGAGGCAGAGATTATTGAGCTAGGATCTTCTACCGATCAAGAGAAGCGTGAAATGGCCCAGAATATGGCATTTTCAGATTTGGCACCAGCATATGAGGAACTGGATGCGGTAACGTTGGATTTGATGAACGTTAATATTGAAAAAGAGCATGAGATGGAAATAATATGCAACTTATTAGAATATGGTTCCTTGATTCTCATGGCGATTTTAGTTGTCGCTATTATCATTTTTTCTAGACGAGTAAGCGTAGTGATTGCTAGTGGAATTGCAAAACCATTAAATGACCTGAGTGAGCGTATGGTTGATTTTGAAAAAGGCGATATTTCTTCTCCATTCCCAACGTATCATGATAATGATGAAGTTGGCGATATGGTAACAGTTATTTCAGGAACAACTAGGAAACTGCAGATGATTTTTAAAGATTTGGAAAATTTATTAAGTCAGATGGCAGATGGTAATTACAATCTGAAAACTGCTTGTGAAGAAGAATACATAGGCGAGTATAACGGATTATTGATGGCTATTCGAAAGATGAACCGAAAGATGGATGAAGCATTGAAAGAAGTAAGAACTACATCCAAGGCAGTAGCTCTTGGCTCTGTGAATTTATCAGAAGGAGCACAGTCATTAGCGGAAGGTTCTACTGATCAAGCTGCTTCTGTTGAAGAAATGCAGGCAACAATGACTGAATTGACAGGTGGTTTAGAGCGATGTTCTGCAGATATGAATAATGCATATCTGCAGGCTGAAGAGTGTGCAACGGCTGCTGAAAACAGTCAAACAGAAATGAAAAATATGATTGCGACTATGAACCGCATCAATGAAGCAGCTAATATGATTAGTAGTATCATCGCAGAAATTGAAGATATTGCTTCTCAGACAAATTTATTAAGCCTGAATGCAGCTATTGAGGCAGCTAGAGCGGGAGAAGCTGGACGTGGTTTTGCGGTAGTTGCAGAACAGATTCGTAATCTTGCAGACCAGAGTGCGAAATCTGCAGTTAGTACGAGAGAATTGATTGAAAAAACTGAAGTTGCGGTTGACGAAGGTGGTAAGATTGCATTAAAAACAGCAGAGGTATTGGAACTTGTTGTTGCTTCCGTAAAGGATATTGCCAATACATCGAGAGATTTAAGTGCGAATCTTAAAACTCAAGTGGAATCTATAGAACAAGCCGATGAAGGAATCGCAAGAATTTCCGAAGTAGTACAGAGTAACTCTGCAACAGCGGAAGAAACATCTGCAACCAGTGAAGAGTTGTCAGCACAGGCAGTAACTATGGAAGCGTTAGTAGACAGATTCCAATTAAGAGAATAAAATTAGCAGTCAGAATATTAGTAGGAGTTGGAAAAGTGCCAACTCCTTTTCTGGTATGCGTCAACGGCACGCTGTGCGGTGCAAAATGCTGTGTAGAAGTCCTGTACGGAATAGTTACAAATTTTCAAAATTAATGTTCAGTTAATATTAATCATGTTTCTAAATAAGATTTCTTTTGTATGATGGGTTCAAAATTACAAAAGGAGAATGATTATGAAAAAAATCAAAAAAATAATTATTTCGTGCATCATTGGTATCATGATGTTCCAGCACACAGGCGTCGCGTCTTATGCTGCAGAATTGGTTACAGAAGAACAAACAGCACCATCCGGCATGTCCTACAGCGACATCCCGTCAGCTATCGAAAATCATGTGGAAGAGCATAAGGAAACCACAGCGGGCATGAGTGTTGCAGTGTATGATGAAAACGGTGTGATTTATCAGAATTATTTCGGCTATGCAGACAAAGAAAACGAATTGGTGGTAGATGAAAATACCGTATTTGACTGGGGCTCTGTCAGTAAGACCTTGATTTGGATCAATGTAATGCAGCTTGTGGAACAGGGTAAACTGGATTTAGAGGAAGACATACGAAACTATTTGCCGGAAGGATTCCTTACAAATCTGACCTATGATGAGAAGATTACAATGCTTGACTTAATGAATCATCAGGCAGGATTTCAGGAAATGTATTTAGGAATACAGACCAGCAATGAGGACGAAGTAGTCAGTTTAGAGGAGGCATTAAAAACCTATCAGCCTAAGCAGGTTTATAAACCGGGAACCGTGACTGCATATTCTAACTGGGGAGCGGCATTGGCAGCTTATATTGTGCAGAATATCAGTGGAATGGATTATGTGGAGTATGTTCATAAAAATATTTTTGAGCCGCTAGGTATGAAGCGTACATCCATAGGTGCAACCCTTGATGATAATACCTGGGTAAAACAGCAAAGGGAAAACATCGAGGGGTATGATTTTAATGGTAAGAAGATACCGGGGAAAGGAATCAGTTATTGTTTACTTTATCCTGTGGGTAGTGCAACGGGAACCATGGAGGATTTTCTAACATATGCAAGGGCAATTACGCCAAATGAAAATTCTGACTGTCCTTTATTTGAAAAACAAGAGACCTTGGATTTACTGTACACAGCTACCAGTTACTATGGTGACAGTGGAGTACCTAATAATTATCATGGATTTTTTGCAAATCAGCTAGGCGTGGAGACCATTGGACATGGTGGCAATACCTTCCATCATTCCAGTATGCTTGCCTTTGATCCGGACAGTGGTATGGGAATGGTTGTTATGGTCAATCAGGCACATGAGCAGGTCTATAACTATGATATGTACGAATTGATTTTTGGAAAGTTTGCTGACTCCGAGCTTGCAAGTATAGAGCGAGAGGTGCCTAAGGGGATAATTTTAGTTGCAAGGACAATAAAAGAGGGCCCACTTTCTTTTGTGGGAGCAACAAGTATTACAGGATATACACAAGAGGACCTTAATTGTTGGTGGTATCAAGAGGGAGATTATATCTATGGGGGATTTTCCGATAGCTTTATTCATACAAGCGAAGCAATAACAAATTTGATATGCATGGTATTGTTTCTATTAGCCGGTGGATACGGAATCATTACTCTGGTTGGTGGCGGCTTCATTTGTTCCCCAATTCAAAAAGCAATTCGCAAGAAAAAGGGACTGGATCGGTGTCATCCTTTTAGAAAATGGAATTATTCTATGTCAGGCATTATGGCAATTATTATTGTAGATTTTCTTGTTATGTTCATGAGATTAAATAATGGTACTCTTTATGGAGATATGGGTTCTGTAGTCGGTTATATGGTGCAAAGTGGAATTTTTGCATTCATGGCTGTTGTGTTAATAGTATGCCTGCTTTGGGGAATTATGAGTTGGCATAAAAAAGGTGTTGCAGATACGAAAGCAGAAAAGGTAAAATATGGTGTAACAATATTTATGGCAATTTGTATGCTCATTGTGATAATGAAGTTTGATATGTATCAGTTTTGGGCATTTTAGCAGAAAGGAACTGAGGGAACTTTATGGCAAATATATTAATTGCAGATGATGAAAAGGAGATTGTTCGTTTACTTAAGATTTATATCGAGGCGAATGACTATCAGGTCTTTGAAGCAAATGATGGAGAAACTGCGTTGCAGATATTAAAGGAAGAATCCATAGACCTTGCTATCGTGGATATTATGATGCCGGGTAAAAATGGTTATGAGATTATAAAGGAAGTGCGTAAGGGACGTTACATACCGATTCTAGTAATATCTGCAAAAGTGGAGTTGTCTGACCGGGTGCTTGGAATTGATTTGGGTGCAGATGATTATATCACAAAGCCCTTCGAGCCTCTGGAGGTAGCTGCCAAGGTGCGGGCACATTTGCGAAGAGTAGGAGCGCAGGAAACTGAGGGAATAGAACAACATCAAATTGAAGTGGGAACTCTGCGCTTGAACTGTGATGAGTGTGTGGTCATAAAGGATGGGAACACCTATGAACTTACGAAGGTGGAATACAAGGTACTGGAGTTGTTGATGCGGCAACCAAGGAGAGTATTTACAAAAGAGCAGATTTATGAATATGCATGGGAAAATCAATATGTGGTGGATGATAACACCATTCGAGTGATTATCAGTCGCCTACGTGATAAGATAGGAAGCGAATACATAAAGACAATCCGAGGCTTAGGATATAGATTGGAGTGCCATTAATAAAAAAAACATAAGATACTATCTGTCCTAGGATAAGATGGTACTTATGTTTTTTTGTTAAATATATACAAATACATCCTTTGAATTTTGTAATGGGTTACGCGTTTAACCATTGAAGCTTCAAAGAAGTGACGATAAAATGAAATTATAAATTTCCAAAGGGGAGGAAGAATATGGAGCAAAAACAAAGTTTTTTGAAAATGGTATGCAATCTTGCCATTCCAGTAGCACTTCAATCCATGCTGCAGTCATCCTTTAGTATTGTGGATCAGATTATGATTGGACAGCTTGGCAGTGTCAGCGTTGCAGCTGTTGGATTTGCAGGAAAATTTTCTTCTATTTATTCAGTGGTAGTTGCAGCCATAGGTGCAGTGGCTGGAATTATGATTTCCCAGTATATGGGGCAAAATAATAAGAAAGAAATTAAGAGAAGCTTTTATCTTAACTTATTGATTTCACTGGGGCTTGCAATAGTGTTTACTGGAATATGTATTTTGCTTCCGGAAAAGATTATGGGGCTATATACGAAAGATGCACAGACAATCACTGCTTCAGCAGAATATTTAAAATTTATCGCAGGGACGTTTCTGCCAATTGCAGGAGCAACACTACTATCCACATTGTTTCGATGTATGGAAAAAGCACAGCTTCCGTTGTACGCTAGCATTGCAGCCGCAGTTCTAAATACCGGATTGAATTACATATTGATATTTGGAAAATTTGGCTTTCCGCTAATGGGAGCAAAGGGGGCAGCAATTGCCACGTTAATTTCCCAGCTTGCCAACTTTTGTATTATGCTAGTTATGCTATTTAAGCACAATGAATTTTTGAAAAAGAATCAGGAAGAAGAAATTATATCAGAATTTTATTGGAAACAATATGTAGCAATGTTATTTCCGATTTTGATATGTGAATTCATGTGGAGTCTTGGTGAAAATGTATATGCAGCGATTTATGGGCATATTGGAACAGATACCAGCGCCGCAATGACATTGATTAATCCGATACAAGGACTTATGATAGGAGCACTTTGTGGATTATCTCAGGCTGCCAGTGTTATCATAGGAAAAAAACTTGGAAATAAAGAGTATGATGATGCTTATGAATCTGCAAAAAAATTGATTTTATATGGTTTTGTGGGTTCTGTAGTGTTGTCACTTGTCATCATTGCTACCAGTGCATTTTATGTTGAAATTTATCAGGTGGAAGCTATTGTAAAAACATTGACAAGACAAATTCTGATTGCCTATGCATTTGTGGCACCATTTAAAGTGTTAAATATGATTGTAAGTGGCGGAATTATCCGAAGTGGCGGGAAGACAAAGTACGTAATGATCATTGATATGGTTGGAACCTGGGGATTTGGTGTACCATTGGGACTTATTTCCGCATTTGTACTGAATTTATCAATTCCGTATGTGTATTTTATTTTGTCTTTAGAAGAATGTATACGATTTGGAATATCCATTGTGGTACTTCGAAAAAAGAAGTGGATGCAAAGTCTGGATGCAGCGTCATAGGTTTTTAGGAAAAGAAATGGCGGAATAAGGATGTAAAATCCATCATATTAGGTGTTGCAAAAAATCACGAATGAATATAGAATTAATATATGTCACAAAGCAACAGATAATAAGAATAAGCAGTAGAAAGGAGATTGTTTTATGGACAATAAGGCGTTATATAATCTTAGTTATGGCGTTTTTATGCTTTCAACAAAGGCAGGAGATATTACAAATGGATGTATTACCAATACCTGTATGCAGGTAGCAAATACTCCTACAAGGGTAGCAATTTCAGTGATAAATGCAAATTATACATGTGAATTGATAAAGAAAAGTGGAGTGTTTGCCCTTAGTATGTTAGATCAGACCTGTACCTTTGAGACTATTAAGCATTTTGGTTTCCAGTCAGGAAGGGATGTGGATAAGTTTGCAGATATCCAGTTGCCTACAGATGGGAATGGAATCCCATATATGGGCTGGCAGGCTTGTGCGGTACTTAGTTGTAAGGTGGTAAGCAGTCAGGATTTGGGTAGCCATACTCTTTTTATTGCAGAGGTAGAGGATGCCAAGGTATTAAACGAAAACTCACCGCTTACATACGCAGATTATCAGAGTAAGGTAAAGCCAAAGCCGGAAGCAAAGGCGAAGGATAAAAAAATTGTGGGCTGGCGTTGTAAGATTTGCAATTATGTTTATGAGGGAAGTGAGCTTCCAGCAGATTTTAATTGTCCAATCTGTGGTCATGGTCCGGAAGATTTTGAGCCGATTTAT
Organism: Lachnospiraceae bacterium; assembly: GCA_045122835.1. Taxonomy (GTDB): domain Bacteria; phylum Bacillota; class Clostridia; order Lachnospirales; family Lachnospiraceae; genus JBGVMW01. Next base: position 11,126 of record JBGVIB010000107.1, read on the forward strand.
GAAAAGTAAATTTTGGTAAACGAGTAAAAATCCATCACATTCAGTGATGGATTTTTTCTTGCCTGTATTACGTTTTCACATGGACTTAGCAGTGAATGCTAAGTCCTGTCTGAACAGGAACTATTTGTTTACATTCTGCAAACAGAACTTTTTTATGCTTGACAAATACTAAAAAAGTACTATAATAAAATAAAACCTATCAAAATAGTATGAATTAAAAGGAGTGTGTAAACTATGAAAGATATCATATATTTAGATAATGCTGCTACAACAGCAGTGAAGCCAGAAGTATTTGAAGCTATGAAGCCATATTTCACCGAATGGTACAGTAATCCGTCTTCGGTATACAGTTTTGCAGGGAAATGTAAAAACGATGTAGAGGATGCTAGAGAGGAGATTGCAGACTTGATTGATGCAAAAAGCCAGGAAATTTATTTTACAGCCGGAGGAAGTGAATCTGATAACTGGGCGATTAAAGGAGTTGTAGAAGCATATCGGGAAAAAGGGAATCATATCATTACAACGAAAATTGAACATCACGCGGTGTTGCATACATGTGAATATTTAGAGAAGCATGGGTATGAAGTGACGTATCTGGATGTAGATGCAGATGGTTTGATTGATTTAGAAACATTAGAAAATGCTATCCGTCCGACCACTATTTTAATAAGTGTTATGACAGCAAATAATGAAATCGGAACAATTCAGCCAATCAAAGAAATTGGTGAAATTGCGAAGAAGCATGGAGTATTGTTCCATACAGACGCTGTTCAGGCATTCGGACATATTCCGATTTCTGTAACGGATATGAATATTGATTTGCTCAGTGCCAGTGGACATAAAATCAATGGACCAAAGGGAATTGGTATTATGTATATTAGAAATGGAATCAAAATTGGTGCATTTATTCATGGAGGAGCCCAGGAAAGACATCGTCGTGCAGGAACACATAATGTACCGGGAATTGTTGGCGCAGGTGTGGCAGCAAAGCTTGCGAAAGAAACAATGCAGGAGCGTATCGAAAAAGAAACAAAACTCCGTGATTATCTGATTCAAAAAATAGAAGATACGATTCCATATGCAAAATTAAATGGTTCAAGAACAACAAGGCTGCCTAACAATGTGAATTTTTGCTTCCGGTTTATTGAGGGTGAATCGCTGTTGATTTTGTTAGACCAGAACGGTATATATGGTTCCAGCGGGTCAGCATGTACTTCCGGTTCGTTAGATCCATCTCATGTATTATTGGCAATTGGTCTTCCTCATGAGATTGCACATGGTTCCCTTCGTCTGACTTTGTCGGAAGATAATACAAAGGAAGAAATTGATTATGTAGTAGAAAAATTAGCAGCTATTGTGGAACGGTTAAGAAGTATGTCACCGTTGTATGAAGATTTTATAAAAGGAGAGACAGCATAATGTATAGTGAAAAGGTAATGGATCATTTTTCAAATCCAAGAAATGTAGGAGAAATTGAAAATGCAAGTGGTGTAGGTACAGTAGGTAATGCAAAATGTGGAGATATTATGAGAATTTATCTTTCAGTAGATGAAGATACAAAGGTAATTACTGACTGTAAATTTAAGACTTTCGGCTGTGGTGCCGCAGTGGCAACCAGCAGCATGGCAACAGAATTAGTAATGGGAAAGACCATATATGAAGCGTTGCAGGTAACGAATAAGGCAGTTATGGAGGCACTTGATGGGCTTCCGCCTGTTAAAGTGCATTGTTCCTTGTTAGCAGAGGAAGCCATCCATGCAGCACTCTGGGATTATGCAGAGAAGCATAATATCGTGATAGAGGGATTGGAGAAGCCGAAAGAAGACATTCATGATGGCGAATAAATATAAAAACTAGTACTATTGATATGTACATTTTGTCATTTTTGTGATATAATTACCCTAAGTTTTTTTGAAATTGTGAAATATAACGAAAAAGTGAATAGTTGTCCAGACATAATTTGGCGTCTGTTTGCAGCTTGGGGTGGGGGAAATGAATTATATTTTTAGTTACGAACTGGCATCATGTGTGGTAATGTGCCTGTTGCTGGTTCATTTTATTGCGTACAAGCAGTTTCCATCAATGAGGACACGCTTGTTTCTGGTGTTTTTAATTGGGTGTATTCTGGGCAGTGCGGTGAATTTGTTCTTAGGGGTGAACAATAGTCTGGGCGTACATATTCCCAGACATATAAAACATATATTGACATTTTTTGTTTTTGGCTTTCAGGGATTTAATTACTATATGTTTTACTACTATTCTCTGTTTTGCTGTGAACTTAAGGCAAAGGAGCGTAAAAAGCTTGCAGTGGCAGGAAGTTTGCCAGTGTTGTTTTTAGGAATATTACTTCTTTTGACACCATTTAAGCAGTTTTTATATTTTGTTGATGCAAATGGGAACATACAGCAGGGAAGTGCCCACATGTTTGTTTATATTAATGATGCGGCATACTTGCTAATGGAAGTTGTTATACTTGTACTGGGAATAAAGCGAATAAGAAAGTACACAAAGATTGTAATTGTTATTTACACAATACTGGCATTAGGAGCACTTTGGATTGAATTGTGTATACCTGGACTTATGTTAGAGGGGATTGTTCATGTCATAATTCTGTTGCTTCTTTATCTTTCAATGCAGAATCAAGGGGAGATGACAGATTATACAAGTAAGTTAGGTAATCGCAAGGCATTGAAAAGTATCATCCGTTCCTGTATGGATAATAGGGATCAGATTTCCATTGTGTATGTGAGAATCAGTAAGATGAATTCGTTGAGAATGGCAATGGGAAATAAATCTTCCCATGATTTGACGGAAATGCTTGGTAAATTTTTCAGGGAATGTGGCAGTAAATATGATTCATTCCGGGTAGAGGCCAATGAGTTTGCTATTTATGTGCCAGCAAATAAAAAACCAGTTAGTGAAATTGTTGACCGGATTAATAAACGATTTGAAGATGTATGGAAGGTTGGCAACATGGAATTAAAGCTTAGTCCGGAGATTATTGTTTTTGATTATCCGGAGCATTTCATTAATCTGGAAGAACTTTGGGATATGCGGGATTATATGCTTCGCTATGTAGAGGAGCATAAACAGTCCAATGTGTTGCTTGCGGATGAGAAACTGATGGAAGCTTATCACAAAGAGATTAAAGTAGAACAGGCATTAAATAAAGCTGCAAAAAATAAGAGTATAGAAGTGGTGTATCAACCGATATATTCCATTAAGGATGGGTTTGTAACCGGTGCTGAAGCACTGGCAAGACTTCGTGATGACAACGGCAATTATATATCGCCTATGGAGTTTATTCCACTTGCAGAAAAAAGTAATATGATAGTGAAATTGGGATATATCATTTTTGAAAAGGTATGTATCTTTATCCGGGATGAAATTCAGACAAGGCCTGAACTTAGGATTGATCGTATTCATGTGAATTTATCAGCTATTCAGTGTATACAAAAGGATATGTCAGAGCGTTTCCTTACGATTATGCAGGAGTATGATGTGCCACCTGGGATGATTGAATTTGAGGTGACAGAGACAATTACTATGACATTTACAAGTCTGATGGAAGAACATATGGACAAATTGACGCAGGCAGGTTGCTATTTTTCGTTGGATGATTATGGAACAGGAAGTTCTAATTGTTCTTACCTGATAGATTTTTCTTTCCGTACTGTGAAGTTTGATAAAAATATGATGGATGCCTATTTCCATTCTGATACAGCACATATTATCGTAGGCAATGAAATTGCTACGGCAGATATGTTAGGGTTAGATGTGGTAGCAGAAGGCATTGAGACGGAAGAAGAATATCAGAAGCTGTTGCAGACAAAGGTAAATTATATACAAGGCTATTATTTCTCAAAGCCGTTGCAACCGGATGAATTTGTTGCATATGTTAAAAATCAATTATAGCATCACGCTTTGATATGATACTGAAAAATAACCTGATGAAATGAATTATATATTTTTTAATAATTACATTATAAAAGCCTCAGTGTGGTTTACTACACTGAGGCTTTTGTAATGTGGTATAAGAAAGACATTAATTTTCAAATACAGGAAAACCAGCTTCAGATAAAACCTCAGTTGCTTTGTGAAGGGTAACTTCATCATAAAATTCTAACTGTAAAATACCGTCCATTCCTTCTCTGTTATGAAGAATACCAAGGTTTTTTAAATTCAATGCATGTTCTGCAAGAATGGATGTGATAGTTGAAATCTCACCTACCCGGTCAGTTAAATCGCATTGTATCGCGTAAAAACTGTGAATGGCACCCTTTTTCGCATCACTCAGATTGTTGCGGTATGTGCGGGCAGAGGAGAAGAAGTCGATAATGGCTTGTTCGTCCTGGTTATCAATCTGTTCCCGCATGGTCTGTAAAATAGAAATATAGCTGTCTAACAATTGTAGAACAGCGTCGCGGTTGGCAAGGCAAATATTCTGCCACATAATAGGGGAGGAGGAGGCAATTCTGGTGATATCCTTAAAACCGCCTGCGGCAACTCGCTTCATATGTTCCGCTGCTGAGTCATTAGCTGCCACTAAATTGACCAGGGCGCTGGCTGCAATATGTGGAAGGTGGCTGATACCTGCAGTAACAAAGTCATGTTCTTCATAATTAAGTACTAACGGAATGGCACCAAGGGAAGCAACAAAGGTGGTGTAACGTTCCAACATGTCTTTGCTGGTATCTGCTTCTGGTGTTAATATGTAATAGGCATTTTCAAATAATGTATCCGTAGCGTTTTGATAGCCGGATTTTTCGGATCCAGCCATTGGGTGTGCTCCAATAAAATAAGATCCAAGACCAGCTTGTTTAATTTCTTTATGAATTACATTTTTTACGCTTCCCACGTCTGTTAAAATGCAATCCGGTTTGATATAAGACTTAATGTAAGGGAGAAAGTCTTTGGCAAAGCTGACTGGCGTACACAGATATAAGTAATTACATTCGCCAAAACGTTTGTCATCCGGGCTGTTGCAGAAGGCGGTCAGCGTGCCATCTTCTATGGCAAGGTTTAATCCATTTGTATCAATATCATAGGCATAAATTGTGGCATCAGGATACGCTTTTCTTATGTGTTTGGCGAGAGAACCGCCGATAAGTCCGAAACCAAAAAAGCCTGCTTTTATTGTCATGAGTTTGTCCTCCGTACTGAAATGTTTGCTTTCTTCATTTTATCCGTATTAGCAGTTTGTGTCAATAAAAAGGTGAGGATGGCATTAGTGACGATAGATTGACTATTTTCTTGTAAAAAATTATCTAAATGTTACAAAAATGAAAAAAGACTTGATTATCTGGCGGAAACGTGGTTTCCTATTATAAGATGGCATGATTTTAAAATCCATCATATTTGAGTAAACGGAGAGATGAATGTTATGAAAAAAGTAGTAAAGTTTGGAGGCAGCTCTTTAGCTAGCGCAGAACAGTTCAAGAAGGTAAAAAACATTATTTGTGCTGATGAGGACAGAAAATATGTGGTTCCTTCTGCACCAGGTAAACGTTTTTCTTCTGATACAAAAGTAACAGATATGTTGCTTCAGTGTTATAAACTGGCAGAAGAAGGAAAAGATTACAGCAGTAATTTAGTTGCAATTAAGAACAGATATGATGAGATTATTAAAGGACTTGAACTGGATTTATCATTAGAAGATGAATTCAAGATTGTTGATGAGAATTTCGCAAAGAAAGCTGGTATTGATTATGCAGCTTCCCGTGGAGAATACTTAAATGGTATCATTATGGCAGAGTATTTAGGTTATGAATTTATTGACTCTGCAACTGTAATTTTCTTCAAAGAAGACGGTACATTCAATGCAGATAAGACAAATGAAATCTTAAGTGCAAAATTAAAAGGAATTGAAAGAGCAGTTATTCCTGGTTTCTATGGTGCATATGATAATGGAGTTGTAAAGACATTTTCCCGTGGTGGTTCTGATGTTACAGGTTCTATCGTGGCAAAGGCAGTAAAAGCGAACCTTTACGAGAACTGGACAGATGTTTCCGGTATGTTAGTGGCAGACCCTAGAATTATCAATAACCCGGAAGTGATCCATACAATTACTTACAGAGAGTTAAGAGAGTTGTCTTATATGGGTGCTTCTGTACTTCATGAAGATGCAGTATTCCCTGTTCGTAAGGAGGGTATTCCGATTAATATCCGCAATACAAATGCACCGGAAGATCCAGGTACTATGATTGTGGAAAGCACATGCCGTATTCCAGAGTATACCATCACTGGTATTGCAGGTAAAAGGGGATTCGTATCGGTCAACATTGAAAAAGATATGATGAATGCTGAGATTGGATTTGGAAGAAAAGTACTACAGGCATTTGAAGAAAATGGTATTTCCTTTGAGCATGTGCCATCTGGTATTGATACAATGACTGTATTTGTTCACCAGGACGAATTTCAGGAGAAAGAGCAGAATGTAATGGCAGATATTCATCGCCTTGCACAGCCGGATTCCATTGAATTAGAATCGGATCTTTCTTTAATCGCTGTGGTAGGGCGTGGAATGAAATCTACAAGAGGTACAGCTGGCAGAATCTTTGCAGCACTTGCTCATGCAAAGGTCAATGTTAAGATGATTGACCAGGGTTCTAGTGAGTTAAATATTATCATTGGTGTAAAGAACACAGATTTTGAAACTGCAATTCGCGCAATTTATGATATCTTTGTTACAGCACAGCTGTAAAAATAACCGCATAGTAATAAGAGAAAAGCCAGAATATAAAGAGTATTCTGGCTTTTCTATATTTGAAGGATATGATGTGGCAAAGGGGTGTCTGATAGGGGCCAGGAATAAGACATTTACGATTGATTGAACTGGACAGCTGGTTATAGGTAAAATTTATAACCAGCTGTTTGTTTTTTCGATTAACACTTTGGGTAAAATATCCTATAATAAGACTATAACATATATAACTAGTAGGAATTAAGGTAATTGAAAAGAATATGGCGTAACAAAATGGAGGAGAACCATGAAATTTAATACAGCTTTGTTACATAACAGTTTTTGTGGTGACAAAAATACTGGTGCCACGTTGACACCAATTTATCAATCCAGTGCCTTTGAACAAAGTACGGCAGAGCAGTTAGCAAAGGTATTTGCCAACAAGGCGCCGGGATTTTCCTACACCCGTATCAGTAATCCTACAGTTGATGCATTCGAAAAGCGAATGACATTGTTAGAGGGAGGAATTGTGAAAATGAAACTTACAGTTGCAGGTGAAAAGAAAGAATATGAGGGAGGCTTAAAATTAACAGAATTATTTGAAATTGAGCAGGTGGAGACACCACAGTATGTTACTGTTTCTATTAATGATGAATTTGTAAAATCAGAGGATGTGCCAAATGCAGTATTAAAAGAAGATGATGTTGTAGAATTTTTATATTTCATGGGAGGTGGTAGCAATGGCAATGACTGATGAACAGTTAGAACGTTATTCACGTCATATTATTTTGAAAGAAGTAGGCGTGAAAGGACAGAAAAAACTTTTAGATGCGAAAGTGTTAATTATTGGTGCCGGAGGATTAGGCGCACCGGCAGCTATGTATTTAGCAGCAGCAGGAGTTGGTACCATTGGTATTGCTGATGCTGACGAAGTTGATTTATCAAATCTCCAGAGACAGATTATCCATGGAACAGCAGATGTAGGAAAAGCAAAGGTAAAATCAGCAGAAGAAACCATGAACAGCATGAATCCGGATGTTAAGGTGAATACCTATCGTACCTTTGTTACTTCTGAGAATATCATGGATTTAATTAAGGATTATGATTTTGTCGTTGATGGTACAGATAATTTCCCGGCAAAATTCCTAATTAACGATGCCTGCGTTATGGCAGGAAAGCCTTTCAGCCATGCAGGAATCATCCGTTTCAAGGGACAGTTAATGACCTATGTGCCGGGGCAGGGTCCTTGCTATCGATGCATTTTCAAGGATCCGCCACCAAAGGATGCAGTACCAACCTGTAAGCAGGCAGGTGTTATTGGTGCAATGGGCGGTGTAATTGGAAGCTTACAGGCTATGGAAGCTATTAAATATATTTTAGGTGTTGGAGACTTATTAACAGGATACCTTCTGACTTATGATGCAATTAAGCAGGAATTCCGTAAAGTGAAGCTGCCTAATCATGTAGCAGATTGTAAGATATGCGGAGATAATCCAACTATCCACGAATTAATTGATTATGAGCAGGTTGTTTGTGAAGATAAACACTAACATAAGTTTATCATAACAGGAGGAACATCATGGTTGTATTGAATAAAAGTGATTATGAAAAAATCCTGGCTCATTGCCAGAAAAACGTTCCAAACGAAGCGTGTGGCCTGTTAGGCGGTTACATAGAAGACGATAAAAAAGTAATAACAGATGTGTATCTTCTTACCAACATTGATGCAAGTCCGGAGCATTTTAGTCTGAGTCCGGAGGAGCAGCTGCAGGTAATGAAAGACATCCGCAGTAAAAAGAATGTGCTGATTGGAAATTTTCATTCCCATCCGGCATCACCATCCAGACCTTCACAGGAGGATATTATGAAAAAGAAAAATTATTTATGGAAAAGATTTGGGGCAACTGCCCTTTCACTGGCAACAGTTGTAGCTTTAGCAGGATGTGGTGGTTCCGATAAGGGAGCAACCAGTGGTGGAGATGCAAAGAATACCATTGAAATTACCAATGTATCTTATGATCCAACCAGAGAATTGTATGAAAGTTATAATGAAATCTTTGCAAAATATTGGAAAGAAAAAACAGGGCAGGAGGTAACTGTAGTGCAGTCCCATGGCGGTTCCGGCAAGCAGGCCCGCTCTGTGTTAGAAGGAAATGAAGCTGATGTGGTAACATTGGCATTAGCAGATGATATTAATGCTTTGGTAGATGGTAATCTGATGGATGCAGAATGGCAGAATCAGTTTGAAAATAATAGCTGCCCATATACTTCAACAATTTTATCCTGAGAAGCCGCCATTTCCATTTTTACATATTGATACCACATGGAAGTTCCATGAAATGATTGAATTTCGTGATGCGGTGGCAAAGAAATATGGTCTGGAAAAGAACGTGTTTTCTCTTTCCGTAATGAAGCACAGGCATGGGATCCGAAGAGTCAGAGACCGGAGATGTGGAAGTTATACAATACACAGATTCACAAGGGCGAAAGTATCCGTGTATTCCCAATTTCAAATTGGACAGAAAAGGATATCTGGCAGTATATCAGACGGGAAAATATTGACATTGTGCCATTATATTTTGCAAAGGAGCGCCCGGTAATTGAGCGTGATGGAAACATTATCATGGTAGATGATGACCGTTTAAAGCTTCGTGAGGGAGAAAAAATCGAGCAGCGCAAAGTCAGATTCCGTACATTGGGATGCTATCCATTGACAGGTGCGTTCCCATCAGAAGCTGTTACTTTAGATGAAATTATTGAAGAAACATTAAGTGCCGTTTCCTCTGAACGTACTTCCCGTGTGATTGATAACGAAGCAGCAGGAAGTATGGAACGTAGAAAAAGGGAGGGATATTTCTAATGAAAGGATTATTAAAGTTTATTACCTGCGGAAGTGTGGATGATGGAAAATCTACATTGATTGGTCATATTTTATATGATGCAAAACTGCTTTACGCAGATCAGGAGCAGGCATTAGAGTTAGATAGTAAAGTAGGAAGTCGTGCCGGAGCCATTGATTATTCTCTTTTGCTGGATGGTTTAATGGGAATTCGTCACTTTGTATTTGCTATCAATAAGATGGACTTAGAAAAATATTCAGAAGACCGTTACCATGAGATAGAAAAAGAGTTGCAGGAGTTGATTGATGAACTTTCATTAGAGGATGTGGCAATGATTCCATTGTCTGCTACAGAAGGTGATAATGTAACAGAAAAATCTCCAAATATGCCATGGCATAAGGGAAAAGCATTGCTACCTTATTTAGAGGAAGTAGATGTGGTCAATAAATCAGAAACAGGATTTGTATTTCCAATACAGCGTGTCTGCCGTCCAAACCATACTTTCCGTGGTTTTGCCGGTCAGATTGAAGCAGGCAGAAGTCAGCTTACTCTGGATGGATGACAAGGAATTTGTACCAGGCGGGGAATTCTTAATTAAGGCAGGCACAAAATTAATTCCTGGTGTACTGACAGAGATTCAGTATAAAATTGACGTCAACACAGGAGAGCATTTGCAGGCTGATCGTTTACAGAAGAATGAAATTGCAAGATGTAATCTTGTGTTATCACAGCCTATCGTATTGGATAAATTCCATAGCCATAAAGCTTTAGGTGAATTAATTGTAATTGACCGTGTTACCAATATGACATCTGCTTGTGGTGTGGTAGAAACTATCATAGATGGAGATAAGGATGAGTTCCTGTTCCGTAAAGATGATACAGCACTACAGGGAAATCTGTTCACTGAATATCTGTACAATACCCTGACAGATAACATTAATAAGAAGGCAGTGAATAATGAGACAGAACTGACAGCATTACAGGCAGAATACCAGACAGCAGAGTATAGTGAATTATTGAATAAATGGAGTCAGTTCCAGACCTACCGTAAGATTGTGTTTCACAGCAAATGGTAGGATAGGAAGTTACTGATTGCATATTTGAAGAAAACCTTGGCGTAGAGATGCGCTGAGGTTTTTTATATACTCGTAGTATAAAGATAGCCCTATTGGATGAAGTATTGCGTTAGGATATGCAATAGGAGAATATTCAGCAGATTACATAGAGATTTACAAGAAAGCAGATAGTGCTATGTATAAAAATAAGTCCGAGATCAAAAAAAACATCCGGAGTTATGTGGAAGATAGCTTGACATCTGGGTATTTTCAAACTATACTCAAAACGAATGGAAAAACAAGGATTGAAAGTACAAAAACGAGGAAAGGAAATGCAGACTGCCCTGGTGTACTGGCACGTTCATAATGGCCCTAACGGTGTCAGTAAACTGGCTTTCAATCAAAAAAGGGCAGTGCCGTGAATGAAACGGTATGCATGGGAAACATAAATGAGTAAGACAAGAACAAGATTTGCACCAAGTCCTACAGGAAGAATGCATGTAGGTAATTTAAGAACAGCGTTATATGCGTATCTGATTGCAAAGCATGATGGAGGAGATTTCATGCTTCGTATTGAAGATACCGATCAGGAACGCTATGTGGAAGGTGCTGTTGATATTATATATCGTACACTTGCAAATGCTGGTCTTGTACATGATGAAGGTCCGGACAAAGACGGTGGTGTTGGACCATATGTACAGAGCGAGCGTATGGCATCTGGTATTTACATGGAGTATGCAAAGCAGTTAGTAGAAAAAGGAGAGGCATATTATTGCTTCTGTGATAAGGAACGTTTAGATTCTTTAAAGACTGGTATCGGTGAGGATGGCAAGGAAATCACCGTATATGATAAGCATTGTCTTCATTTATCAAAGGAAGAAGTAGAGGCGAATTTGGCAGCAGGAAAGCCGTTTGTTATCAGACAGAATATGCCAACAGAGGGAACAACTACATTCCATGATGAAATCTATGGTGATATTACAGTAGATAACGCAGAATTAGATGATATGATTTTAATTAAATCTGATGGATATCCTACTTATAACTTTGCAAATGTAGTAGATGATCATACCATGAATATCACACATGTCGTGCGTGGTAACGAGTACCTTTCTTCTGCACCAAAATACAATCGTCTGTATGAAGCATTTGGATGGGATGTACCAGTGTATGTGCATTGTCCATTAATTACAGATGAAACTCATAAGAAATTAAGCAAGAGAAGTGGTCATTCATCTTATGAAGATTTATTAGATCAGGGCTTTTTATCAGAAGCTATCATCAACTTTGTGGCATTGCTTGGATGGTGTCCGGAAGGTAATCAGGAGGTTTTCTCTTTGGAGGAACTGGTAAAAGCATTTGATTACCGTCATATGAGCAAATCACCTGCTGTATTTGACATGACAAAGCTTCGCTGGATGAACAGTGAGTATATGAAAACCATGGATTTTGATAAGTTCTACGAGATGGCTGAACCATATATCAAGGAAGTGGTAACAAAGAATTATGATTTAAAGAAAATTGCAGTAATGGTAAAGACACGTATTGAAGTATTTCCTGATATTAAGGAGCACATTGATTTCTTTGAGCAGGTACCGGAATATGACAATGCTATGTACTGCCATAAGAAGATGAAGACAAATGAGGAAAACTCCTTACAGCTGTTACAGGAAGTATTACCAGTGTTAGAGGCACAGGAGGATTTCTCTAATGATGCTTTGTTTGCAAAATTATCTGAGTTTGCAAAGGAAAAGGAATATAAGACAGGTTTCGTTATGTGGCCAATTCGTACCGCTATGTCAGGTAAGCAGATGACACCAGGTGGTGCCACAGAACTTATGGAGGTTCTGGGTAAGGAGGAATCTGTTGCCAGAATTAAGAAGGCGATTGAGAAGCTTAGCTAAATTGTGCCAGAGAGCGAAAATTCTGGTTTGTGGGGGTGTTGAATCATAGTCGCTACCCGGACGCCGGTTGCAGGCGAAGCAACTTCCACGCAGACCGAAGCCAACGTTCCGGTGAACTAACTCCTAAGTCCGACTAAGACA
>JBGVIB010000108.1:0-2143 GCA_045122835.1 Lachnospiraceae bacterium
TATATATAATGAGGAAGGGGAAGAAGTTCTTACATACACTCAAGGGGTAGGGTGGCATGAGAAAGAAACAAAAGCAGAAACGGGAGTACATTCAGCGTTAAAATTAGCATATTATGAGGCATACCATGATGCAAGAAAAGCGCTGAACACTGGAACAAATGTGGAAATAACAAATGAAAATGTTGTGGTGCAAAGTAATTTTGATGTGAAAGCATAGAAATAGAAAGAGAGAACGGTATGGTAAGGAACGTAGCAGATATTTATCAGTCAGGACAGTATAGTATAGAAGCTCAGAAAGTAAAAAGAGCGCAGGGAGCGTTAAATATATTATCAAATTCTGGAAGACAAGGACAAAGGGATATGGTACATATTTCATATTCCGGGAGAACTTATTCCAAGGAGTCGGTTGTGGCACTATTTGATACCGCTTTAAATCTGTCTGCCAGTGATTTTTCCTTTTACTTTGATCATTACAATAATATGCCGGCTCTGCTGGATGCCATAAACTTTGGTGAAGGCTTTGTGATGGGTTCCTGTAATCCGGAAATGAGAGAGCTAGGAGTATTGTCGTTTAAAATAGGGGGAGTAAGACAGTATATTCCAAACTATGCTATTCCGAAGATAAATGCAGGAACTCTCCCAAATATCTCGGCTAAGAACAATAAACTGATATTAAATAATAAAGGATATTATTGCTACACAGCAAAAAATGGGAAAAATTATACCTGGACTGTAAATAATGGACATGTTGGTTGGGCAAATTCTGAAAGCATGTCAGAAGCTATAGGCGAGAATAAATCAGGTTACAATTATCGATGGGAAATGCATCAGGCAAGTAATCTGATTTCAAGATTAGCAAAGGGAAGTGGAACTTATGGCTTTTCAAACGAGGAGCAAAAGGAGATACTTGCCGGATTCGGAATTACTGAGGGGCATTTCACCATAGATGCCGGAGCAGGGACAAGACATTATATGCTGTTAGAAAATGGTGTCATAGTGGATATAGACAAGAGAATTGATTTCATGAACCGTACCGACTGGAAAAAGCAGGGGTATCAGACAGGGGATGTAATCAATGTGTATGGTAAAGAATGTATTGTAGATGAGGCTGGGCATATCAAGGTATCCGCGGAGGATGCGTTTACAGATACTAAGATACAGTATCCGGATGGAAAGACTTTATAAATGGTAAATGAATTTGACACAGGGAAGGAAGTGAAACTATGTCAATAAGTATTTCAGAAATGTACATATCACGTCAGGATGACAGATATGAGATTGATGTCAATAAAACAAAGAATAAAATGCAGCAGGCAAAAAAGCAGTATGAGTCATTGCTTTCGAGTGATACGGCTGTTATTTCAGAGGAAGGCAGGAAAGCCTTACAGAATAAGATGTCTGCATTTGCTAAAACTGGAACAGAAACAGAGGTGAGGAGATTATCCTCTGTTAGCTCTTTTGGATATTGTAATGATTATGAAAAGATATTATCAGAATTATCCAATGGTTCCGTTTCGGATGAGTTTGTAACCGAGAATTATTTGCAGGAAAAAGTGGATGCTTTAAAGTCAAAGTTTAAATTTCAGGACGAGGTTAAGACAGATAGCTTTGATTGTCATGTGAATAAAATGGTATCAGCTTATAATCTGATGAAAGATGCCATAGAGGATAAGTATGCCAATCCGGACAGAAAGCTGGAATATTATGTTGCAGATGATGCAAGTATGCAGGAATTAACCAAAGAAAAAGAGTTGGAAATGCTTGATAAGGCGTATGAGAAACACAGCATTTTCATGGCAACAAGTACGGAAATTTGGTCTAGATTAATAGATTTTCAACCAAAGATAAACTATTATTCAAATACAGGTCAAGAAGCTACCAGCGAAACACAGATCCTTCAGGCAGGTTATAAAAAGAATGAAATCAAAAATCAGGCATATCAGGCGTTCATGTCGGCTATTAGTGGTGAAAACCGAAATATGCTGTTGCAGGAACAAGGTAACCTGAATCATTTAAAATTGAATTTGAGCATATCTTCTTCAGCGAGAACTCATATAAATAGTATTTGGGATTACTATGCAAATCAGAATCATTAGAAAGCAATATTATAGGAATCATTTTATTGCATTTACCAGAGCTTCAG
>JBGVIB010000109.1:0-10462 GCA_045122835.1 Lachnospiraceae bacterium
ATTACATTCATAATAACATGCCAAAATCCATGCAGAATCACCTACGGTGATGGATTTTGGCCTGCTGCCACTACGTTTTCATACGGACTGTGCAGTTCAGCACAATACAAGCTTGTATTGTCCTGGTTCTGAATAGTTACATCTATCCTTATATTCTTGATTTCATAGATAACTCACAGGCTTTTTTTATGGAATCTAAAGTTCCGGCAGATATCAGGAATCCACTGGCGTGGCAGAATTCTATATCCGAAATGCCTGTCAACTCTACTAGTTCTTCTTTTGCTTTACCCCGCCAGGCTTCTGGAAACGGAATGCGAAGCTCTATGGTTTCCTCACTTATTGGCACGGCTTGTGCGTTATAGCCTCCTCTCATGGATGGGAAGATTACATAGTAGATGTCTGGTACTTTGCATACCTGGTCTTTCCATGGAATAAAGCGGTCAAGTATGAGTATATGATTTTCTGCTGTTTTTACAGCATTCTCCATAAGCTGCTTAGCAAGAGTCATTCCTTTGGCAGAGCTTAAATATCGTCTCAACACTTTCTCTGCCACATCTAAGGCTTCAAGAAAACCTTCATCTGTATCCCGTTCCTCATTCCATCCTGGATTGAAACGACTTATCATCTCTGCAAGCATATGCTTAGAACCAGTATTATCGGACTGGTCAAGCGGCTGGATGAAATGCTCATCAAACCTCTTTGCTTCTTCCTCTCCAATCAATTCTGCACCATATCTTTCCCAGAGCAGCCCAAACGCCGCATATTTTACTCCATTTTCACGAATCCTTGCATCTGCCTGATGATGGTCGAACTCGCCTCCTCCTATGTCAAACACAACGCCGTCATAATCTTCCGGTACTTGAAAACCTCGTTCAATCTGAATTGCAGGATTCAAAATTCTTAAAAGGGCAGCAGAAAAAACATCATCTGCATGGAATTTGCCTCCATGGGTAAATGCCTTGTTATACATGTCCGTTCCTCACTTTTTTATTTTCACTGATTCATAACACTTATATAGTTTACGAATCCTTTTCCTATCCTATACATACCATTACTAAGGTGGTTAAAATCAAAGTACAAAACCGGGTATTTTCTGTCTAACACAAAAAATACCCGGTGCATAATCAATCCATTATTTCTTGATTAATAAAGATTTTCCTGTCATTTCAGCCGGCTGTGTCATACCCATCACTTCAATTAAAGTTGGGGCAATATCTGCCAAACATCCGCCCTCTCTTAATGTATACGCTTCATCATAATTTACTAAAATGAATGGAACTTCATTTGTTGTGTGTGCAGTAAATGGAGCACCTGTCTCATAATCAAGAAGCTGTTCTGCATTTCCGTGGTCTGCACAAATAAAGAGTACACCATCTTTCTCTTTCACTGCTTCTACTGTCTTGCCAACACATTCATCAACTGCTTCTACTGCTTTGATCGCTGCCGCTTCCACACCCGTGTGACCAACCATATCCGGATTAGCAAAATTGATAATAATTACATCATAGTTGTCTGACTGAATTGCTCCTACTAACTTATCACATACTTCATAAGCACTCATCTCTGGTTTTAAATCGTAGGTTGCAACCTTTGGAGACTTAACAAGGATTCTGTCTTCGCCTTCGTTTGGTTCTTCTACACCACCGTTGAAGAAGAATGTTACATGAGCGTATTTTTCTGTTTCGGCAATTCTTGCCTGCTTTAATCCGTTAGCTGCTAAAAATTCACCAAATGTATTTGTGATAGCTACCTTATGGAATGCAACTGTTTTATTAGGAATGGTTACATCATACTCTGTGAAGCATACAAATGTTACATCTACTCTCTTATCTCTTGCAAATCCATCAAATGCATCATCACAAAATGCTCTTGTGAGCTCTCTTGCACGGTCTGGACGGAAGTTGAAGAAGATTACGGAATCGCCATCATTTACAGTCGCTACCGGCTTGCCATCTTTCTCGATTACCGTAGGAACTACGAATTCGTCTGTCTTTTCTGCATCATATGAATTCTGTACTGCACAAATACCGCAAGCTGCTGTATTGCCTGTGCCTTTTACCATAGCATTATAAGCTAATTCTACACGATCCCATCTGTTATCTCTGTCCATTGCATAGTAACGACCGGACACAGAAGCGATTTCACCAACGCCGATTTCTTCCATTTTCTTTACTAATTCTTCCACGAAATCCTTACCGGATGCTGGTGGTGTATCACGACCATCTAAGAAGCAGTGAACGTATACTTTCTCAATGCCCTCTCTCTTTGCTAACTCTAACAATCCGTATAAATGTGTGTTGTGGCTATGTACACCACCGTCAGATAATAAACCGCAAAGGTGAAGTGCAGAACCTTTTTCTTTTACATTCTTAACCGCTGCAAGTAATGCTTCATTCTTGAAGAAATCACCATCCTGAATTTCCTTTGTGATTCTGGTTAATTCCTGATATACGATACGTCCGGCACCCATATTTAAGTGACCAACTTCTGAATTACCCATCTGACCTTCCGGAAGACCTACTGCCATACCACTTGCATTCCCTTTTACACATGGGTACTTACTCATTAACTCGTCCATTACTGGTGTATTTGCTAATGCAACTGCATTTGCCTCTTTCTTCTCATTTAAGCCGTAGCCGTCAAGAATCATTAATACTACTGGTTTTTTCATTACTCTTACTCCTTTATGTTTAATATTTATTTTGCTATTCTCGTAACTATTCAATACTCTCATAGTTACCTGTTTTCCAATGTTTCGAATAGATTATACACTGTTTTTATGGTGGTTGCAAGGCGGTAATTGTGAAAAAACTGGGAAGTTCGTGAAGTGAGTGCTAAATTTTTAATCAGCAACTACCTCAATCCCAGATATATCGGTATCCATCACCATCGAGAAATTTGTATAATACACAACAAATCCTGGCTTGGCTCCACCAGGCTTTTTCACATGTTTCTTTTGAATATAATCAATTTCCACCTTTTCGCTGGTTCTATTTTTCGAATAGTAAGCGGCAAGCTTTGCAGCCTCCTCAAAAGTCCGGTCTGGAAGTTCATCTCCATTGGTTTTTACAACAACATGGGAACCTGGAATCCCTTTGGCGTGGAACCACCAGTCATCACCGGAAGCAAATTTAAAAGTAAGTTCATCATTCTGATAATTGTTTTTGCCCACATACATATGGTATCCATCAGAAGAAATGTAGTGAAATGGCTTACTGGTGATTTTCACTTTCTTTCCTTTATAATGCTTTTTGATATAGCCGGATTCTGATAATTCCTCCTTAATCTGTACTAAATCCTCCTCTGATAAGGCAATATCCAGCGCGGTGCTGATGGATTCTAAATGTTCAATTTCCGCTTTCGTCTGTTGGCACAAGTCTGTCAAAGCCTCACAGGTACGTTTTAATTTGTTGTACTTTTCAAAATAGCGTTTCGCATTTTCAGAAGGTTTCAGGGTGTTGTCCAATGGAATGGTAATCATTTCGTTTGTATAGTAATTCAAAGCTTCTAATTTATCTGCATTTTCCGGCAAATTGTAACCATAGGTATTGATTAACTCACCATACACCTTATACTTTTCACGTTTCTCCGTATCAGATAGCTGTTTTAACTGCAAGTCATATTTTTTCACATTTCTCTCTAATGCAGTCTGAACAATCCTTCTCAGGTCAGAGGACTTTTGTCTGATACGTGTAATTTTTTCCTTCATGGAGAAATAATTAGACAGCACACCTGATATATCTTCATACAGTTGTTCTTCCAAGGTTTCATATTGTTTCAGTGGAATGGAAGAAAATTCAACCGGTTCTTTTTCGTTTTTATAAATAACAGGAGAAAAAATACCCTCTCGCACATGGTTCATAGTACTGCAGAAAGCCTGGTAAAGAGACTCTTTCTGACTATCATCTAATGCGTTCACAGGCATATCACTGTCAATATCGGCACCACAGCATACCGAAACACCCATTGCAGAACTAAAACCTGTAAGTGTACTGTACAAAGCTTTTGCACTTCCACATGGCTTTGTGCAGACAGTATCTAAAAAAGTCTCCTTACTTATTTCCAATGGATTCTGTTTGTTCGTGGTATCCGGTATAAAATACTGACGCCCCGGCAGTACTTCCCGGACAGAACTAATCTGGGCAGAAATATGCTTAATACTATCAATAATCATATCTTCCTCATTACAGAAAATAATATTGCTGTATTTTCCCATAATTTCCACAATCAGATACTTTTGACGCAAATCCCCCATTTCATCTAAATGCTCAATCTGAAAACGGATGATACGCTCCAATCCCGGCTGGGTAATGCTTGTAATGCGTCCATTCTGGATATGTTTCCTGAGCAACATGCAGAAATTCGGTGCAGTCATAGGACTTGGTTTGTTTGTGTCTGTAAAATAAACAAGTGGAAGGCTTGCACTGGCAGATAGCAATAAGCGGTACTGATTTTTTCCATTTTTAATCGTCAGTAACAGCTCGTCCGCCTCCGGCTGTGCAATTTTATAAATTCTTCCATCTACTATTGTATCATTAAAATTTTTCACTAAATTCGCAATCACAAATCCATCAAAAGCCATAGTAACCTCTATTCCGCCGCTGTCTGCGGCATGCTAATTATTTTTTTATCTTTTCATATCCTAATAATAATATACAACCAACTCCATAGCATATGATATCTTTCATATCAAATGTAGCACCGATTGCAGTTTGAAGAATAATATTATCAGGCATGCCTATTTTCGCTAATATCTCCGCAATATGGATGTATTGCAGAACTTCCACCACCACAGCAAACAGGAAAATGTCTACAGGCAATCCTTTAATGCCTTTCGGAAAAAAAATTCTTATAAAGCAGTAAATGACTACTACTACCAAGATATCACCTATATATGGTCGAATAAACTGGTCATGCACATATACCGCTATGCATATTTCTATCATAAGTAACAGGATAAAGCACAACAGATATTGGATTCGTTCTTTTTTCATTTTGGTTCCTTTCTTTTATAGATATTTACTGATGTCCGCAAAGGAATCTGCCACTCTTTTTTCTACTGCTTCCATCTTCCGCTTTGACTGCAGCTGCATATGATCTAATTCTGCCAATTCCCGTTTATCTTTTTCGTCCAAATCCACATACAAGAACTCCCTCTTGCCATCTATGTACCCCAAATCAAACCGATATGCAGCTCCTTCTGGAGAAAAATCAAGAGTACCATCGAACAGTTCCCCTATGTTCTGAGATGGCTTGATATGGAAAAATACTGCTCCCGGGAATTGTGCATTATGAATCTGGCTGTCCGGGCTTAGGGAGATCACAATAAATTTGCGGATTCCTAAGTCATATAAAGGTTTAATTGGAAGATTATCTTTCAGTCCACCATCCCGATATAAATAGGGACCGATTCTTATAGGCTCGTAAACCCATGGCATAGATGATGATGCAAGGAGAATTTTTTCAATTTCCTCTGGCTGTTTTCCATTTAAGGTAAGATATTCTAACTGCCCCTCGCCCAATCCTTCCTCATCATACCGCACAACAGTTGCAATCAAAGGAATGGAATAAGCAGAAAGTTCATGATAATCTACTGTTTCCCGCATTAAACGGATCAAACCATCTCTTTTAGAGAATCCTTCCTTGCCATCTATCATTTCCAGTTCAATTTTTACAATTGTATCCTGCCTAATGGCTTTCCATGTAGTTTCTCCTAGTCCATTTTTATTGTAGGGAAACATACACATGTTCAATGCACCCACGCTGCTACCTGCAATTCCTGCTATTTTATCAGACAAGTCAAGTTCCTGCATTGCCTTGAATACACCTGCCTGATAGGCACCCTTTCCACCACCGCCTGCAAGGACAAGACCGTATTTATTTGTATCAACTGTCATGGTATTCCCTCCATTTCTCCTAATAAAAAACAAAACATTCACTTGAGAATTAGCAATATGCTTGCATGCTTTGCTTCATCGTATCAAATACGCAGTGTGTATTCCTTTTAGATTTGTGTGCACCACATTTTATATACCAGAATATGTTGATTGTAGGAATAAATTTTATCTTATTCTATATGTATATGCTCATACACAAATCTTTTATAATATTTTAGATGGGCATATTCTGTAATTTTTTTCAAATACACCGTATCTGAAAGTCCGCCAACCACACCTGCTATCGGGATTCCTTGAAGGAATTTCATATACAGAAGTTCTTCTGATAATCGCTCAGCAGTGCGTGTCATCTGGCTGTCCAAATCAATTCCTGCATCACCACCACGTATCATTTCATCTAATGTTATGTCTGTTTCTGCTAAATTTTCACCACTTTCTAAAGCTCCTTCAATTATTTTTAGGATGAAAATTCGTTCTCTTACAGATTCATATTCATAGCCAAAGCTAAGAGCTATCTCATATATACTTTTTAGCAGTACACCTGTAAACAACGGAATGTCAGGCAAGCCGGAGCCTACCAGCCCCATGCCAATACCTTCCACGCCGGACAGCAGCAGATTGATACGGTTTCTGCTCCCAGCCTGCTTTGTAAATGCTTTCAAATCCTTTCGCTTGCCTGTCAGGTTCACTGTAAATTCATTCACCTGAAATTTCTGCTCCTGTTGTTCTTTTCCATAGGTCTTTTCAATAATTCCATTTCCCTTTTCATATATCAGTTTAAAAGCTTTTAAAAATGCCTGATTCAGGGTGTCCTGCAACTTTGCAGGCACATGGGAGGCTATTTTCTCATTTAGAAAAAATGGCTTTTCCTCCTTGTGTTTATGTAAATATACTTGATTTTTTTTAGTTATGATTTGCCATTCCTTTTGCCATAGATTTTCACTTTTTCGTTTCATCAGTTTCCATTCCCCCATTTCTTGTTGCAATTTCATAACGATTTAGTGTACCCTCCTAAGTCACTATTTTAACTATGAATTATATTCACAGTTAAAAACAAAAATCTAATTGAAGTAAGTTCACCTCATCATTTTTCTGATTATAACATATTTTTTTAAATAATACCATCCCTTGAAAAATCCATCTTATCAAATAAAAACTTAATTACCATTACCTTAATTACAAATGCGCAATTTTCTAACACTGACTCAAAATATAACAAGAAAAAAGTCGATAAACCGTAAGTTACCTCACAAGTTCATCGACATTTTTTCTAATCTGCCTTTAGGTCTCCAACATATTCTTTGGTCTGAAAAAACAAGAGGCACATAACAAAAAAGATGTACTAATAATTCTCGCTTCTTACTTCAAAAAAGGCTTGTGGATGATTACATACTGGACATACTTCTGGTGCTTCTAATCCTACAACCACATGTCCACAGTTGCGGCATTCCCACATAGTAACACCACTCTTTTTAAATACCTCCATTGTTTCTACATTCTTGAGCAATGCACGATATCTTTCTTCGTGAAGCTTTTCAATGGCTGCTACACCTCTGAACTGTGCTGCAAGTTCTGGGAAACCTTCTTCCTCAGCGTCCTTTGCCATTCTTTCGTACATATCAGTCCATTCTGCATTTTCGCCTTCTGCTGCATGAAGTAAATTTTCCGGAGTATCTCCTAATTCACCAAGTGCCTTAAACCAAAGCTTTGCATGTTCTTTTTCATTTTCTGCAGTCTTTAAAAACAATGCTGCTATCTGCTCATAGCCTGCCTTCTTTGCTACAGATGCGAAATACGTATATTTATTTCTAGCCTGTGATTCTCCTGCAAATGCTTCCCAAAGATTCTTCTCTGTTTTTGTTCCTGCATACTTGTTCTTTTTTTCCATCGTGTTTCCCTCCATCGACTTATCATAATTGTTATTCTAGAGCGTGTCCGCAAATTCACCACAAAGTGCAACGCACCTCTTGCAGAAAGCAATTTTCGAACACGTTCTCATACATCATCAATACAATGCACTAACAACCTAATTATACATTGTTGCAAGTAAAATTTCAAACATTACTTCCACACAACAAAGGAATAACTATCTAATATATGAAAGAATTTTGCCAGGCGCTCATACAAGGGCTCCGCCTCATCACCAAAGTGTTCTTTCACTAAGACGCCAATTGCAACAATGTCCTTCTCACCATCCATCAAAGGCCATACAAAGCTTCCCATCTTATCTAAATGAATATGACTGACTTTGGGTCTGCGAAAACATTTCTGCGCCAGACGATTAAAAAAACCTGTGTTTTCAATATCCAGCGTGACCATTTGGTTTTCATCCACAGACCACTGTATTTGTTCGGGTCTCATAGGACATCGTTCTAAATAATTTTCTGCTTTCTTTTTTTCTTTCTTCATAATTTATTTTCTCTTTTTCCAAATTGAAAATTTCAACAATGACAGAATAATTAATGCAAACACAATCAGACTGCCTATAGTGCTTACTATTCCAGGAACATTCAGATATTTCGAGATATCAAATATCTGATCCACTCCAAATATAGTAAGAATTGCAAGAATAATACCTGTTAAGCCTTCTCCCGCAATCATGCCGGAACAGTACAAAATTCCATCATTGACAATCTGTTTCTTTTCTTCTTCCTTATGGTTCATCTTATCAAATACAAGACGTACTATACCACCTACCATAATGCAGGCATTTAAATGAACTGGCAAATACACACCAATAGCAAATGGCAGAACCGGTATACCAAGGATTTCAATCACAATAGCCAAAAATGCACCTATAAACACTAATCCCCATGGAAGATTACTTTCCATTACGCCCTCAATAATCATTTTCATCAAGGTTGCCTGTGGTGCAGCAAGCTGCTCTGAACCAAATCCTAATGCCCTATCTAACAAATATAATGTTACACCAATAGCAAGTGCAGCAGCTACAACGCCTATCAATTCACCAATCTGCTGTTTTTTAGGTGTTGACCCTAACAAGTATCCCGTCTTTAAATCCTGCGACGTGTCACCTGAAATTGCTGCTACAATACAGATAATGGAACCAATAGCAATCGCTCCTTGCATACCATGAACACCGGTATCTCCTGTCAACTTTAAAATAACTGTTGCTATAAGGAGTGTTGCAATTGCCATACCAGATACTGGATTATTACTACTTCCAACAAGCCCTACCATTCGAGACGATACCGTAGCAAAGAAAAAGCCAAACACTACAACAATAATTGCACCTAAGAAGTTGACTGGTATCACAGGAACCAGCCAGATTAACACAGTAATCACAACGATACTTGTAAGGACTACACCCATACTAAGCTCCTTGGATGTACGTGTCACCTCCCCTTTCGCAGCCCCTTTCATACTCTTTAGTGCATCACGGAAAGTACGTACAATAAGGGGAAGGGATTTTATTAAGCTAATGATACCACCTGCCGCCAATGCACCAGCACCGATATAACGAATGTACGAACTCCAGATAGCGGAAGCTCCGCCAGTCGCGTACATTTCACCAATGGTTGTTGTGCCTGGATATAATACCAACTGTTCACCGAATAACACAATAATTGGAATCAGCACCAACCAGCTCAACACACCACCAGCAAACATATAGGAAGAAATACGTGGACCACATATATATCCCACACTCATCACAGCCGGATAAATCTGAGTTCCAATTTCTCCACTAAAATTCTTGATTTTAAGAGAAACTTCACCTGGAACAACCTTAAGACCATCAATAACCAATTTAAACACTGCTGCAAAACCCATTCCTGCAAATACAGTTGATGCATTTGCACCGCCTTCTTCTCCTGCTAAGAGAATCTCTGCACATGCGCTACCTTCCGGATATGGCAAAATTCCATGTTCCTTTACAATCAATGCATTTCTTAAAGGAATCATGAAAATTACTCCTAACATACCACCTAACAATGCAATCAACGTAATCTCAACCATGTTTGGCTTATCCATTCTTCCTTCTGCTGCCCATAGAAACAATGCTGGAAGTGTAAAAATGGAACCGGCAGCCAAGGATTCCCCTGCCGAGCCTATCGTCTGCACCATATTGCTTTCCAGAATGGAATTTTTCCGCATGATAACACGAATTACACCCATTGCAATAACTGCTGCCGGGATAGAGGCTGAAACTGTCATACCTACTCTAAGCCCTAAGTAGGCATTTGCCGCACCAAATATTACAGCAAGAACAATACCCATGAGAATCGATGTTACTGTTAATTCAGGAGTAATCTTATCTGCTGGAATATATGGCTTAAATTCTTTTTTCTCGTTCATAAACCTTCTCCTTTATATAGTTTTGTCGTAACTATTCAGTACCCTCATAGGTTACCATTTTAAATATGAATTTTATTCATTTTTAAAAGCCAAAATTCATGCAGAAACACCTACGGTGATGGATTTTGGCCTGCTACCACTACGTTTTCATACGGACTGTGCAGTTCAGCACAGTCCTGTTCTGAATAGTTACAAACACCCTCTAATTACTGTACCAGATATCAATGGGGAATAAAAATTTGAAGCCC
>JBGVIB010000110.1:0-7750 GCA_045122835.1 Lachnospiraceae bacterium
TCCCTAGGGAGACTTAGGCTCGAAGGCTTTCCTGAGAGTCTTAGTCGTACTTGGGAGTTAGTTCACCGGAACGTTGGCTTCGGTCTGCGTGGAATATGCCATGCCAGCAAGCGGCTCTCCTGCAGTGTAAGTCTGAGTTGCCCCTGGGAGCCCCTTCCGCCAATTCACGGACGGGTAACGAATATGATACAACAACTACACAAACCAGAATTTATCTTAACGCATTACATTTCAATCGTAATTATTCGACCAGTATGATTATATGGATGATAATCAACGCCGGCCTTTGTAAACATTTTTTTTGCAGCGATAGTTGACGGGGCATCGTTGTACTTGTCGTTAGCATATACCACTTCTTTAATGCCGGATTGAATAATGGCTTTGGCACATTCATTACAAGGGAACAGAGTAACATAAAGCTTGGCTCCTTCTAAGCTGCCCCCTCTATAGTTTAAGATGGCATTCAGTTCGCTATGTGTGACATATACATATTTGCTTTCTAAAGGCTCCCCTGTTCTGCTCCAGGGAAATTCATCATCAGAGCAGCCATTAGGAAATCCATTGTAACCAATGCTAAGTATTTTGTTGTCACTGCTGACAATACATGCACCTACCTGTGTATTTGGATCTTTGGAACGCATACTTGCAAGAGTAGCAACTCCCATAAAATATTCATCCCATGAGATATAATCTTGACGTTTTTGTGTCATCGTTTGTAGCCTTTCTCCTTTCGTATTAGAAGCAGACAAAAGAGCAGTATTTACACCTGCTCTATCTTGTCAATTCTTCTCTGGTGGCGTTCTTCACCGGAAAATTCTGTTCCTAAAAAAGTATCTACAATTTCCATGGCAAGATTAGGGCCTACAACACCTGCTCCCATAGCTAATACATTAGCATTGTTGTGAAGTCTTGTCATTTTCGCACAGAAGGTATCAGTACAGAGTGCTGCACGTACCCCCGGAACTTTGTTAGCAGAGATGGAAATACCAATACCGGTTGTGCAGATTACAATTCCTTTTTCGCATTCACCGGAAGCAACTGCTTTGGCAGCAGCAATGCCGAATTCCGGATAATCACAGGAATCCTTGCTGTAGCAGCCATAGTCCTTGTAAGGGATTCCCTTTTCCTCTAAGTGTTTCATTACCTGCTGTTTCAAATCAAAACCGCCGTGATCGCATCCTAATGATATCATGTTACATGTCCTCCTTATAGTTCGTATATGATAAATTTTTTAATCTACTTGTATAATCCGGTGAGCCGCTGCTTTTAAAAGCCGGTTCATAATAGCCTGTCCAATATGTGGGGTGTAAAAGCTTTCGGAATAAATGAATTCTACACCTGCTTCATCAAATTTGCGAAGTACATCATATAGATTCCGGGCAATAGAAAGCTCATCGTTTCTAGAACCAATTATTTCAATTACTCCCTTCGGGTAGAAAGCCATCGTCTCTGTTGTGGCAATAATGCCTACAGTATGACCAGATTTTAGCTGGTCAGAGGTAAGCTTGTTGATATGTGCAATGACAGTATCTGGTGTACCCTCTACAATAAAAAGCTCTCCCTTTGGTGCATAATGTTTGTATTTCATACCGGGAGCTTTCGGTTTTTCAGTAGTATCGGTGTGTTCTAATATAGTTTTATCTACAGCAACTTCACCAATTACCTCCTCTAGCATTTCTTTGGTAATATAGCCGGGACGTAGAATCATTGGTGGCTCTACACTCATGTCTATAATAGTTGATTCTAAGCCGATTCCAACATCACCACCATCAATTATCATTTCAATTCTTCCAGACAAATCCTCCAATACATGGTTCGCTTTTGTAGGACTTGGCCGACCGGAAGTGTTGGCACTTGGTGCAGCAATATAGCCTCCGCCTGCTTTGATTAGTTCTAACGCAACCGGGTGATTTGGCATACGGACAGCAACTGTGTCAAGGCCGCCTGTGGTACCTAATGGAACCACATCAGTTTTTGGAAAAATCATGGTAAGTGGTCCGGGCCAGAATGTATCGCAAAGCTTTTTTGCTTTTTCAGATATAATACTGGCAATCTCAGGTAGTGCGTCAATATCTGCAATGTGCACAATCAGAGGATTGTCAGAAGGTCGTCCTTTTGCCTCATATATTTTGGCAGCTGCCTCAGCATTCAGTGCATTGGCACCTAAACCATATACCGTTTCTGTTGGAAACGCAACCAGGCCTCCGTTTTTCAATACAGCTCCAGCTTTTTCATAAACTTGTGCTGCATTTTCTTCAATAGAAAGTAACTGGGTATTCATGTGAACCTCTATTCTGCCGCAGGGGCGGCATTAGTATACAAATATAATATACACTTGCACAAAAGTATTATTCCCTAGGGGATTGTGTATAGTGTAGGAGCTTGTAAGAAGAACTCCTTTTCTAGTATATATTGTTTTCTGGTGTATTTCAATCAAAATCTGAAACGCTAAAGATACAAAAATAGTAAATACTAAAAGAGGAGCCGGATTTTTCCGACTCCTCCAAGTATGTGTCCGCAAACACATACCCCAATTGCACGAGAAATTTTTTCCCGCATATCCATTGTCAGACAGGAAAGAAGATAACCAAAATCACCCATTGTTAGTATTTCAAAAATTGCCCAAATAGGAACTTCGTTGTAATTTACATTGTTATAAAAATGGGAAATTTTAGGGTTGTCTTTTCTATATGCAGCAGCAATGGAGTTTTGGATAGAACCCTGCAGATTTAGTTTATTATTTTGGTATTTCTTTTTTATGTCATTCGGTGTGTTTGATGGAGCATTCTTGTAGCTGCTGATTACTTTATCATACATATCATAGAAGTCATGTCATGACTTTTGGGACACCCTCATTGTTATTTATCACAGTGTTATTCGCTATAAAACAAGAATACTGATATTGTCAATATTGGTTCACACTTTCTTCTCAAGGATATTTGACCTATGCTGTCTCCTGTAACGCAATCGTGAAGAATAGTATTTTTTCATACGTTCTGCATTGTCATTGAAATATGACACTCTATCCCAGTAAAAAACCTTCTTCATAAGAACATTTCAAATAATCCGGACTACTGTAGTATACATTTGAGTTAAAATTCGATATTTCATCACTTATAAATGATGAGAATACATCAATAATCGCTTGAGCCTCCTCGTTTGTTTTCGTTGTTGCTATGACCAGTTGTTGGTATACTCTTCCAATGGCAGTAACCGAAGGTACTGTATAGTTGCATTCCTTTACGGTATCAAAAAAACCGTTAGTTATCCCATACTGTTCAATCCACTCATCTGAAACTTGCTCATAGCTTAAACAATGATTAACTTCTGCAACTTTCAATTGATGCTCAATATTTTTCTTCGAAAGTTTTTTAATAACATCTTTACGTCTGTTATTAGTAGCTCTTGCAACAAACTCTATCATGGTACACACATAATAAATATCATCTTTACGCTTTTGATCCATGAATTTGTTCACTCCTTTCAAATGTTAAACAATCCAATGCCTTTAATGTATGAAAACTTATCTGGTGCGTCGGATGCTTGAACTTGGCATATTCCCAGAATACATTCCTGCTAATGTTTCCACTTAGATATTCATTCACAAAATTCCAGATAGTATCATCTGCCATTGGTCCCTCTACAATGTCATAATCATGAATTTTACCGGCACGACATTCAGCAATAAAGTCAAGCCATTCATCTGTCATTTTTTCAAAAGTCAAAATCTTTAATTCGTTATTTGCCCTGTATGAATAAATATTAACAACACCTTCCTCATGGCGGCGTTCTGCCCATCTATATGCCTGCTCATAACTTTTTGTACAATAAAAGCCCCATGAAAAATCCTTCGTATACTTTGTTTTCCTTATTTCAGGAAACTCAACAATTGTTCCACTTCCGTGATATAATTCCATATGCTATCTCCTATAATTTTCTTCTTCTAATCTCTTAGGCTGTCTGTTTCATAAATCATATATCGGAATCTTTGCGAACGTCAGCAAAAGCCTGCCTTGCAGGTTTGATTCTTCCAGTAGCCATATCTGCATATCCTTTCTCAATCTCTGCATTCAATTCAGCGTCTGTTATTTCTGCTGCATTTACAGATCCTGTAGTAGGAATTTTTACCTCAAACGGAAGTTCTTCGTTTAAAATGATTTGTTTAAAAAACATATTGATTGCATTGGATGCCGGAATCCCCAGTGTTGCCTGTATACTTTCTGCTTGTTCTTTTACTTCCGGCTCTATTCTTGCATACAAATTAGCTGATTTTCTTGCCATAGTATAGCACTCCCTTCCTAAAATTTAGAGTATCCTCTTTCTTACTATATCATACCAATCTGTACGCACGATGGCAATACATTATTATTTTGTAACTGTTCAGAACCCAGCTACTCAAAGATGATATATGGATTATCATTTAATGCTGCCTGGATTGCAGTAAAAGCATTTACCCCATGTTTTTTTGCAGTTCCGACATAGCTCATTATGTTCCAATATTCCTTTGCTCCATTTTCATTCCTAAAGCGCCTGAAACTTTCGTTTTTACTTTTATCATACGAAGATCGCGTTCAGCTTGATTATTATCAAATGGGACAAAGAAGTTTTTGGTACATAACAGACTGAAAAAAATTTTTTTAATTCTCTGTTTTGCGCAATAAATGATTACTTGAATCCAAGGGGTTCTGAATAGTTACAATTCGTTTTAACAGGTAAGAGATGCATTCATGTCAATAAACAGCTGTGGTGGTATCCCCGGCGGTTGTTGAAGGGCTTTTGCCATTCAGATAGGCAAGAATTCCCTGACAGATAGCATATGCCATTTTGTCCTGATACTCCTCTGTCAATAACTTTTCAGCTTCTTCATAATTAGATAAAAAGCCACATTCAGCAATGACAATGGGAGCCTCTGTGTTCTTAAGCAGATAATAGGTGGTGTTGGCTTTGGCACTCCTTGTATTATCCGGATCACAATGGGTAATCATGGATTCCTGGAGACATTTTGCAATCGCTTCGCTTTCTGTGGAATGCTGGTAGTAGAATACCTGTGCGCCGTGGATGCTTTCTTCCGGATAGCTATTCTGGTGAATGCTGACAGCTAATAAAGGTTTGGTTTCGTTAATTAAGGAGCAACGGCGTTTCATATCCTGAGCTTTTTTATTAGAAGCATCTGCATCATACAGACCTTTGTCTGTGTCACGGACCATAACAACATGGAAGCCTGCTTCTGTCAGATAGATTTCTAACCGTTTGGCAATGGCAAGGTTGATATCTTTTTCCTTTGCTTCATTAATGCCGATTTTTCCAGGGTCGAAGCCCCCATGCCCGGCGTCAATAACAATGGTATTGTTGTTTTCTGTCTTTGCTGTTTTTGCCGGCATAATGGCACCAGAACAGGCAAGATAGGTGATAATAACCAGAAGACAGGCGGCCATACACCACTCCAATTTTTTCTGGTTAGAAGTTTGTCGAAAAAATTCTATGAGTTTGTGGAAACGATCGTTTTTCATAATGCCTCTCATTCTGCCGCTTCGGCGACTTTATAATGTTTGATAAAAATCCGGCACGGTAAAGCATGCAAAAATCCAATCGAAGCTTGCTTCGATTTGCAAAACTCACATACGGTGATGGATTTTTGCCTGCTACCACTACCATTTCATACGGACTGTGCAGTTTAGCTCAATACAAGATTGTATTGTCCTGGTTCTGAATAGTTACTAATATTCTAATGAATATAACGGCTATCTGATTTACGATGTACTGGTTGAAGGTCATATATTGGTAAATATATGCACAGGAAAGGAAAATATATGCATGTCATAAAAGAATTGTGAAAAAGAGTGGATTATTGTGTTTATTGACAGAAAATGACACATAAATTATAATTATTTTAATAAACATGAATAAACTGTTGGTGGGAAGGGACAGTGAGAAACAGTTTCGGATGAGGTATTAAATAAGAGATAGGAGGAATTTTAATGAGTATTATTCAAGTGGATGAATCAAAGTGCGTAGGATGTAATGCCTGTGTAAGGGAATGTCCGGCTTTTGGAGCAAATGTTACACAGAAGGGTGCAAGTGGGGATTTAAAGATTTTAATCAATGATGAGAAATGTATTAAGTGTGGTGCCTGTATCAAGGCGTGTGCCCATGGGGCAAGAAGCTATGAAGATGATACAGATACTTTTTTGCAGGAAGTGAAACGAGGAAATGATATAGCTGTAATTGTGGCACCAGCCATTCGGGCAGCTTTTAATGGTAAGTGGCGTCATGTGCTGCAGTGGCTCCGCAACCAGGGAGTGAAAAATGTGTATGATGTTGGTTTTGGTGCAGATATATGTACCTGGGCACATCTTAGGTATTTTGAGAAGCATCCGGGGGAGAAGCTGATTTCTCAGCCATGTGCTGCAGTTGTGAATTATATTGTGCGCCATAAGCCGGAGTTGATTCCACATCTTTCTCCTGTGCACAGTCCAATGCTTTGTATTGCCATTTATTTAAGAAAGGTACTTGGCTTTAAAGGAAAGATTGCAGCGATTTCTCCATGCATTGCTAAGATTGATGAGTTTCATGATACTGGAGAGATTCAGTATAATGTGACTATGGAGCATTTGCAGAATTATTTTGAAAGGGAGCATATTGTGCTGTCCCAGATTCCGCTGAAACGGGAACAGGATTTTGATGCATATGAAGGTCTGGAAGGTGCTATTTATCCACGGCCAGGCGGATTGATGAAAAATCTTTTGGTTCACGCACCAGAAATGCAGGTTATTACGTCAGAGGGAATTGGACGTTTGTATGAAGATTTAGATGCTTATAATCAGCAGAAGAAGGAATGGCTGCCAGATGTTTTCGATGTGCTAAATTGTGAAAATGGATGTAATGGAGGTCCGGCAATTGGTGTGGATTATCAGCGCTATAAAGTAAGTGAACTGATGCACACAGTAGAACGTAATGCTCGTAAGGTCAGAAAGAGCCAATTTACCAAAAAAGGTGTAGACCAGCAGTTTGCGGAGTTTGATAAAAAGCTGAATCTTAATGATTTTATTCGAACATACCAGTCGAAGAAGCTAAAAGAGGATGTAATAACAGAGCAGGATATCAAGCGGGCGTTTGAAGAAATGGGCAAGCATACTGCATCGGAGCAGCATTTTGATTGTCATGCTTGCGGTTATAAAACCTGTCATGAAATGGCAACTGCAGTTGCAGCAGGTATTAATGAAAAAGAAAATTGTTATCAGTATATGCTGAAGGTAATTCGCGATGAACGTCACAGAGTATCTGAGGTAAATGAAAAGGTTCTTACTATGAACAATGAATTGATAGAGATATTTGGTGAATTGACACAGAACATTGAACGCGTTAAGAAAGAGGCGGATACCATACGGGATGCTGGTGTAAAGAGTTCAGATGAAATGCAGAATGTGGCAAGCCATATGAGTGATCTAAATCAGTTGAATGAGAAAATTATTGGTGCTATGGATAATATTAACCAAAGTGTAGAACGGTACAATGTAATGACTCAGGATGTTGAAAAAATAGCCGGAAAGATTAATCTCTTGTCACTGAATGCGGCAATTGAAGCAGCCAGGGCAGGGGAAGCTGGCAGAGGATTCTCTGTGGTGGCATCCAACATTCGCGAGCTTTCAGAAAATTCCAAACAATCAGTAGGAAGTGCTAAGGAAAGCGAAGAAGGCATACAGAAGGCTATTACAGATGTCAACACTGTAGTAGAGAAATTTGAGACAAC
>JBGVIB010000111.1:0-7212 GCA_045122835.1 Lachnospiraceae bacterium
TAGGGAGACTTAGGCATGAGGGCCACACCCCGAATGTCTTAGTCGTACTTGGGAGTTAGTTCACCGGAACGTTGGCTTCGGTCTGCGTGGAATATGCCATGCCAGTAAGCGGCTCTCCTACAGTGTAAGTCTGAGTTGCCCTTGGGAGTCCCTTCCGCCAATTCACGTCTGGGTTGCGACTATGATTCAACAACCTCCACAAACCAGAATTTATCCACAACACAAAAAAATCGCCCTCTGTACCCACACAGTAGAGCGATTTTATACACGTATTATTTTTTCGAAGCTTGGTTCTTAGTTGTAGGCCTATGACTGCAAAGGAACAGCACAGCCACTACAATCAATACCGCAAATCCCATCCAAGCAATTCTCTGCCAAAGGACATGGTTCAAGAAAGTATCATAATAACCTTTCAAATAAATGACAATAATAATGATTGGCAAAATATATGACATGTAAAAGCGAATAGCCGTTGGGAACTTTAATCCCTTTCCTGTATTAGCTTCTTCAAGGAATCCGTCCCAGCCCCAGCCGTTTTTACGCACACAGAACATGACGAATATCAGACTTCCAATAGGAAGCAGGTTATAGGAAACCAGGAAATCTTCCAAATCCATAATGTTCGAACTGCCACCTAAAGGATGGAAATCAGACCATATATTATATCCTAATACAGCAGGCAAGGATAAGATAGAAATGGTAAAAGCATTGAAAATAACAGCTTTTTTTCGACTCCAATTTCCCATATCCATGAAAAAGCTTAAGATATTTTCAAATACAGCAATTACTGTAGAAATGGAAGCAAAGGTCATAAATACAAAAAATGCAGTTCCCCAGATGCGCCCCCAAAACATGTGATTAAAAACATTTGGCAATGTGATAAACAGCAGGGAAGGACCAGCATCCGGCTGAATACCGTAAGAGAAGCAGGCAGGAATAATAATAAATCCAGCCATAATAGCAACAAAAGTATCTACAAGAACTACGTTTAAAGATTCGGATAAAAGAGTGTGTTCTTTTGTCAGATAGCTTCCGAAAATTTCCATGGAACCCATACCAATGCTCAGTGTAAAAAATGCATGCGTCATTGCTGCAAAAATAGTAGTTCCCCATCCCTGTTTTGCTATATGACTAAAATCAGGCACAAGGTAAAAAGAAATACCCTTTGAAGCATTTGGCAAAGCAAAAGAATTAATTGCCATAACAATCATAAGTACAATCAAAATACACATAAGAACCTTAGTTATTTTTTCAATACCATTTTGTAGGCCTAAAGAGCATATCAGTAATGCCAAAATGATTGTAATCAGCATCCAGAAAGTCATAAGTCCTGGACTTGATAACATATTAGAATAGGTGACAGTAATCTGTTCCTGACTTGCAGAACTGATTTTGCCAGTCAGATACAGGTAGGCATAATACAGCATCCACCCGCTGACCATGGTATAAAACATCATAAGAAGATAGTTACCTGCCATTTTAAACCATTTTACAGTATGCCATTTAGTACCTTTCGGCTCCATATCATCATAGGCCATGGAGATACCTTTACGGCTTTTTCGTCCTACTGCAAATTCACATACGAGAATAGGTAATCCCAGAATTGCAAGGAAGAACAAATAAATGACTAGAAAGGCACCGCCACCATATTCGCCACAAATGTATGGGAATTTCCATACATTTCCCAGACCGATGGCACATCCTGCGGATACCAGAATAAATCCTAATCTGGAACCAAAGTTTTCACGTTCTTTCATATAAACCTCCGTTATTAATTTTTTCCTCTATTGTAAGAGCGAGTAACCTCATAAGCATATCATAAATCAAGGAGGTGTACAATGGAAACAAGTGAAAAATAAAGAAATAACGTTAAAATAGGGTGCTGATCAGTTGTGAAATAATAAAATTAGGAAAGTATTGAAATAGTAAAAAAAACGTTAATATATTTTCGAAAATGAACGATATAATATGTATAGGATTTTCTGATTCACAGAAGATGAATCTTGCAAAAAAGCTTATATTTGTCAGGGAGTTACGAAAGCAGATATGCAGCTTGCAGGGAGAGTTTAAAAATAAGGAGGAAGCTACAATGGCTTGGTATGACAGCGCAGTATTTTATCACATTTACCCAATAGGATTAGGTGGATGTGCTCATGAGAATCACGAACCGGAGGTAAGTAAATTTCCTAAAATTACAGAATGGACCATGCATGCAAAAGAGATTGGATGTACAGCAATTTACATTGGTCCATTGTTTCAATCAGTAGGTCATGGATATGAGACCATTGATTATAAGTTAGTTGATCAGCGAATTGGAACAAATGAAGAATTTACAAAGTATGTGGATAAATGCCATGAAGAGGGACTGAAAGTAATTGTAGATGGTGTATTTAATCATGTGGGACGTGAATTTTTTGCTTTTAAAGATTTGAAGGAAAAGAGAGAAGCATCCCCATACAAGGATTGGTTCTGCAATGTGAATTTTGGTGGAAACAACGAATATAACGATGGATTTTGCTATGACAACTGGGGAGGATATAATTTATTAGTCAAATTAAATCTTCGCAACCCTGTTGTGAAAGAATATCTTTTTGATGCTGTTCGTTTCTGGATAAATGAATTCCATATTGATGGCATTCGTCTTGATGCGGCAGATGTATTAGATAGAGATTATATGAGAGAATTACGAGCTGTGACAGACGCAGCAAAGCCGGAATTCTGGCTGATGGGTGAAGTAATTCACGGTAATTATTCTGAGTGGGCTAATGGAAATATGCTCCATTCTGTAACAAATTATGAATTACACAAGGCAATATTTTCCGGTCATAACGATCATAATTATTTTGAAATTGCCCATTGTATCCAGAGAATGATACAGTTGTGTGGTCAGACAAAATTATATACATTCACAGATAATCATGATGTTGCACGAATTTATTCAAAATTAACCAATAAGGCTCATATGAATCCGGTAGCATTTTTACAGTATGGCTTACCTGGAGTGCCGTCTATCTACTATGGTTCCGAATTTGGAATTGAAGGAGATAAGCAGAGAGAATCTGATTGGAATCTTCGTCCGTCATTATCATTGGATGATTTTAAGGGAAATGAATACGTGGAATTATTTAAACTGCTTGGCAGAGCGAAAAAAGAGTTCCCAGAATTGTCTCATGGACGTTATGAACAGTTACTGTTACAGAATCGCTCCTTTGCATTTGGCAGAATTTTAGATAAAAGTGCTGTAATTGTGTTAGTAAATAATGATGACAATCCGGCTGATATGTATGTAAGATTACCGATTGGTGCATCAAAGGCATACGATATTTTGAAGAATTTTGCGGAAGACACCGTAGAGGAGACAACAGTGGAAGCAGAACCTGAAAAGCGGGATCCAAAACCGCTGCAGCAATTTGCAGAAAAAGCAAAGGCTTTCGAAGGACAGATTGCAGGTGTATTGGCAGAATTAGATGAAGATGCATTCTCACAAAAAGCAGAAGCATTAGGTGGAATACTGAAAACGTTAGAAGCAGAATATCAGGATATGATGAAATCTTATCGTGTAATAACCCAGGAAGCATCCCATAATTTCGCAGAAGGTTCTGATGTCGAATTAGTTAATGGTCAGGTTCATGTTGTGGTTCCTGCCAATAGCGGATGTATGGTTTATGTTGGAAATTAATAAAGATATTAAAAAGCAGCATCCTGCAAAGATAGCAGAGTGCTGCTTTTTACACTAATATCTCTTTAGTGTAATAATGGTATGAAAGGTTGCGGTATCATTATGATAATACATTTGGATATCTCCTCCGTATTTCCTAACAATCTTACAGATGCTTTTTATACCAAAACCATGTCGGCGATTATCGGTTTTATTAGTATTCAACTTGCCATCTGATTTGGAAAAAGGGTCCTTACGGCAGGAATTTACAACTGTAATTACCACAAAAGGTGTTCGTTCTTTTTTAGATGTGCTGACTTCGATGTAGGATTCAGGAATACCGACAGCGGCCTCTACTGCATTATCCATTAAGTTGCAGACAAGGGATGTCAGGTCCTTATCAGCAATAAAATCCATTGTGCCACTTCGGATATCTGCGTGAAAGACAATATGGCTGTCGCCACAGTGTCGTTGATAGCGACAAAGTATAGCATTCAGCATGTCATGGTCACATAATCTGGTACTTTCTTTTAAATCAGAAGACTGTAGCAGTTGGTGGATGTAAGCATGTATTTTTTCATGGTCGTTCTGTTCATTTAGTAAAGCAACAGATTGCAGATGCTTTTTGATGTCGTGAATCAGAATACTCTGGTTTTCATTCTGGGCTACAAGCATCTTGTAATATTCTGCAGAATCCGATTCCTTCTGAAGCAGCAACTGCATCTCCATGAATTCCAGACTCTTTTTCTGATTGTACTGATTGATTCCAAATACAAGTAAATTAATGACCAGCAAAAAAACAGCACTTAGGGTAATCATCCATTCAATGTATGGTGGAAATGTAGTAAATTCGCCAATACTAACATAGGTAAGCATAACGAATATGGATGTGATGGGAATTAGCGTAAGCAGAAATATGGATTTGTCGTATTGCGGTGCATTATTCTGCTTTCCTTTCATCACGTGAATGAGTATATGGATAATGGTAAAGGCTAAGGTTTTGCTAAAAATCCCATGGATTGTCAGCGTATGAAATAAGGAAGCTTTGGCAAAAAAGTGGGGTGTAAAGTGGGATATGATACCATAGCCCATTAATTCGCACATTCCCATAATAGATGAAATTATAGCTGAATGAAAGAATGCTGAATACCATTTTAAACAGCACTGGGTTGCGAGAAAAATAAAATTTGTCAGCAAAAATAAACTGCCATTCAGCCATCTGATCTCAAGTAAACAAGCAAAGAATAGAATGGAGTAAAGGATTCCAAATGTAATAAGTTTAGTCTTTGTCCCATGTCTGTCAGTAAAAAGATTGGACGTATATTGCCATAAGATGATTGCTTCAACCAAATAGCTGAAGAAATAGATGATTGCATTGTTCATTTTTTTACCTCATACTTTCCAGATACAGAAGATATGCTGCCTTAAAAGCGGAATACTTTCTTTTTGTCAGATAAGCATCGAATTGATTTTCTGCCATGTGGATAAGAGTATGGTCAAAATCTGCAACATGTTCAAAATTAACAATAAAGCTACGGTGTGTCACAAAAAAAGAATTTTTAGGCAGAATATCCATCCAGTACTGCATATTGTGGACAGATTCAAAATCCCGCAGAGTAGTATGTACAATGACTTTTCGTTCTTTTGCTTCCACCATGATAACAGAAGAAGCAGGCAGGGTGTGGACACCCTGTTTTGTTTCAATGGGAATCTTAACTGTTATGGTATGATACAGGTCAATAGCATCCTTCATATTTCGGAAAAAACGTTGCTTTTCTAGTGGTTTTGACAGATAGCGGAATACCTGAAAGCGCATTGCCTCGTCCAGATATTCGGAATATGCAGTTACAATAAAAATAATGATATGTTTATTCGCTTTTTTTAACTCATTTCCGATATAGATGCCATTCATGCCCGGCATTTCAATATCAAGAAAAAGAATATCCTTGTCACCAGTATCTGCCAGTAAAGATTCTCCGTCAGAAAAGGTTACTAATTCAGGACATTTAATATGATTGTATTCAAAAAATTTTCTTATATACTTTTGCATCTGCTCCACCATCAGAGCATCATCATCGCAGATGAGTATTCGCATCTGTAATTCCTCCTTCTATTACAATATCTATTAGTATCCTGTTACATTATATAACAGAAAGATAGAAATTGCAAAAAAGTCTGTATGAAAAGACATTTTTTTGTTTGCTTTGGTCAAAAAAGCAAGATTTAGGAGAAAACAGTTTGAAGCTATAGGCTTGTTATAACGGAAAAATGCAGTGGTTCCTTTTACAATTTAGTATTTAGCCCGATTGACAATGAGAACAGAGTATTGAGTCCGGATGAAAGAGTATTATATAAAAAGGTAACAGTCATTTTGGTAATCATCTTTTTATTGTTGGATGTGATACTTTTTTTACTTCATCTGAATACTTATGCGGTTTGTATTTCAATCGGAATTATGTTATCAGCAGGCTTACAGCTTCCTAATGTTTGGAAGAATTTTATGAAAAAATGACCAAACAGACGCAAAAAATGTCGTTTGGTACAAAATGGGTTGAAATTATGACGGAAACATGGATAATGAGGATTGTCATTGATTTCACATTTAACAAAAGGATTCTTATAGTTGAACGAGAGAGAAAAAAGAATCTATCATTGCACTTATCATAAAAGAAGTATGACTAAAAAAGGAGAGATGTTTTATGAAGTTAAAGAAAGTTTTAGGTAAAGTGGGAACATTTTTGTTTATTTTTAGTTTGATGGGAACAACTGCATTTGCAGCTACGCAGAAGTATTCGTTTAGTCTTTCGCCATCAGAATCAAAATATACAAGTGTAGTTAAAAAAACTACTACGACATCAACTGCGTATGTTACAAGACAGGAACCAGATTCTCCTGTCACAACTATCCAGGTTAGAGTGTGGAATTCGGGAGCGGCATATAAATCAAATATTAAAAAAATTGTAGGAGTAGGTACGGCAAGGCCATCCTATAGTGGGTACAATGTAGATTCTGGAGACTACTTAAGATTATGCGTCTCTAACCCAACATCAGATAACGCAGGTGCAAACATTAGTGCAGCAGGCACATGGGAGCCATAAATGCATGTAGAATATTAAACAAGACCATAAAAACAAGGAAATGCTAACTATAATTTTATGCCAAAACTTACATATTGCAGATGGTTTGATATAGTTTTAGCAAGGTTGTAGTTAGCATTTCTTTTCATATGAGCAGGAGGAGAGAAAATGCGTAAAAGGTTATACAATATCTCAAAAATTATAAGTATGTGCTGCATTGTCACTGTGTTAGGAAGCGGTTGTGCTTCGTTAGAAAAGGAAAGCGATACTGCAGAAACAAGTGAACAGAGTGGAAGCGTGGCATATGAAGGTGTCATGCCAAATGAATTGCCAGAGCAAATAAATGCAGAACTGCAAGAGAACATAACGTTAGATGGCTATTTGGATGTTTCGAATGAATTAACAGAGTATAAGGTAAAGAAAATAAATTTAACACGTCATATTTTAGAGACAAAAGATACAGTAGAGAATTTTTTG
>JBGVIB010000112.1:0-17909 GCA_045122835.1 Lachnospiraceae bacterium
CACCGGAACAGATTTTAAGTCATACCTTTTATATGCGGAAAAGAGAGGAATTTTACCGTTTTTATAAAGATAAAATGCTGTGTTTAGGTGCGAAGCCAAATGCTGCTCATATTAAGTTAGCGGAATTAGAGAAGGCAGGAAGGCTGCTTTCTGTGGTGACACAGAATATAGATGGCCTTCATCAGGCGGCAGGAAGCAAGCGCGTTTGGGAGTTACATGGTCCTGTACATCGCAATTACTGCAGAAGTTGTGGAAAAGAATATGATGCGACATATATGCTTCACGCAGAAGGAATTCCAACCTGTGAATGTGGTGGGGATATCAAGCCAGATGTGGTGTTGTATGAAGAAGGGCTTGATAATTATGTGATGACACAGGCAATTCAGGATATTTCCCAGGCAGACATGCTTATTATTGGTGGAACTTCACTAGTGGTGTATCCGGCTGCCGGTCTCATCGATTATTATCGGGGAAGAAAGCTTGTATTGATTAATAAAGCAACAACACAGGCAGAAGCAAGAGCAAGTCTGGTTATCAATGATAGTATTGGTAAAGTGCTGTCGCAGATTGTAGTTCACTAGAGCGTGTCCCAAAACTGATTCCTATAATTTGCACGCCCCACTTCGCGGTGAAAATTGCTATAAATTTAGCGTATGTAGCCAACTACGCTCACTAAATTTATAAAAATTTTACAACAGAGTGGAGCGCACATCTTGGAGGAAGTAATTTTCTAACACACTCTAGACAGATTCACATGGAAATGGTACGTTGGAAATTAATTGAGAAAGAATATGAGTAGGAGGTAAGAAGATGCCATTAAATATACAGGTAGGAGATGTACTGACGCTAAAAAAACAGCACCCATGCGGAAGTAAAGAGTGGGAAGTCATGCGTATCGGAGCAGATTTTCGTTTGAAATGCATGGGTTGTGGACACCAGATTATGATTGCCCGTAAGCTGGTGGAAAAGAATGTGAAAAATATAAAATCAGTGGAGTAAAAAATATATTTTATTGGAATTATAGAAAAGAAAAAATCAAAAAAAGCTTGAAAAAAAGCTTTGTTTATGGTAACATACATATTTGTGATATGTTATTAATTCCTTGTTTTCGGACAAAGAGCCGAAAGCCAGAGACCAAAAGGAGGTACTAAAAGCATGACTAAGTATGAATTAACACTTGTTGTGAATGCAAAAATCGAAGATGATGCACGTGCTGCTGTTGTAGAAAAAGCAAAAGAGTATGTTACTCGTGCAGGCGGCAACATTACAGAAGTAGAAGACTGGGGTAAGAAGAGATTAGCTTACGAAATCCAGAAAATGAAAGAAGGCTTCTACTATTTCATTAAGTTCGAAGCTGAGGCTACAGCACCAGCTGAAATCGAATCTCAGGTTCGTATTATGGACAATGTACTTAGATACTTATGTGTAAAGCAGGAAGCATAAGAATCTGGATGTAATTATGAAATTAAACGCAGGTTTCATTCTCGCGTAGCAATTCATAGTGGCAGCGATACGGTTACAATGAATGTGTTTTAATCATCAGAGAGATGTAGAATCGAGGTTAATATGAATAAAGTAATTTTGATGGGACGTTTAACGAGAGATCCAGAAGTGAGATATTCTCAGAATGATACCTCAATGGCTTTTGCGAGATATAGTCTTGCAGTAGATCGTAGATTTTCTAGAAATAACAATAGCGGAGACCAGCAGACAGCAGATTTTATTAACTGTGTTGCATTTGGCCGCTCAGCGGAATTTGCTGAAAAGTATTTCCGCAAGGGCATGAAGGTGTTAGTTACCGGTCGTATTCAGACAGGCAGTTACACAAATAAAGACGGTCAGAAGGTTTATACAACCGATGTTGTTGTTGAAGAACAGGAATTTGCAGAAAGTAAAAATGCTGCTTCCGGTGGTGGATTTGATGGCGGTATGGGATACACACCGGCAGAAAGACCAGCTCCAAGCATGGCAGCAGGCGATGGATTTATGAACATTCCGGATGGTACAGATGACGAGTTGCCATTCAGTTAAGATTTAATGAAGGAGGTCACAACAATGGCTTTTACAAAGAGTGATAGAGCAGATTCTCCAATGAAGAGAAGAGGCGGACGCAGAAGAAAGAAAGTTTGTGTATTCTGTGGTAAAGATAACGTTATTGATTACAAGGACGTAAATAAATTAAAGAGATATGTATCTGAAAGAGGAAAAATTCTTCCTAGAAGAATCACAGGTAACTGTGCAAAGCATCAGAGAGCATTAACTGTTGCAGTTAAGAGAGCTCGTCATGTTGCTTTAATGCCATACGTAGCAGAATAAGATATGCATATAGAACCACCACATGGGCGACTGTGTGGTGGTTTTTTTGCATATTAAAAATATAATTTGATCTGGCATAATGAGCAACTACATTGGTAATTTAAAATGCATAAAATTAAAAACATATGTTTGCGATAAAATTTTTTTAAATCGCATATCTTGTGTCAGAAAGCAATTGAAAAATGAAAAAAACATTGTATTTGTCCGTCTTTCATTTGTCAAGAGGGAATTTGTAAACCACAATATATAGTGTATGCATAACAATGCATAAAATAGATGTTGTATTTTAGATGTTGACCTGACTAAGGGAATTTGATACAATCTTATTCTAGGATAAGACGTAAATGGGGAAGGGTGACATACTATGTTTCAGGTAATTAAACGCGATGGAAAGATGGCAGATTTTCAGTTGGAGAAAATAAAGGATGCGATTATTAAGGCATTTATAGCTACGGAACAGCTTTATACCGCTGATATCATTGATTTGTTAGCACTTCGTGTAACGGCAGATTTCAATAGCAGGATTGAGAATAATGCTATATCGGTAGAGGTCATTCAGGATAGTGTAGAGCGTGTTTTAGAGCAGACTGGATACACAGAAGTGGCAAAAGCATATATTTTGTATCGCAAGAGCAGAGAAAACGTGAGAAATATGAGCAGCACAATTTTAGATTATAAGGAAATTGTGAACAGTTATGTGAAGGTGGAAGACTGGCGTGTGAAGGAGAATTCTACAGTAACCTATTCAGTTGGTGGATTGATTCTCAGCAATTCAGGAGCAGTGACAGCCAATTATTGGCTGTCAGAGATTTATGATGAGGAGGTTGCAAAAGCTCATAAGAACGCAGACATCCATATTCATGATTTATCCATGTTGACAGGCTATTGTGCGGGATGGTCGTTGAAACAGTTAATTAAGGAAGGATTAGGTGGTGTAACCGGTAAGATTACAGCTGGTCC
This sequence comes from Lachnospiraceae bacterium, assembly GCA_045122835.1. Classification (GTDB taxonomy): domain Bacteria; phylum Bacillota; class Clostridia; order Lachnospirales; family Lachnospiraceae; genus JBGVMW01. Next base: position 3,277 of record JBGVIB010000112.1, read on the forward strand.
GGCAAGACATTTATCCGTGCTGTGTGGTCAGATGGTAAATTTCTTAGGAATTATGCAGAATGAGTGGGCAGGAGCCCAGGCATTTTCTTCCTTTGACACGTATCTGGCACCCTTTGTAAAAGTGGACAACCTTTCCTATGAGGAAGTAAAAAAGTGCATTGAGATATTTGTTTATGGCGTGAATACACCAAGCAGATGGGGCAGCCAGGCACCATTTACCAATATTACATTAGACTGGACAGTTCCAGCAGATTTAGCAGAGCTTCCGGCTATCGTAGGCGGACAGGAGATGAATTTCTGTTACAAAGATTGTAAAAAAGAAATGGATATGGTGAATAAGGCCTTTATCGAAATTATGATTGAAGGAGACCATAACGGCAGAGGATTCCAGTATCCAATTCCAACCTACTCCATTACAAAGGACTTTGACTGGTCAGATACAGAAAATAATCGCCTTTTATTCGAAATGACATCAAAGTATGGTACACCGTATTTTTCAAATTATATTAATAGTGATATGGAGCCAAGTGATGTCCGCAGTATGTGTTGCCGCCTGCGTTTAGATTTGCGTGAATTGCGTAAGAAAATGGGTGGATATTTTGGTTCCGGGGAAAGCACCGGTTCCGTTGGTGTAGTTACTATTAACATGCCAAGAATTGCTTATGTGTCAAACAATGAGGAAGAATTTTATAAACGTCTTGACCGTATGATGGACATTGCAGCCCGTTCCTTAAAAACAAAGAGAACAGTTATTACTAAGCTGTTAGAGGAAGGTTTGTATCCGTATACAAAGCGTTACTTAGGTACCTTTAGCAATCATTTCTCTACCATCGGTTTGGTAGGTATGAATGAAGCATGCTTAAATGCAAGCTGGCTTCGGAAGGATTTGGCAGAGTACGAAGCACAGGAATTTACAAAAAATGTGTTAAACCATATGCGAGAGCGCTTGTCTGATTATCAGGAATTATATGGTGACTTGTATAATCTGGAAGCAACACCTGCAGAATCCACCGCTTATCGTCTGGCAAAGCATGACAGAGAGAAATGGCCGGGGATCATCACTGCAGGCAGAGATGGTGATGTGTCATATTATACCAACAGCTCTCATTTGCCAGTGGATTATACAGCAGATATTTTTGATGCATTAGATATTCAGGATGATTTACAGACCTTGTATACATCTGGTACCGTATTCCATGCATTTCTTGGAGAAAAATTACCAGACTGGAAAGCAGCAGCAAATCTGGTTCGTAAGATAGCAGAAAATTATAAGTTGCCATATTATACCTTGTCACCAACCTATTCCATTTGTAAAAGACATGGATACTTACCAGGTGAGCAGAAAGTCTGCCCACACTGCCAAGAAGTGACAGAAGTTTACAGCCGCATCACTGGCTATTACCGCCCGGTGCAGAACTGGAATGAGGGCAAGGCACAGGAATATAAGAACAGAACATTATATGATATAGAAAATTCCAGACTTCACAAAGTAAAGACAAATATCGTAAAGATTACAAAGGATGAGGTGACTATAACACCGACAGAATCCAAACGATATCTATTTACCACCAAGCGTTGTCCAAACTGTAAGGTGGCAAAAGATTACTTAGGAGATGTGGATTACCAGATTATTGACGCAGAGGAAAATACAGACCTGGTAAAAAAATACAACATTATGATGGCCCCGACTCTTGTAATAGAAGAAGGCGGCAACGCAAGAAAATATGTGAATGCGTCCAATATAAAGAAGTATGTGGATGAGCGGAAGGTGTTATTGTAGGAGTGCAGGAACTATAAATAATTGGATAATCTCATTATGTTAGTAAATTGTTTAGAGAAAATGTAATATGCAACAGGCATTTTTTTCAAGCAATTCACGGTCAGTAACCACATATTATATAATAATGAAAAGGCATGAGGACTTACATCCCCATGCCTTCTTTTATTACACTACTTATTTACCAGACATCTGTCTTTCCTGAGCAGCAATCATTTTTTTAACCATTTCGCCACCGATAGAACCTGCCTGAGCAGATGTTAAGTCACCGTTGTAACCTTCTTTTAAAGGTACACCAAGTTCGCTTGCTACCTCTGTTTTGAAGCGATCCATAGCTGCTTTTGCTTCTGGAACTTCCATTCTGTTAGAACTATTGCTTGACATACGTTTCACCTCCGCGTATTAAGTCTTATCTATTTTGAAGACAAGTGTTTCCATCACTTATCTTCAAATTCCCGAACTCGTTTTCTCGACCCTTGTTTGAATTACGTGTTTTGTTATCACTTATCTTGGTACTATTATCTGCTGTAACCAGAAAAATATAATGGTAAATCGTGGCAATGAGAATGAAATAAGACAGGACTGCATATTTTATAAGAAAAAGAAAAAGAGTTGTGCAGGATGCTGAGAAAAAGAAAAGCAGGAATTTTTCTGACAATATTATTAAGAGGATTATTAGGTAGTATAGGAATTATTTTTTTTAATGAATGGATGATTTTGCAGGAGATGTCATGCCAGATTGGTTTAAATCCAATTAGCGTATTGGTTATTATTTTCCTTGGATTTCCAGGGTTTATCATGCTTTGCGCATTAAATTTTATTTAAAAATTGTAAAAAAGGGAGAAAACTTCAAAAAATGATTTATAGAATCTATCAATAGATTTTCTTAGAATAAATTAGTATACTAAAGACATCCTTAAGGGGGGAACATCATCCCGAAAAAAATCATCGGGATAAAAATCTGTTTTGCTCAAACAAATTTTCCGGAAAAGAAGTATTGAAAAGGAGGGATACTGTTGGAATTACAAAGATAACAGAATATAGTTTTGGGATTGTTTTATTGGTTGCTGCCATAATGGACTGCAATTTCAGACGAATACCTAATGCATGCATTGTAGCCGGTGGTGTGATAGGCCTGATTATGCAGATTGTCGGACACGGTGTGTGGGGTATTGTAAGCTGGATGATTGCCTGTGTAACTGTGTTTGTGTTGGGTTTGCCATTGTATCTCCTACATCAATTAGGAGCAGGAGATTGTAAATTATGTATGATCACAGCAGGACTTATGGGGCTTCATAAGGGTGCAGTATGTCTATGTATATCATTTCTATTGGCAGGAGTAGGTGCAGTCATGACAATGGCAGTTCTATTTGTGAGAAAAGTGCGTGAGACAGGTTTTGTGTTGTGTGTTCAAAATTTATATTATCAGAAACGGTTGTTTTTGGAAAAAGGTTGGAGAAAGCGCACATTGCCTATGGCGGTGCCAGTATTTCTGGCATATCTCATATGTACATATGTAAATTTATACATTTGTGTGAAACAACATAGTTAGATTGTAACCATTTATTACAGAACTATGTTGTACTGCACAGTCCGTAAAAAATTTGAAAATGATAGGGAAAATTTATTATAAATGGTGATTTTATGTGGATTATGATTAGGTGAAATTGTGAAAGAAAAAATACTTGCGATTGTCAATAGTGACAAAATTTATGCAGACAGGCTGGCGTCTTATTTAGAGAGCCAGAAGACCATACCTTTTTATCCTCATGTATTTGCAGATGTGAAGGCGTGTAAAGTGTATATAGAAGACCATCCGGTGGAAATCATTCTGGTGGATGAGGAACAAAAAGAAGGGTTTCGTGAAAGCTCCGTACAGGTTGTGCTTTTGGCGGAGGGTAAACTGGTGGACAAAAAAGAAGAATTTGCCTGTGTATATAAGTACCAGAGAGCAGACAGACTGGTGTGTTCGTTACTGGAACAATATGTGCAGTCATCCCAGGGAAATGTAAGCTGGAAGTACAACATAGTGGAAAAGAAAGTAGTTGGAATCTATTCTCCGGTGAATCGTTGTGGCAAGACTACATTTGGATTGCTGTATAGCAAAATGTTAGCAAAAAAAGGCAAGGTGTTGTACCTAAATTTAGAACCTTTTTCAGGCCTGGCAGAAAGATTAGGATTTCGGGAGGATGGGAACTTATCAGATGTACTTTATTACATCAAAGAGCGAAAAGAAACCGTTTTTCATTATATCCAGACTTGGGTGGAGAATCATGACGGACTCTATATTCTTCCTCCTGTGTTAGTACAATCAGATATTGGTGCATTAGAGGAGGAAGATTGGAACTGGTTTTTTGGGGAGCTTGTGGGAAAGAGCGATTATGATGTCATCGTTATGGAATTAAGCAGTAGTATGCAGGATATGCAGATTGGTTTCCGGGAATGCAGCAGATTGTATGTGCCATCCTTAAGGGATAGTGTATCTGCTGCAAAGGTAGAGGAATTGAAAGAATATTTTATCAAAACAGAACAGCAGAAATGGACCGATGAGATGGAAATCCTTTACCTTCCAAAGGGAAAAGACTGGGTAAATGAGCAAGAACTCTGGTCTTGTATGGATGAAGAATATACAGCATATTTAAAGGTATTGCTTGATAAGGAACAGGAGTAATATGCAGAACGAGAAAATGGAAGTATGGAAAAAAAAGCTGCAGGAATATTTTTACCAGGAAGTAGACGTTACAAGGGAGGTGACTGACGAGGAAATATCAGACATGTTGAATACGGGCCTGCATATTTTAGCAAAGGAGTGCTATATCAGCATTCCAGAAAGGCAGATACTTAAGAAAAGTGTATTTTATGCGGTGCGAAAGTTAGATGTATTACAGACATTGTTGGATGATGATTCCATTACGGAAATTATGATTAATGGGTATGATACCATATATGTGGAGCGGGCAGGCAGACTGTTTCGATGGGACAAGACCTTTGAGTCAAAAGAGAAATTAGAGGATGTGGTGCAACAGATTACTTCTGCCTGTAACCGTACGGTCAACGAAGCGTCCCCTATTGTAGATGCAAGACTTCCTAATGGGGCCAGAGTAAATGTAGTGCTACCCCCGGTGGCATTGAATGGCCCTATTGTGACTATTCGAAGATTTCCGGAGCATCCTATACAAATGGAGGATTTAATCCGTTTTGGTGCTTTGGATAAGGAAGTAGCACAATTTTTAAAAACATTAGTAAAGGCAAAATACAATATTTTTATTAGTGGTGGAACCGGTTCCGGTAAGACAACCTTCTTAAATGCTTTATCTTCATTTATTCCATCTGAGGAGCGCATTATTACCATTGAAGACAGCGCTGAGTTACAGATTCAGGGAATTGGTAATCTTGTACGGTTAGAAACCAGGGCAATGAATGGTGAGGGAACCAGGGAGATTACAATAAGAGATTTGATAAAGGCATCCTTGCGTATGAGACCGGACAGAGTGGTAGTTGGCGAAATCAGAGGGGCGGAGGCAGTGGATTTACTCAGTGCAATGAATACCGGTCACGATGGTTCCTTAAGTACAGGTCATGGAAATTCCCCTGCTGATATGTTAAGCCGTATGGAAACCATGGTACTTATGGGAATGGATATTCCATTGGAATCCGTTCGCAGGCAGATTTCATCAGCCATTGATATTATGGTACATCTTGGCAGATTGCGTGATAAGAGCAGAAAGGTGTTGGAAATCAGTGAAATTATTGGAATGGATAATGGCGAAATTCAAACCCGGCCGCTGTATGTGTTTGAAGAAGAAAAAGAAGTGGGAGGGAAAATTGTGGGTAAGCTTGTTAAAAAGCAAACTCTCTCCTCTGTGGACAAGCTTAAGGCGGCAGGACTATACCGGTGAAAGAGATTATAGCAGGTACACATTGTCTAAGCAGGAATGGATGATTCTGGTGGCAAAGTACATAGGTTTTTCAGGTATTACAGGATATTTATTTTATCGTTCTGTCTTTGCGTCAATCCTGTTATTTTTACTCATTATTCCGGGGTATCGAAAAGAATTATCACAAAAAGTAGCACAACGAAGGGCTCAGTTAAAATCCCAGTTTAAAGAGGGCATTTTGTCTGTCAGCAGTGCGTTACAGGCAGGTTACTCTGTGGAAAATGGATTTCGTGAGGCAGTGAAAGATTTGGTGCGTATGTATGGCGAGGATGGACTTCTTACTGAAGAATTCGTGATTTTGTGTCACAAGATGGAACGAAATGAAAGTATTGAATTGGCATTAGATAATCTGGCAGTTCGAAGTGGAATCGAAGAAATCAAAAGCTTTGCTGAGGTATTTCATGCAGGAAAAAGAGCTGGAGGCGATTTGAGTGGAATGATACATGATACAGCAGATATTATCAGCATGAAAATAGAAGTGGAGGAAGAAATCAGGACGGTATTGACCGGGAAGCAAATGGAAGAAAAGGTTATGAGCATGGTGCCGTTTTTTATTATTTTTTATATTGACCTTACATCCCCTGGTTTTTTTTCTGTTATGTATGGGAATATAACGGGAATTGTTATTATGTCAGCATGTCTTCTTGTTTATGGAATTGCTGTATGGCTAGGAGAAAGGATTATGAATATTTCTATGTCGGGATGATAAAGGGGAACAGTCACTGAAGTGGCAGAATGAGAGGGAAAAATGAAAGCAATAGAGATATTTTCTAATCGGATTTATGAATGGATGTATCATCATCCTATGCTGAAAAAGCTGGTATCTAACAAATCTGTGTATAAGAAGTATCACATTCTGGCACCTGGGAGAGTAAAAGAGCAGGTAGCTGCATTTTATGAAAAGAAAATTGCCTGTATGATTCTTGTGTTTGTGGCAGTAGTTGCTATTTGTATTCTGGGGATGCTTAGCGAGGAAGATAGTCTGTCTCAGGGAATATTATACAGAAATGGTTATAATGAAGGGGAAAAGGCTGAGGAACTGTTAGCGAAGATACCGGAATTGGATGCTGCAAAGTCAATAGAAATTATATTGAGTGAAAGGCAGTATACAAAAGAGCAGGTAAAGGAGTATCTGAAAAAGGCAAAGGAAGTTCTAGATGAAGAAATCCTCGGGGAAAATAACGCTTTTACGAATGTTAGTCAGAATATGAATCTTGTTAAGGAAATCAACAGTTATCCCGTAAGCATTGCATGGGAGACTTCAGACGATACCATTATAAATACAGATGGAGAAATCATAAGAGAGGACATTCCAGAGACGGGGATTTCCTGTACCCTTACAGCGGTTTTGTCCTGTGGAGAGGAAAAAGAGTCCTTAGAATATGAGATATGTGTGAAACCGTCTGTCAGAACAAAAGAGGAAGAGGTTTTCTCATCCTTGGAGAAAAAAATAAAGGAGGCCGATACCAAACAGGCAGAGGAAGCATTCTTTACACTGCCAACAGAGGCATTCGGATACCAGATTGTGTATGAAAGAAAAGAAGATAATCCCTGGGTATTACTCCTAGTACTTGGATTTATCACAATGTTTGTGATATCAGCAGGTATGGAGAAGGATTTAGAAAAGGCCATTAAGGAGCGAGAACAGTGCATAAATCAGGAGTATCCTGAGATGGTTAGTATGTTTAGTATGTTGATTTGTGCTGGTATGACAGTGAAGGGAGCTTTTCAAAAGATTGCAAAGGAATATGAAGAAAAGAAAGATAAGAAAGATAAGGAGAAGAAATACCTCTTAGAAGAAATGCTATATACCTGCCACCAGATGCAATGTGGCACAGCAGAGATTAAGGCTTATGAGCAGTTTGGAAGACGGTGTGGCACTGCTTCCTGCAATAAATTTTCTGCTTTGTTAATACAGCATGTGAAGAAGGGAAACAGAGGACTGGGTGAAACCTTAAAGCAGGAAGCTGCTTATGCTATGTCAGAAAAGAAAAATGGAGCCAGACGATTAGGTGAGGAAGCATCAACAAAGTTATTGTTACCTATGGGATTAATGCTTGTTGTAGTTTTGGTCATTATTATGGTGCCGGCGATGTTTTCTTTTTCGCTCTAGTACATTGTTTTTTGTAAATAACTGCTGTAATTCCATGAAAAGGGGTAACAGTGTGAAAACGCAGAGGTAGCAAATAACAGAAAGGGGGTGAGTGTATGTTGTGGTTAAAGAATTTCTGGGAGGAAGAGGATGGCATGGGTACTATAGAAATGATTTTGATTATTGTCATTATTATTGCTTTAGTCATTACATTCCGAAAAAAATTAACATCATTGATTAATACCCTGTTTACAAGAATTAACAAAGATATTAAGGAGGTATAGCAGAGGATGAAGGGACACATAACTGTATTTTTGTGCCTGATTATGACAGTAACCTGTTCTCTTGTATATACCATAGTAGAGGGATGCCAGATGCAGGCATTGAAGTGGAAAATGGAAGTAAGAACAGAGCTGGATACCAATTATGTGCTGTCTTATTATGATACTATGTTACATGAAAAATATGGTTTATTTTTTCTTTCAGGCATGGACAGTAAGAACCTTTCGAATCTGTTAGCAGATTGTTCAGAGGAGTCTGGAAAAAGGCAGGCAGACTCCTCTGATTACCTGGGAATGGAGATTAAAGATATTGTAGTTGATAAAGTGCTCCTGGCAACGGATGAGAATGGCAGACCTTTTTTTGATCAGGCAGTGAAAGAAGAATATCAGTATTTAGGGGAGGATGTTTCATCTCTGGTAGAGGATTTTCTTTCCTGGACAAATCTGTTAGAAAAAGCAGATAAAAAAGAAGCAGAGGGGGAAGAAATCAAAAATCAGGAGGTAGAGATTGACCCGGAGACAAAAATTGATAAAGCAGAAAAGAAAAAGGCAGAGAAACTGACCAATCCAGCAGATGTGGCAGAGGAATTGAAAGAAGATCAGAATGAATGCTGGTTTGGGGATGCTTCTGTATCAAAGAAAAAGGTAAAAACAAGTACTTCCCTGACTAAACGCAAGAAAGCGAAAGGGAATCTTACATATGGGGCAGAAAAAAGTACCAGCCAGATTGATAATGTGTTATTTCTGTCTTATCTCATGAGACATTTTGCTACTTATAATGAGCCTAATGAGGAGGGAGCGTTGTCCTATGAAATCGAGTACATACTAAAAGGGAAGAACTCTGACAAGAAAAATATAGAAAGCGTGGCAATGGATATTTTAGCCATTAGGGAAGCTTGCAATTTTCTGTATTTAATAAGCAATCAGGAAATGAAGCAGCAGGCAGGTGTATTAGCGACTGCTTTGACCGGATACTTAGGAAATGTAGCGATTACTAAGGTTACAGAGTATTTGATTTTATTTGCATGGGCAGGGGCAGAGGGTGTGTTAGATGTAAAAAATTTATTACAGGGTGAAGCGGTTCCTTTAATGAAGAATGTTGATACATGGCAGCTTTCATTGACGGGAATGACAGACACCTCATCTATTATGGGTGAGAGAAAAGAAGCAGAGGATGGTCTGGTATATGATGATTATTTAAAAATGTTGTTGTATAGTTCAGGAAGGCAAAAATTAATTTGGCGGGCTATGGATGTGATGGAATGGGAGATACAGAGGATAACAGACAATACAGACTTTAAAATGGATAAGTGTGTAGGAGGGTTTCAGACAACCTATCAATTTGAAAGCAGGGGACAGGATTTTGTATATGAAAAAATAACTGGTTACTAGAGCGTGTTTAGAGAGGAGGGAATGAACCGATGTCTTTTTCTGGAAGGAATAGTGAGCATATTCAAATTAACAAGTTGTTCAGAGTTCTTCATGCATGTAAGATTCTAAGAAAGTATTCTATCCGGCCAGCACAGAACTGTGCATTCCAAAAGAAGAAGGCATCGTTTGATTTCTTCCGGGCCAGTCTTACTTTAGAGACGGCTATCGTGCTCCCTTTATTCCTGTGTGCAGTTCTGACGCTCTTAAGTATAGCACTTATTTTCTTGACAGAAATAAAGGTACAGGATGCGCTGATGCAGACGGCTGAGGAATTGTCTTGGAGTGTGGCAGCTCAGGATGATGGAGCGAAGCAGAAGGAAGACATGAAAAAATATGCTGAGGCAAGAATGCTTCTTTGCCTGAAAGATTCTGCCTTCAGCCATCCTGTAATTTCTAATGGAGCCATGGGGATCTATTATGGTAAGAGTACTTATTTAGAGCAGAATGAGGAAATACACCTTGTTGCGGAATACAATGCTGTATTGCCTATTTCAGTGTTTGGAAAACGTACTTATCATATCAGACAAGAAGCGGTAACAAGAGCATGGGTGGGGGATTGTACAGAGAAAGAGGATGATAGTGATAAGGAATATGTTTATGTGACAAGTTATGGTACAGTGTATCATATGACCAAAGAATGCAGATATCTGAAAAGAGAAGTCCGGTCGGTGACATTTTCCCATCTGTCAAATACAAGAAATACATACGGAAGCATTTATCAGCCTTGCAAGCAATGTATAAAAGGACTATCAGTAGACAAATACAAAACCTCTGTATTGTACATTACGCTGCATGGAGAACGATATCATATAGATAAAAATTGTAGTGCATTAAAGCGATATATACAGACAGTTGAGAAGAAGGATGTAGGAAATAAGCATAGTTGTAGTGTTTGTGGAGGAGGATAAGTAGAAGTGATAAACATTTGTATTGGGATTCTATTGGCTGTTGGGGCATGGTGTGATATTAAAACAAAAAGACTGCCAGTTTCTTTGATTATAATAGGGGGAATGGCAGGAATTCTCTATCAATGCCTGGTAAATGGTATGGTTGGCATTGTGCAGTTTAGCGGAATGGCAGTAGGTATGTTAATGATAGGTATAAGCAGGATTGGCAAGGCAGGAATTGGTCTGGGAGATGGAGTGTTGTTTCTTGTACTGGGAATGTTCTATCGATTTGACCAGATGATTGAATTATTGATGAAAGCCTCTATTATGACGGGAGTATCCGGGTTAATTCTAATGGCATGTAAAAAGGGAAACTTGAAGACAGAATTACCATTTATCCCTTTTGTATGTGTTCAGTATGTGCTGCTACAGATAGTTAACGGAGGTAGTTGGTAATATGAGAAAATGGATGAAGGGAAGTTATACAATAGAAGCGGCTTTGCTGCTACCGGTAATTGTAATGGCATTGTTGTTGGTTTTTTATATAAGCTGTTATTTATATGATTGTTGTCTCATTGAGAAATCTGTTCGTGCAGTAACTCTTAGAGGTGTATGTTATCAGGGAAGTGATAAGAAGTGTAAAAAATACATGGAGAGTGAATGGAAAAAATTAACAGAAGGTAAACTGTTAGGAAGTAAGGTTAGTAAGTTAGAGATTACAGTAAATGCTGTTTACATAGAGGTGTCCTGCAAGTCAGAATTCAAGCTGTCTGAAACATATAAAAAATTATTTTCTGATATACATGAAGACAGCAGAATCCGGGTGAGGGGAACAGATTTTGTCAGGACAGAACATTTTTTGAAAGAGGTGTTAGATTGATTACAAATTATCAGAGAGAACTACAGCATAATTATCTTATTATGAAAGAGGAAAGTGTAACAGAAGAAATGAAGCTGTGGGAAAAAGATTACAGAATACCAATGATTTCAAATAATATCATACATGGTGTACTACCCATAAAGGTGCATTGTGAAAATGGCCAGGCTTCTTTTTATTATGAAATCAGTTCGAAACAGTCCTTAGATAGAATAGTGGAAAAGATACCAATGGATTATGGAAGATTAAAACGATTAATAAAAGGTGTGAAGGACACATTACAGGAATTAGAATTGTATCTTCTTCCAGAAGACGGACTGCTGTTGCGACCGGAATACATTTACATGAATATGGACACTGGTGAATATGATTTTTGTTATTATCCCTGGTGGCATGAGCCTGCTAAAGATGGGATGCACAAGCTGTTAGAATATCTGTTAAATTACTTAGATTATCAGGATAAAGCAGGTGTTGCAGCGGCATATGAATGGTATCGAGCCTCCGGCACAGAAAACTTTTCCATAAGAGAAATAGATGCTGTTGCGGATGTTCCTAAAAACCAGAATATAAGAAAAGAAGATATGTCTAAAAAAACACTTGAAGGAAAGGAAGATATACTGAAAAATTCATCTGAATTCGAAGGGGAGTATATGCCGGAGTGGGAGGATGAGGAGGACAAGCAGGTGATGAATGGTAGCTTGTTTCATAAATTATTTAAGAAAAGAGATTTCTTTTATGATAAGGTGGACAAGGATAATGCAATTCAACAGAGAACGGAAAATAAAAATTATACAATGGATAAACAAGAGCAGGCGGCAGTCATATGCGAACCTTCTAATGATTATGGAGCAGAAAAAAATTCCGTTGAACAAAGAGATAGTACCATGTTTCTAAACCAAGGCACACAAGCTGTTACCAGACGTCTGATGTGTAAAAATGCTGCTGCTGAGCCGGACTTTTTGTTAACTAAACATCCCTTTATCATTGGAAAGGGAGAAGACTTGGCAGATGGTGTGTTGAAAAGCCGTTCTGTCAGCCGTATGCATGCTCAGATTGAATGTGCAGAGGGAGAATATTATATCAGAGATTTAAATTCCACCAATGGCACCTTTGTAAATGGTGAATTGTTAGAGATGAATGAGACTGTAAAGCTAGAAGTGGGGGATCGAATCAGCTTTGCTGAAATTGAATATGATTTTCTGTGACTATTGACACTACTTTGTAGAAATGTTAAGTTAGATAAAGTATGTAAATTATGAAACACTATACTCATGAACAGTTGCGGTAGTTTCACAAAGGAGCAGAAGACATATGAAGATAAATATATATTATGGTGGCAGAGGTGTGTTAGATGACCCTGCTTTGTATGTGATTGAAAAAATGCAGAAGGTGTTAGAAGAACTGAATGTCAAGGTAGACCGGTTTAATATCTATGAGCAGAAGCATAGTATAGAGACACTGCCACAGACATTAAAGGATGCAGATGGTATTATTTTAGCAGTTACTGTGGAATGGCTTGGCATTGGTGGTTATATGCAGCAGTTTTTAGATGCCTGCTGGCTGTATGGTGATAAGGAAAAAATCAGCACTTTGTACATGCTTCCGGTAGCAATGTCTATTACCCATGGAGAAAAAGAAGCGGCATTGACATTGATTAATGCATGGGAAATGTTAGGTGGTATGCCTTGTAATGAGCTTAGTGGTTATGTAGATGATTTATTGTCCTTTGAAATGAATGAACAATATACCAGTCTTATTGAAAAAACAGCAGAAAACTTATATCGTTCCATTCGCCAGAAGCATCCAATGCTGCCTACCAGCAATCAGGCAGTAAAGAAATCGGTATTGCGCTCAAAAGGCATTGAACTTACACCACAGGAAAGCGAACAGCTCTCAAAATATGCATCAGATGATTCTTATGTGAAACAGCAGAAGGAAGATATACAGGAATTATCCAATTTGTTCAAGGGTATGTTAAGTAAACAGGAAACAGAAGCAGGAATGGAATATGTAAAAGATTTTGAAACACATTTCCATCCCCAGGCCGGATGCAAAGCAACTTATCGTTTTCAGATTACAGACAAGAGGAAAAGCATTCTTATTGAGATAAATAATTCTGAATTAAATTGCTATTATGGAACAAAGGATAACGTAGATGTGGATGTGAAACTGACTAGCGAGATGATACAAACAATACTTCGTGGAAAAATGACATTCCAGAGAGCTTTTATGTCAGGTGAGATGACGGCAAAAGGAGATTTCCATTTGCTTCGTATGTTAGATCAGTTATTTTTGTTCGGATAATGGGAATTAACTCAATTTTGCTTACGTTAACTGTTGGATCTAAATATCGGGATATATGATATACAATATAAGGATATGCCCTGGACTAATACATCACAAATCAAATACCGGAGATGGTAGTTATTTATTTATTTTATGATGTATTAGTAGCAGGATATATCCTTATTTTATAGGGAAATATATATGTATGGTAGTTCCGTCGCCCTCTTTAGAATGACAAGTTAGGGTGCCATTGTGGTTGTGAATAACAGACTGGGTTAATGACAGCCCAAGTCCGCTATGAAGCGCTTTTTCACTGTAGAAGGGTTCAAAGATGTGACTTTGGGTGTCTTCTGTCATACCTTTTCCGTTATCTTCAATGGAAATAACGTAGTTGGTATCCATATGTTTCAATGAAATATGAATAGATTTGGCGTCAGATTCATATGCATTTTTCAGCAGAGAAAGAAATGCAGTCTGAAGGTATTTGTGGTTGCCTTGTATTGTAGCGTGTTCTGTCAGATCTTCATAAAAAATGGGAATGGGAATATCTGCGTTACCAATACAGCTTTCTATCAGATCCGATATCATACACTCTTTAAAGTTTTCAGTGGAAGCATTAATGTAATTGGTTGTCTGGCTTAAAATATCTAACAGATAGTGCATATCATCAGTTACCTCAGACCAGTAACGGTGTTCCGTTACTTCAGGTATATCTTTTTCTAAAATTTGCAGTGAACTGTAAAGAAAGGTTAACGGATTTCTAAGGCGATGAAGCATCTGATGCATAAACATAGTATCGTACATGGTGTCTCTCCTTTTCGTGTGTTGTTTTTCAGTATCTACAACTATCTGGCAGGAATGTGCTGTATAGCACAGTTCATATGAAAATGGTAACTATTCAGAACCAGGACAATACAATCTTGTATTGTGCTGAACTGCACAGTCCGTATGAAAACGTAGTGGCAGCAGGCCAAAATCCATCACCGTAGGTGATTCTGCATGGATTTTTGCCTGTTATTATGAATGCAATTCATAATAACATTGGTAACCTATGAGGGTACTGA
>JBGVIB010000113.1:0-11648 GCA_045122835.1 Lachnospiraceae bacterium
AAACCATATCAGACCCTATGGGTATAAGAAAACCCCGGAAAACCTTGATTTTCCGGGGTTTTTGAACCATTTTGATACGGTTTGAACAGCTGATTATCTCTTGCTGAACTGAGGTGCACGACGTGCAGCCTTGAGACCGTACTTCTTTCTTTCCTTCATACGAGGATCTCTTGTTAAGAAACCTGCTTTTTTGAGAACTGGTCTGTACTCAGCATCTACTTTAAGTAATGCTCTAGCGATACCATGACGGATAGCACCAGCCTGACCTGTGTAACCACCACCATGTACGTTTACTAAAACATCATATTTTTCAAGTGTTTCTGTAGCCTTTAATGGCTGACGAACGATAACCTTTAAGGTCTCTAAACCGAAATACTCATCAATGTTTCTCTTATTGATTGTAATGTTACCATTACCTGGTACTAAATATACTCTAGCGATTGAACTTTTTCTTCTACCTGTTCCATAGAACTTTGTTGTATTAGCCACTGTAATCTACCTCCTTATCCCAAATTAGAACTTTAATTCTTCTGGCTTCTGTGCTGCCTGCTCATGTTCTGGGCCTGCGTATACGTGAAGCTTCTTAATCATCTGTCTACCTAATGGTCCCTTTGGAAGCATGCCTTTAACTGCTAACTCGATAACTCTCTCTGGCTTCTTAGCTAACATTTCTTTTAAAGTTGTCTCTTTCATACCACCAACGTAGTCTGAATGATGATAGTAAATCTTCTGATCTAACTTCTTACCTGTTACTTTAATCTTATCTGCGTTTACAACGATTACATAATCTCCTGTATCGATGTGTGGTGTGTAAGTAGGTTTGTTCTTACCTCTTAATACCTTTGCAATTTCAGATGATAAACGACCTAATGTATATCCTGTAGCGTCAACTACATACCATTTTCTTTCGATTGTAGATGGACTAGCCATAAATGTCTTCATTGGTTTTCCTCCTTATAATATCAAAACATCTGCACTTCTATGTGCTTCTTAATTCATATTCAATATGCTTCCCTTGCACTACCGGGGCTTGGTATGTACAAATTCCACATCTGCCGTATTCTACGGACTTGATTGATGTTTTCTTCCACCAATGTTACGAAAGCTATTCTTCCGCCTGTTACCTGTTCGGTGTGTCCGGCACCGATATCCGCAACATGAAATATTATATTACACAAGCCCCCGTGTGTCAACATTTTTTTAGCGGAATTTCAAGGTTTTTTATGAGTTATCCACATAATTATGAAAATTCCGTTCTCCTATCCACATGAAATCTCACAAACCTTAATCATTATACATTGCCAGATTCAGTCCCCTCATAACTTACCATTTTAACAATGAATTACATTCATAATGTTAAAAAATCCAATCAAAGTTTACTTCGATTTGCAAAACTCACCTTCATTGGATTTTTGTCTGGAATCTCTATGTTATCATACAGACTGCACAGAACAGGACAATCTTATACCGCCCGCTTCTGAAAATAATTACTCCTCTTCGTTGAATTTAATTCCAACAAGTGTTAAGCCGCAGGCTGGCGCAGTGGGACCTGCCTGCTCTCTGTCACAGGCTTCTAAGATTTCTTTCACATGCTCCGGCTCGTAAAATCCCTGTGCTACCTGCATCAGGGTACCTGCTATAATCCGCACCATATTATACAGGAATCCACCGCCGGATATCCGCAATATAATCTCACAGCCATGCTCCACAATATCAATTCTGTAAATATGTCTTACTGTAGTTTCTGCTTCTGTCTTAATACTGCAAAAGCTTTTGAAATCATGTTCTCCTACCAGATAGGCTGCTGCTTCACGCATTTTATCCACATCCATATGATAGTAGGTAAAATAGTGATACTGTCTTCCTATTGGCATTGGGAACCGGCTGTTGTATATATGATATTCATATGTTTTTTCACTACTGCAATGTCTGGGATGAAAGTCACTTGCCACTTCTTTTGATTCCTGAATTCGGATATCCTCCGGAAGTCTTTGATTTAAGGCATAGGAAATTTTTTCGCCCGGCATTCGGGCTGTAGTGTCAAACACTGCTACATTTCCCAGTGCATGGACACCAGCGTCAGTGCGACTGGCTCCAATAACGTGTATTTCTTCCTTTAACAGTTCTGACAAATGTTTATTTAACTCTGCTTCTATTGTATTGGCATTTGGTTGAATCTGCCAGCCATGATAACCTGTGCCGTCATATGCCACTCTAAGCATTACTCTCTTTGAATTCACAATTTTTCTCCTGCTTGCCTTTTATATACTAAAGTATATTTTTAATAGTTATCAATATTGTTCTTAACTACTTAAATAATCCCTATAGGCAGCCATCTTGTTGCAATTAAAGCTGCAAGATACAACACTAATAAAATGTAACCATTTCCGTCACGTCTTGCATAAACCAGGGGCTTCATCTTTGTTCTACCCTCTCCACCGTGGTAACAGCGGGCTTCCATTGCCAATGCTAGTTCATTCGCACGGCGAAATGCGGAAACAAAGAGTGGTACAAAAAGTGGTACCATGGCTTTTGCCCGCTTAATCAGTCCACCTGTCTCAAAATCTGCTCCTCTTGCCATCTGGGCTTTCATGATTTTGTCTGTTTCTTCTATTAAAATTGGTATGAAACGCAACGCAATTGACATCATCATTGCCAGTTCATGTACCGGAAAATGCAGCTTCGAAAGGGGACTTAGTCCTTTTTCTAAACCGTTTGTCAACTGGTTAGGAGTGGTTGTTAAGGTCATTACCGATGACCCGATTATTAAATATACGAATCGGATTGTCATTAAAATGGCTGCTTTTATGCCTTCTAAGGTTATCTTTACGATTCCAAGCTGAAGTACGATGGTGTCGCCTCCATAAAAAAACAGGTTACAGATTACGGTTATCATTATAACTATGAAAATGGATTTTAAGCCCTTTACCATATATTTGAAGGGTACTTGTGATATTTTTATTATGCTGGCTAAGAACAGGGTTGCCAGCAGATAGCCTATGAGGTTATTAATCAGGAACAGGGAAATAATGTATATCAGGGTTCCAACTAATTTTACTCTTGGGTCTAATTTATGAATTGTGGATTTGCCGGGATAGTATTGTCCCAGGGTAATGTCTCGTATCATGTGATTCCCATGCATACCGCAAAAATGCGATATGGTTGTCCTTTCTTTGATTGTGTATATCTGTCCATGAATTGTTTCACAGTTACAATCAGACTTGCACCGCTAAGAATTGCTTCACAAGTTTCATTACAACCGCGAAACAATTCTGACAATTCACTACCATATTGCATAACTCAAGTATCTATATTATCTCCCCAGCGCCTGTAATATCTCACCTTTTGCTTCCTCGATTGTGGTTACTGCAGTGGACACTGGCAGACCACGTTCTTTTAGCATCTGCATCACATAGGTGACCTGTGGGGCTGCCAGGCCCATAGCTTCTAGTTCTTTATAGTGAGCAAATACGTTAGCTGGAATGTCATCATATGCTACCTGCCCATCGTTCATTACGATGATGCGGTCCACATACCGGGCTACGTCTTCCATGCTGTGAGATACTAAGATGACTGTCATGTTTTTTTCTTTGTGAAGTTCACTGATTAAACCTAATATTTCATCTCTGCCTTTTGGATCTAAGCCGGCTGTCGGCTCATCTAATACCAGTACTTCCGGATTCATTGCCAAGACACCAGCTATGGCTACACGGCGTTTCTGACCACCTGATAATTCGAATGGTGAGATGTAATAGTATTCTTCCGGTAAGCCAACTGCTTTCAGTGCTTCAAATGCCTTTAGACCTGCTTCATTTTCCGGTAAACCCTGATTCTTTGGGCCAAAGCAGACATCCTTAAATACGTCTACCTCGAACAGCTGATACTCCGGATATTGAAATACCACACCTACTTTATTGCGAAGGTCTTTCATATTGTAATCTTTGTCGTAAATATCCTGACCATTGTAATAAATGGCTCCGCTTGTTGCTTTGACCAAGCCATTTAAATGTTGCATTAATGTGGATTTGCCAGAGCCGGTATGTCCGATTACGCCGATAAATTCCCCGTCCATTATGGTCAGGTTAATATCTTTTAATGCTGCTTTCTCGTAGGCTTCCCCCGGATTATATATATAATTTACTTTATCTATGATAATTGACATAATGCATCCACCAATTCTTCCTTCGTCAGTATACACTCCGGCAGCTTTACTCCGCTTTGTCGTAATTCGTGGGCAAGTAAAGTTACCTGTGGTACATCTAAACGATATTCCTGCAATTTTTCTACCTGAGCAAAGATTTGTCGCGGTGGTCCCTCCATGACTACCTTTCCTTTGTCCATTACATATACATTATCTGCATAAATGACTTCTTCCATGTAATGGGTGATTAAAATAATGGTTACGCCTTCTTTTTGGTTTAATTCCTTTACGGCTTCTAATACATCTTTTCGTCCGTTTGGATCTAACATGGCTGTTGATTCGTCTAAAATGATACATTTTGGCTTCATTGCCATGACTCCTGCTATTGCTATCCGTTGTTTCTGACCACCGGAAAGCTTGTTTGGGGAGTGCGTGCGATAGGCATACATTCCTACGGCTTTTAAACTGTTTTCCACTCTCACCCAGATATCATCTGTTGGTACACCTATGTTTTCCGGACCAAATGCTACGTCTTCCTCCACCACAGATGCCACTATCTGATTATCCGGATTCTGGAATACCATTCCTGCACTTTGCCGGATATCCCATAGATTTTCATCCTTGTCTGTTTCTTTTCCATCCACCCACATAGTTCCATACGACGGTGCCAGTATGGCGTTCATGTGCTTTGCCAGTGTGGATTTTCCGGAACCGTTATGACCTAATATGGCTACAAACTGCCCCGGCTCTATATCAATGTCAACATCATCCAATGCCTTGGTGATGGATTCTACATTTCCTTCTTCATTTCTTCTTATATATTCATGAATTAAATGTAATGATTGTATGATTCCCATTCAATTCGTCCTTTCTACCATGTGATATTTCTGATATTACTTCTTTCATTTCGTTCGCTATTTTGCAAGGTACGGAGAATGTTATAAATTCTGGTTTGTAGGGGTGTTGAATCATGGTCGCTACCCAGACGTGAATTGGCGGAAGGGACTCCCAAGGGCAACTCAGACTTACACTGTAGGAGAGCCGCTTACTGGCATGGCATATTCCACGCAGACCGGAACGTTGGCTCGGTCTGCGTGGAACCTTCTGCGCCTGCCACCGGCGTCCGGGTAGCCACTATGATTCAGCAATCACCCCCTACAAACCAGAATTTTCGCTCCACTAGATGACCTCACATACTCCCCTCCTATGCAAAAAGAGCCAGCATGTCAGGCAACTACCCAACATACCGGCTCTCTACGAACGTATTATTAATTAGTGGTGGAACAAACGGATTCCTGTAAACACCATTGCCATATCGTATTTATCACAGCATTCGATAACAACATCATCTCTTACAGAGCCGCCTGGCTGTGCAATATATTTTACACCGCTCTTGTGCGCACGCTCGATGTTATCAGAGAATGGGAAGAATGCATCAGAACCAAGTGTTACATCCTGCATCTTATCAAGCCACTCTCTCTTTGCTTCTCTTGTAAATTCTTCTGGTTTCTCTTTGAAGATTTTCTGCCATGCACCGTCTGCTAATACGTCCATGCACTCATCTCCAATGTACACGTCAATTGCATTGTCTCTGTCAGCACGTCCTAAAGAATCCACGAACTGTAAACCAAGAACCTGTGGAGACTGGCGTAAGAACCAGTTATCTGCTTTCTGACCTGCAAGTCTTGTACAGTGAATTCTTGACTGCTGTCCGGCGCCGATACCAATTGCCTGACCATTTTTTACATAACATACAGAGTTAGACTGTGTATATTTTAATGTAATCAATGCAATTTTCATATCAATTAATGCAGATTCCGGAACGTTGTTGTTCTTTGTTACAAAGTTAGAAAGTAACTCTGCATCAATGTTTAATTCATTGCGTCCCTGCTCGAATGTAATACCATAAACCTGTTTCTTCTCTAATTCAGCTGGTACATAATTTTCGTCAATCTGGATTACATTGTAATTACCTTTTTTCTTAGCTTTTAAAATTTCTAACGCTTCTGGTTCATAACCTGGCGCGATAACACCATCAGATACTTCACGCTTGATTAATTTCGCAGTATCTACGTCACAAACATCTGATAATGCGATGAAGTCACCGAAAGAAGACATTCTGTCTGCACCTCTGGCTCTTGCGTATGCAGAAGCTAATGGAGATAATTCTCCTAAATCATCTACCCAGTAGATTTTTGCAAGTGTTTCATCTAAAGGTAAACCAACTGCTGCACCTGCTGGTGAAACATGCTTGAAGGAAGTCGCTGCCGGAAGTCCGGTTGCTTTCTTTAATTCGCTAACCAACTGCCAGCCATTGAAAGCATCTAAGAAATTGATATATCCCGGTTTACCATTTAATACAGTAACTGGTAATTCACTTCCATCCTCCATGTAGATTCTGGAAGGTTTCTGATTTGGGTTACAACCATATTTTAACTGAATTTCGTTCATTTTTTCTCTCCTGTTCTATCTGAATTCATACTGTGATTCTTGCTTATCGCATAACAACATGAATTCACATCACACTAATACCGCACCTAAAAACTATAATTTACACGTTTTTATTTACAATTCTTGTCTCGTATTTGCCTGTTTCGATATCGATGAAACGAACAAATA
Organism: Lachnospiraceae bacterium; assembly: GCA_045122835.1. Classification (GTDB taxonomy): domain Bacteria; phylum Bacillota; class Clostridia; order Lachnospirales; family Lachnospiraceae; genus JBGVMW01. Next base: position 6,761 of record JBGVIB010000113.1, read on the forward strand.
AAGACACCTTATTTTCTTCATTTAAGCTTGTCCAGACCATGTTTGTAAATTCATCAATGCTTCCGCTGATGCCAACTAACTTTGGTTCACCTTCAAAGCTTGGTAATGGGTTGCCATCATGCATATAGGTATGAATAAAATGACCTTCACCAGCTACCGGTTTTTCGTATGCAAATGTATAACGGTTGCAAGCATCCGGATTACCATTGTTGCTCTTTAAAATAGACATTGCATAGTCGTACTTTCCGTTTTCTACGTTCATGATACCGGAAATTCTAGGTGTGTAGTTTGGACCGTCTGGCTCAAACTCACGGCATCTTAAAGATACTTCAAATGTTTCACCCTTGCTCATACCATCGAAAATAGTATCTGTCTGGTCACCATTGGTTACAATAGTGGAATTGCCTAATACACGAACTGGTGCATAGATAATTAAACTTGGATCTTCTAACTTAGAAGGGTCAAATGCCTGTGTACGTATTCCCTGTTCTTCTTCTACAAACACACGATTTCTGCTGTTTGAGCTTCTTCCCATGATGAAATAAGCGGTTACAGCAGTTTTTCCGTCCTCTGATTTACCAATTACAATTCCTCTTCCAGGATATGCATTGTTTTTCAATTCCTGTTCCAATGATAACATGTTCATTCCAATTCCTCCATTTTCTTATGCATGTTTATTTCTTAGCATCTGCAACCTATTTTATATTCCAGGGGATTTCTAGAGCGTGTTTCAAAATTGCTTTCTGCAAGATATGCGTTCTACTTTGTGGGGGATTTGATATAAATTTAGTATATGTAGGTGCTAAATTTATATCAAATCCTACTACAAAGTAGGGCGTGCAGATTACAAGAATGAATTTTGGGACACGCTCTAGTATATTCTGGCATATAAAAACCGCCTGGCACCAACAAACTAAGTTACTCAGCATGTAAGGCACCCAGGCGGTCGGCATTCAATAATCAAACCTTGTTCCCTGTGAGTTCTCTCACGATGCACAAACAGCACATCTTTCCGCCAGTTACAAGGCCATACAAATTTTTACATCCCTATTGTACACGAAGCCACCAAAAGTTGCAAGCATAATTTATAGTGTGTACGCATTTTGTATTAATCTGACTTCCTCACCGTCTATCGCCACCACATCAAACCGGCATGGTGTATCAAAGGAAATCCTCTTTTGTTTCATGTAGACTTCAGCCGTTCGAATAATTGTCTGCTGCTTTCGATAGTTTACTGCCTCCTCTGGCAGTCCTTGTCTGTGACCACTTCGATATTTCACTTCCACAAAACAAAGATACCCTTTCTGCATAGCAATAATATCAATTTCCCCCATTCGGCAGCGATAATTTCTGTCTAATATATGATATCCTGCTTCTTGTAAATACTGAACTGCCTTTTGTTCATATTCTGCTCCAATCTGTCGTTTGTTCAATGTTCACCTCTTACTTATATGGAATCTCCTAACTTCTTCTTAAGCTTTTCCATATCATCCACAAATACAAGAATCTCCGCCACCACTCCATACAACTCTGGTGGAATGGCATCACCAATATCTAATTTTGACAAAGTATTGGCAAGCTTGGCATCTTCGTGAACAGGGACCTTGTTTTCCTTGGCTTTTTCAATAATTCGCTCTGCCACCACCCCTGTTCCACTGGCAACCACACGGGGTGCGGAATCCGACACCTCATAGGATAATGCCACAGCCTGCTTTTTTTTCGGTTTTTCTTTTTTCTTAGGATAAAAATACTCTGCCATTGCTTATACCCTCACATTAAATGTATATTTCTGCATGGAAGATGGAGCGAGATTCTTTTCTTCCATAATATGCTCTATCACATTCTTAGTTTTCTCCGACTGTTCTGCTTGTATATTTGTGTTATAACCTGCAGATATCAAACGTTCTTCTAACTTATCAGCATGTGCCAGAATAAAATCTACAACCATTTCATTGCTTAAATAAAAATGAACATCTACATTTTTCCGTTTCAGCTCCACATGAATGTCCATGGAACCTAACGCATCCATATCCAGATGTAGCAACGCACTGAAGCTGTCCTTATCTACATTTCTGCTGTTCTTATTCGCAAATACATACAAGTCACTGTTCATCTGCTGCCCATTCAGCTGCAATGGAATCTGAACATAATTCATTAACTGGTTAATCTGGTTCATAAAGTCTAAATTCTGCCGCAGATTTGATGAATTCTGTTCAAACCCACCACCTCCAGACTGATTCATAGACTGTGCAAGCTGGGTTAAATGCTCCATCTGTCCGCTTAACTGCTTATACATATCAGACACTGCATTCTTCTGTCCTACATCCTCCGGTTTTAAAAACCACTGGTTTTCTAAGTGGCCTTTTAACAGCTTCCCATATGGTTCACTTTGCAGTAATTCTTTGCTGACAGATTCATTCATATTCTGTTGAATCCATTGTAGTGCTTCTTTTGAGGTCATTGTGCCATCTGTAATCTGTTTTGCCACTGTCTCTGGAATGTCGGCACCTTTTAAGGTCTGCACCAAGGTTTGTCTCTCTGTAGGTGATAACAGCTCGGAAAGTGCTGAACGCTGTTGCGGCTGGCTGCCTGCTGCATCCACTCCTGATTTATTCTGAACTGTAGACGGCTCTTCTGCTTGTAGTGAATTATTCTGTATATTTGTTTTTCCTGCTTCGTTAGCAATTCCATTTGGATTTTGGGAATCTGCTACCTTGTTTTCCTGCACCATTGTGCCATTTACACTTTCCGCAGGCTGGCTGCTATTCATGGCTCCATTTATATCTTCTGCCGGCTGACTGCCACTTATGATTCCATTTTGCCCTTCTGTTACAAGGAATTCTGCATTTTTTGCTCCCTGCAGTACATTTTCTGCCGTTATCTGACTAGCTGTAAACATGTTACTCTCTGCTACATTACCACTCTGGCTTCCTGTATTACCTGCCAGTTCCATCCCATTTTCATTTACAGCCTCCCCTGAACCATTTCCTGCATCCCACAACAGAATAGATAACAGTTCCTTCTGAAATGCCAGACTGACAGCACCATCTCCATTGGATGTAGCTGCATTCATAAGCTCCGGTAAACTGCTTATCATCTGCTTCATGTCATTGGCAATGGACTGGTTATTGTTCTGATAATTTTGAAACTGGCTGAGACTCTCTTCTGTCACTGGTATATTTAATTTTGCCATCTGTACCAAATCAGAGGCTTCTGCTGTAGGAAAAGCTGCCATCTGGCGAAGATACAACTGTATCGTTTTCTTGTCTATTGGCATCTGGTTTTCTAGCAGTTGTCCTACCAGATTGATGTTTTTTTCATTTACAGTAAGCCCAGCTCCCTGTAATGCCTTTAAAATGGTATTGTCAATGACACCCTGATTCGGAGTCGGCTTTATGGCTATCTGACCATTGGTGTTGGATTTCACAAGGAACGTTACCTTCTGTCCTTCCTTAAAAGGAACGGACTCCGCCAGACGTGCATGTACTATATCTCCCGATTCTAAAGCAATAGATACCTGATCGCCCTTCACTGACTGAATTTCGCCTGTGAACAATTCTCCCGGCTTTAATTCCATTAATGTCTGGGAACTATTCTGTGGTGCTGTCTGGGAATTTGCCACACCACCAGCGGATGCTGCTCCATAGTTTCCGGATGTCTGATATGTTTGTGATGCTGTTCGATTCCCTTCTATATGCTCAAGACTCATACGCAACCTGTCCCCCCCTTCTATGGATTTTGCTTTTGCCTTATCTAATTCATATACATCATAATTATATCATAACAGAAAACTCGCTGCACAATAATTCTTACATCTTTTGTAACTATTCACCTACAAATTAAAATTCTTTAAAAAACTTCTTCTGTGAATTGGTGTTACCCCATGTTCTTCCAGTGCCTGTATATGACTCTGGCTACCATAACCTTTGTTGCTTGCAAATCCGTATTCCGGATACTGCTTATCGTATTCCATCATCAAACGATCCCTTGTCACCTTGGCAATAATGCTTGCTGCTGCAATGGATACACTTTTTGCATCTCCTTTGATAATCGGCACCTGCTCGTATGGAACTTCCGGTATGGTTACGGCATCATTTAATAATATATCAGGGTCTATGTTCAGATTATGGATAGCAATTCGCATAGCTTCATAGTCTGCATTCAAGATATTGATTTCATCAATTCTTTTCTCGTCAACAATACCTACACCTACTGCTACTGCCTTTTCCATGATTTCATCATATAATTCTTCTCGTTTTTTCTCACTTAACTGTTTGGAGTCATTCAGATACAAAATATCACAATCTTTTGGAAGGATAACTGCACCTGCCACTACTGGTCCTGCCAATGGACCTCTACCTGCTTCGTCGATTCCACATATATATGTTCTATCACTATACTGACGTTCAAATTCCTGCATTTTATAGATTCTGGCTTTTTCTTCTTCTAATTTTTGCAATGCTTTTCTGGCTTTTTCCACCAGCTTCTGCACACCGGAGCGCTCGTCCTGTTGGTATGTAGCTATAAATGATGGATACGCAGCAATCTCGCTGTTTTCTAATTCTATTTTGATATCACCTATTTTCTTGGTCATTTGTGATTTCCTCCTGATACTAACATTCCTTTATTATACTTGATTTCTGTAGGGATATGCAAATGTATATTCATATTTTATATATGTAATATTCAGAGAAATGAAAGAGTTTGGGAGATTATTTTTATGTTACTCTTTTTTGAAATATATTCAAATTCTAGTTTGTGGGGGTGATTGCTGAATCATAGTCGCTACCCGGACGCCGGTTGCAGGCGAAGCAACTTCCACGCAGACCGAAGCCAACGTTCCGGTGAACTAATCTCCTAAAGGCTAATAAATTAGCCTCGTCCGACT
>JBGVIB010000114.1:0-9995 GCA_045122835.1 Lachnospiraceae bacterium
GGATACTTCATACTTCTTTCCTGAGTAGAAATCTGTAATAGTTTCTCCATCCTCAAAAACATCTCCTACATTTACTGTATAGGTTCCCGCACTTCCTGGAAGAGCTACTACTACTTTATCTTCGTCTTCTTCCTCTAAATTATAGGTTCTGCTAAAGGTGTATACATCTCCCTCAAGCTTCTGATGCTGACCAGCGCCTACGGAAAAATGCTTGTTTCTAAACTGACCGAGCTTCTGCCAGTGTTCCAGTATCGATGCATCATAACTATCCCAGTTCATATCAGTACGATATCTCTGGTCTAAGTAATCGCTTCCGGTAAAGTAGTTCTTCCAGCCTATGCCACGATTTAACTCATTACCATAATAAATCTGAACTCCGCCTGGTGCTAATAAAAGGCATGTACCCATGTTCTTATTATTGCTGCTTCCAAAAACACCTGCACATGCAGCATCATCATGTGATGCAAGATAGCTTAAAGCATTAAACTCCGGATCACTATTGATTCGGCTTGCATAATCACTATATATGCCCTCTATAGAACCAATATTTCCATCTTTCGGGAAGCTGAAGTTAATCATGGAATCAAATCCACCCTGAGTATAGTATTCACTCTTACCTACACCGTGTCCCCATGCTTCTCCAGTCATCCAGAAGTCATCTGTCCACTGTGCACCTGGTGCTTTCGGATTATTCTGTCTCCATTCCTTCAGTGCCTTATCTGCCTCTGTCTTCAGATCCAACCATGCATCCTTATCTACATGCTTTGCTGTATCACAACGGAATCCGTCAATACCATATTCTCTTACCCAGTCTGTCAGCCATTTGATGATATAATAACGAGGCTGCTTCTTGTAGCCGGTTTCAGAGAAAAATTCATCTAATTCCTGCTGTTCCCGAGACAATCTGCCTTCCTTTTCCCACTTATTCTTTAAGATTGGCGGTGTGTCTACTGTTTTTGCACTTGATTCTGTTATAACATCCGGCAGGCCACTCAGACTCATGTGATAGTCATCTCCGCCAGCTGCATCATATCCCGGATAATCGGCACGAACGAAGCCTGGTCCCCACCATTTTGACCATGCTGAAGATGTTTTGTTCCAATATTTCTCGCTTTCCGGTCCACCTCCCATCAGGTATGTGGAATTTCCATAATAATACTCACTCCAGCCAGAGTTTAATGCCTCTTTAAAATCATAATCGACTGCATCCTGCATGGTGGTATATCCCACATGGTTCAATACCACGTCCATTACCACACGGATTCCTCTCTCGTGACAGCTGTCAACAAAAGTTTTAAAGTCTTCTGCCGTTCCCATATTGGCATCCATCTGGGTATAATCCAGCGTCCAGTATCCATGATATGAATAGTACGGGAATCCGCCTCCTGCACTGTCCGGATATGTATTGGCATTATTACTCTGTACATTTCCTGATGTGTAACCATGAATCTGCTCATATGGTGCAGTAATCCAGATAGCATTTACACCCAGATCGGTGAAGTATCCTTCCTGCACTTTCTGTGTTAAACCAGCTATATCCCCACCATGGAAGGTTCCTGGATTGTTATATGTATCCAGTCCTTCTATCGGTGTTACTCCGTCTGCCTTCATACCTCTGCCATATGAATGGTCATTGGATTTGTCTGAATTTAAGAATCGGTCAGTCAATACAAAGTAAACCGTTGCATTGTCCCAGGAAAACTTCTGGCTCTCTAATTCTGCTAACATCTCCTGACTTTCCTGAGTTGGCGTGAGGTAACCATTCTCATCCATCTCAAGCTTTAAGATGTTTTCCTCTGACTGCGCTGCTTCTGCTGTTAAAGCCTGTGTTCCGACACCTGAAGTAAATGCCAGGGACACTGCTGTAAACAGCGCACATAACTTTTTGAGTTCTCTTTTCTTCATTAATAATTCTCCTATGAAAAAATAATTAAGGGTATCATTGTACAACGTTCATTCACTACCTGCATAGCTTCTCAAATTACATTATGATAAAAACCCACACCAATTCCAACACCTATGCATTTACCACTCATTTTCAGAAAAACTTTTTGTGCAGATATAATAATTAATTCACGTTGCTTTAGGGCATGGCAATACATACCACACCCGTTAATTTGACTATATAATATTTGTAAAGGGAAGTCAAACCTTTTCGGTAGAATACGTAAATTCTAAGCGAAATGCAACAATTCTTCCCACGTTTATTATGCATTTTTTCCCATGTCTTTTCTAAAGGATGTCGTAACTATTCAGTACCCTCATAGGTTACCAATGTTATTATGTATTACATTCATAATAACATGACAAAATCCATGCAGAATCACCTACGGTGATGGATTTTGGCATGTTGCCACTACGTTTTCATACGGACTGTGCAGTTCAGCACAATACAAGCTTGTATTGTCCTGGTTCTGAATAGTTACAGGATATCTATATCCCTTTCTACTCCTCATGCATCATTGGCCATTTTATTGTAATTTGTTCCGAAGCCCGTGGAAGTAAACCTGCATCCTGTTCAAAATCTTCCTTTACCATTGCCTCGTCCTTATACAATGCAAATGTCAGACTGTAACTTTCATACTTAGCTAAATCAACATTTCCAATAACACAATATAATTGGTCTGCTGCATCATAACTTCCACCACTAAAATTATTTCCATTGTTAATATATAACGTTGATTCATAGGCATATGTGCTGTACACTTCCCCGCCCACATACTCAATAAACATAATAAACTGTGGATGAAGTGTATCATATTCTTCCTCACTCTGAAAACAAATATAGTGAAAATTCCCCTCTGATTTCTCTATCTTTTTATAACCTGTAAGCTCTCCGGAAGTATAGGCATCCAGATAAATCTCTGCGTATGTTCCCTTTAATTCATCCACTGTACCTACGATAGTATCATCTGTATAGCTTTCTGAATATACTACCCGATTATTACTGCCTGAGAAGTTATCTATTATAAAAACCACACAAAATGCAATCAAAAATACCAGCAAAATAGTAATCACCACATTTTTAGGTGTCGGCCACTGTATTTTAGATGCACTTCCCTTTTGCAGCATTTTATTGATACATATATTATAAATACATGTGTAAATTATCAAAATTCCAAAAGTCAATACTAATAATCCAATAATAAAAAATAACACTAACGGTATTCTGGCCATATATATATTCCTCCTTATATTCCAAACGCACTCTTAAAAACATAATAATAAGTTCTTGTCACATCTACCGTATGACCACCCTCTAAAGTAACAATAAATTTCTGAGACAGGGCATGCTTTATCTTTTTCACTTTCTTCTTTGCAATAATAACAGAATTGCTGACCCGCAAAAATTCCTCTGGATTCAAGGAACTTTCCAACCTACATAATGCCTCTCTGCAGCGATAAGTATCCTTGCCTGCATGTATCAATATGTCATGCCCCATGCTTTCTATGAAAATGATTTCTGAAACAGGGACATGATAGGAGCTATCCTGTTTCTTGCAACTAAGGTACTCAGCATACTGGTTGCACTCTGACAGCAAGAATTCTGCTTCGTCTACAATTTCAAATCCTGCCAATCGCAATTCTTCTTCTACTTCTTTATATCTTTTCTTGCTTACATTTACCCTTATTTTCAATAAATTTTCTCCTTTCTGTTTTTTCATATGCTCAAAATATCATAAATAAAACGGACTTTCAATAAAATATCCTAACTTGCACCTGGTGTGTCGTAAATGACATTGGATATACAGTCTTTGACCTGTGTGGAAATTTTAAATACATATTTTTTAATGCTTCATTGTTCTTCATATAGAAAAAGTGTTTGATAATAGGTTTTAAACTACTATCAAACACTTTACTCCTTCACAAATTTTCCTCTTTTTAATCAGCAGGAATATCTATTGACTTTTTTCTAATAATTTGTCATCCGCACCGAACGAGCATCCCTCTACTTAGCAGAAAACGTAATCGGCTCTGAATCCGCAATCGTATCATAAGTCTCTGCTTCATAGATGTGGAATTTCAGTTCAACATCTTCAATGGACTCAATGCCATTCTCCTCTAAATCCGATGAAAAAACGGTAATATCATCAATCGACATCTTTCCATCATATAACGTTGTTGAGAAAAGTGGCTCCATCATAAATCCATTGATTGACATTTCATCTACATTAATTCCTACATTTTTACCGGAATTATTTTCACAGTAAAGAAGAATCGCAGTTCCCCAGAAGCTATTCTCATCTACAGTTTTACCCACAATTCGAATGCCGTCTGCATTATATAACTCGGTTCCTGCATCTGCAGGAGTGGTGTCCATATTGGCATATTCTGATGTCTTTATAGTGATGCAATCTGTATCAAAAATATTATCATAAGAGTCTGATTCATATACATGGAAATAAGCTTCAATCTGACCAACACTTTCAATACCAGCCGCTTTCAGCTCTGAACTTGATAAATACATTACCTCATTGTCTTTCTTTCCAGCTACTATTTCTGATACAAATAAGTCAGAAATCATATAATTATTTACAATGAGTGCGTTGCAGCCAACAGTTACCGTCTTATCCGAATTATTTTCTAAGAGCAATTTGATTCCATCTCCCCAGATACTGTCTGCAACATATTCCTGGGCAGTAACCTTGATGCCCTCCTGCTCAAAAAGAACCTGTTCTTCAATGGTAACCTCTGCTACGTCTGCCTCATTATCTGATGCCGATGAGTTATCCTTACTCTCTGTGGAGCCACCTGTTGTCCCAGCATCCTTTGATGTTACAATGTCCTTTTTTTCACTGGAATCTGATGAACCACTTCCCAGTGCCATGCATCCAAATACAGATAAGCACAACACTACTGCTACTAATTTTGTTTTCTTTCTCATTTGAAGTTCCTCCTTAACTTAGTAGATTTTTGTAACTATTAATCACACGACTGTGCTATGCTGCACAATACTATAACATAGAAATTACTAGCACCCTCCATCACTGTACATGATTTTGCATACCTTTTTCCATGAAATCAGTGACTAGTTATGACATTTTTTATAATAAAAACAGCAACTGCCTCTGCTAAGAACATAACAAATATGTCCCACACATCAAATGTTCCCTTAGCCACCGGCGTAATTTGAAGAAGTTCCATAGTGGATGAGAAAAGAAACGCTATCAGAAACGTCTTCATCAAGTCTGCTGTATTATTACCCCTCACCAAAAATAATGCAAAAACTAACGCATATCCCCACAATATATCCAGAAAATAATTCCTTATGAAACCCAATAGCATATTATCAGTGTCTATGCCTGAAATATGAAAACTGGTTCCTAAAAAATCATCTATCCATTTCACAAATATGACTTCCGGCGACAGCAGATAATAGAGCATTGCTCCTAAAATAATAGGAAAAATCATATTAAGTACTATCCATTTTCTACAGTTAATTATCTTCATTTTCATCTTTCATATCTGACCATTAATCCTGCAAGCCACTGGTTCTAAGAGGCGGCATTCCATGTTTCTTCAATAATTCATTTACATCTATAATACTTCCCGGTCTCTCGTTAAAAATAATCATCAGCAACGCATCTCTTGGTATCTTTGCATATAACTCCGGCATCTCATATTTTCTTAATGCCCTTTGGGTTTCTTCTAAAGAAAAAACTGCTGCATAGCATATCCTAAGTATGATGTCTCTCTGTCTTGTCTTTTTTTCTCCGGACAATAATTTATATCCATACCGTTCCGGAATATCCCCTTTCAAAAATACAAGCTGCTGGGACATTCCCTTTTCTTTGAAAAGTTCCTTCATATATACCGTAAAAGCTTTATCCTCGGAAAGCATACTCTCCTTGTTAGCTTTGCAGAATGCATCAAAATCTCTTACATGTGTGCTACCTAACACACTTTCTAAGTCACTAGTTCTTTTTTCGTTCATTTGTACCTCCAATCTGGTATAATATATCCATAAACAAAAGAAAGGACTGAAAATATGAATTATTCTAATCGTCTGGCTATCTCATATTATAAAACCATAGCCACATTAAATGAGGAACACAAGGTTTATTTAGTACAACATCAAGAATCAAAGAAAATCTTTGTCAAAAAAATTCTTGATGTATACAACAAAAATATTTATCAATATATTTCTTTCAACCATATCGGCGGCATACCACAAATTATTGCTCTGTATGAAGAAGATAATCAACTGGTTGTGATTGAAAACTACATATCTGGCAGTTCCTTACAGGAAATGATTGACAGGTCAAACATTAGCATGGATGCCATTTATCAATACATGACTGAATTATGCAGTATTTTAGAAAAATTGCATTCACTTCAGCCACCCATTATTCATAGAGATATCAAACCATCCAACATCATTATAACAGAATATAATCATGTAATGTTATTAGATTTTAATGCTGCCAAATTCTTTTCCGAATCAGACAATACGGATACGGTATTACTTGGCACCAAAGGATATGCGGCCCCAGAGCAATATGGCTTTGGTTCTTCCACTCCAAGAACTGACATTTATGCACTTGGTGTATTAATGAAGGAACTTACTTCCGTATGGCAGGCGCCTCCAAAAGTGCTGGCTGACATAATTGCCAAATGCATTCAAATGAATCCCGCCGACCGTTATCAATCTGTGTCGGAATTAAAAGCAGCCCTTTTACAAACCGAGCTCAGAAAAGATACAAAAAACAACTCACCCTCTGGCATCCGTTCATTTGTCCCACCTGGGTTCAGAACATTAACACCTTGGCGAATGATTTTAGCATCCTCAGGGTATATTTTTATTTTCTATTTAAGCCTGAACCTGGGAGTAACAGATGTTTCTGCTCCAGCACTTTGGGTGGAACGTGTCACTTGCCTGTTAATGTGTCTCTCCATTGTATTTATAGGCTTCAACTACTTAGATATCCAAAGAGGTTTTCCTTTGTGTAAACATCGATTTAAAATCCTTCACTACATTGGAATTGCTTTGCTTGATATTGCAATGGTTGTGGCACTTTGTATTGTTATGCTTATTATCCAATCAATTCTTCCTTGATTGATAGTGCCATTATAACATATATCGAATTGCTATGTTGCCACCTTAAAGGTGGCAATTTTTATGTAATTTGTTTTTATTGCCTTCTGCATAGAACATGTTTTATAATTATTCTCACCACGAAAGGGACATACAGATTGCAAAAATAATTTTTCAGTATTTCAGTGATTTTCTCGAATAATAATTCCTCATTCCACAATTTCACCATTTCCCCAATAATTTGTACATAAGGCCATCTTCTATTTTTTCAGAATCAGCATGAAAAATATCTATTTTTTCCTGATCTGCACTTCTATCAGAAAATGCAGGATACAAAAATCCAAAGACCGGTTCTGCCGGTTCGTATTTATCCTTCATGGGACTTACCGTACAAATAATAAAATCATACACTTCCTCTGATTCCCATAAACTTTCCTTGTCTTTTCCTTTCAATGGCACATCATATACTCCATGAAATACGAATACTGCAAATTCATAATCAACAGGATATCCATCTGCAACCTGCTCGTATAATATTTCCATGATTGCATCATTTTTCAATCCACATTGCCTAATTGCCCGAAGAAGCTGCCACAGGCTGTCTTTGCCTTTTGCAGCTTCTGGGAAAGTGTATTCTCTTAACTGGATGTTTGTTTCAGAAAAAGGAATTGCTTTTGCCAGTTTTAAATTCTTGGCTTTTTCGGAATCAGAAAGTTTTCCAAAATGAATGTTGAAACTTTCATCTACTTCTCCGATGTCGTTTATGTAGGCTCCGGCAATTCTGTCGAAACAGTTTCTTGCCGGGGTCATGCGCCTTGTTAATTCTAACATGTCTTCTCGATTAATCATTATTTTACTCCATTCACTATTTATCCCATCATTATCAGTTCTAATACTCTGTTTTCCCGTTCAAGCATTCCTCTGAATGTAATTACTTGTTCTTTTTCTTTATGATTACTATTTTCATTAACATTGATTGCATAGTCAGGAGATACAAACTCTAATACAAACTGTTCCTCTTCTTCATAATCATCAAGATTTTGCTCCACCTGCACGTCATCTGCTTCGCACAAATAATAGTAATTATCTTGAATAAATATATCCTCTATTTTCCCTTTTTCGATTCTGCGAACATAACCAAATTCCTGTATGGATTCAGCTTTTACAAGCAAGCCGCTTTCTTCACGCACCTCACGAATCAATGTTTCCTCGTGGGTTTCACCATGCTCTATCCCACCACCTGGCAGTTTATAGTAGTCATATTTTAAACTATGCATCATGGCAACCTTGCCATCTTTTATAATTATCCCTCTAACAGATGGCCTTTTTCCAATTGTTCCACTCTTGTCATAATTTTGCTTATCAATTACAAATAATTCTTTCATGATACCTCCACTAAATTGTTATTAAACCAATTCTACCATATTTATTTTTAAAAACAATGGTTCCACAACAGGTTTATATAGCCTTCATTTTCCCCCTCATATTCACGATTTATATTACTTATTTCTGTAGCAATCAGATTTTCCTTGAATTCTTGATTATTTGTGTGAGCACAATGGAGATATTCAAAAGAATATTACAAGTAGCTGTTATATCAAACCCACTTCATTATCTAATATCTTAAATGGTATGGAAAAGAATGGACTCATTATAGGATGGTATGTCTGGTGATGAAATCCAATACATAAACGAATGCCTAAAGAAAATAGCATGCAATCCCACAGCTTGCATGCTATAAGCAATTATCACTATATTTACCAATCCAGCCCCGATTATTAATTATCCCTACATAACAAAACCGGCTCTTTCTTGGCAAAATTTGTCTCCATAGTCCATGTAACAGCTTCACAATTTTTCATTCTGAATATTTGCAGCAAATGATCAATACCATTTTCTTTCCTCTTAAGCATAAGCTTTGCCATTTTAATTCTAACCTCAATAAGATACTCTATGGGAGTAATTCCTATCTCATTTTTAAACCGTCTGTTAAATGTGGTTTTTGACATGTATCCAAGATTGGCTAGTTTTTCAACTGTAATATCTTCCATATAGTGCTGTTCAATATATTGCTGCGCTCTGGCAAGTGGGTAATTCGAAGACACAGCTCTCATATCCAATGTTTCACCAAACAAGCTTCTTATAAGCCAATGAGTGATTATTTCAGTTTGAGCCTCCAAGGTTATATCCGAATTCATCATAGATTTACTGTATTCAAACACAAATGTATTTAATGCCTTCAATATGTCCGAGCAAAACTCAAAGCTTTCACCTATAAATACAGGTATGTCCTGTTCATACATCTTGAAGCGACTTTCAAAATATTCCTTCTCAATAAATATTGAATAGCAATGCATACACTGATTTCTATCATGTACCACATTCGGAGAAGTTATCTCTGCCCAGTAATGTTTTGGCTTATTAGAATCCTTTTCAAAATTAATAATAATCTCATAAGCTGAATGCTTATGCTTTATTGATTGCTTTTCAAAATCATTAGAAATAGGGATAAATACTCCAAATTTTTCTCTGCCAACAAGCGGATGATAATCACAATTTCTTAGAAGCGATAAACTCATCAATAATACTCAGCATTTCATCAGGGTTTAACATCATTGCAAGGTGACCGCCTTTGATGTCCCGAACAACCTTTGGCTCTGTCATAATGTTTATCAAAGCTTCTTTTATGTCGTTTGTAAAGGTTTTGTCGTCGTCAGGCTCGATAATAAGCACTCTGCCTTTTAAGCACGCAAAATCTTCTTTGTGGTGTGTGCCGAAAGAGCTTCTCAAATCTCCGAGCAAGGTGTCCATATGCACAAAATATTCGTTTGTCATAGATGGCTTTATCTGATTCATCAGCTCCTTAATTGCTTTGTAAGTTTCAGGTGAATCCTTGAGGTGCTTTTTGAAAGCAAGTCCCATAATAGCAGGCAGTAAAAACATTGGAAAGTGTCCATAT
>JBGVIB010000115.1:0-6852 GCA_045122835.1 Lachnospiraceae bacterium
TAGGGAGACTTAGGCATGAGGGCCACACCCCGAATGTCTTAGTCGTACTTGGGAGTTAGTTCACCGGAACGTTGGCTTCGGTCTGCGTGGAATATGCCATGCCAGTAAGCGGCTCACCTACAGTGTAAGTCTGAGTTGCCCCTGGGAGTCCCTTCCGCCAATTCACGTCTGGGTAGCGACCATGATTCAACACCACCACAAACCAGAATTTAACTCCCTCAAAAGGGCTCATACCCAACCTGCACCAGCGTCAATCCTTTTCCTGGCAGCAGAATGCCTGCCCGACTTCTATCCTTTGCTGCAAAAATGGACGGAATATCCCTGTAGTCACGCTGTCCTAAGCCAACTTCAAGCAATGTACCACTTAAAATTCGCACCATATGATACAAAAAACCATCACCATAAAAATGTAATTGAACCTCATCCTTAATAGGAATCAGCTCAATTTTGTAAATAGTTCGCTCCATATCCTTTTCAGAATTTTTATCTGAAGTGAAGCTTCTAAAATCATGTGTACCTACAAGCAAAGATGCAGCTTGCTCCATTGCTACAATATCTACTGACTGCCCCACATGATATGTATACCTTCTGGTAAACACATCCGGCTTGTCCCGACAATCTATCCGGTAACAATACTGTTTCCACTTAGCACTCTTTCGGCAATGAAAAGAAGGACTTGCTGGCTCTAAGCCATAGATACGGATGTCGTCCGACAACTGTGCGTTCAATTCTGACATAAGATATCCGCAATCTTCTTTTCTGTAGGAGCGAAAGCCGGCAGACTGCCCCTGGGCGTGAACGCCGCCATCGGTTCTGCCTGCCCCTGCTATTTTAACCGGTTCCTCTAATAACATGCTCAATTTTTCTTCTATGATACCTTGAACGGTATTGGGGTTGGTAGTCTGTCGCTGCCAGCCATTGTAATTTGTGCCGTCATAGGCAACCTTCATTTTATAATAATACATACTACTTATCCAAAAAATTCTTTAATTCCTCTACAAATGTATTCACATCCTTAAATTCACGATACACGGATGCAAATCTTATATAAGCAACTGCTTCTAAATCTTTTAACTTATCCATTACAAGTTCACCAATAACTTTGCTGGAAATTTCCTTTTCTTCCATGCTGTACACTGCATTCTCTACCTCATCTACCAGATTCTGCATCTGGCTCACCGATACCGGACGCTTGTGACAGGCACGCATTACACCAGCTTCAATTTTTCTTCGGTCAAAAGGTTCTCTAGTGTTATCTTTTTTTACTACCACCAGCGGAATCGTCTCTATTTTCTCATAAGTGGTAAAACGCTTTCCACATTCTTCGCATTCTCTCCGTCTTCGAATAGAGCTGTTATCATCCGCAGGTCTTGAATCAATTACTTTCGTACTTTCATAATTACAAAATGGACACTTCATATTCTTTTTTATGCATTTGTGAAAACTGCATTTTTCCTTTCCCTGGTAATCGCTCAATGAATAACTAGTGTACGGTACCATTGATATCTGGTAAAACTCCGCAGAATAATTTTTCAGCAGCAAGGCGTCTGAATAAGGCGATGCGGTGGCATCGTCAATTGAAGACAACGCAGTCTGCTGGAAAATTAGGCAAGGAGGTTTGCCTGAATATCAATGGTAGAATACACTAGTGCACTGCCTTGAAATAACTGGACGAATCACAATACAAAAGCAATTCGAACCAGTTATTTTCGGGCATTATATTAAAAAATATTATACGTGAATTTTTTACTGGCTGTCAATACTAATGCCAGAAATAGTATCCTCGTTTGTTACCATTTCTCAGCCTTATTACCGATTCCTGCAAAACTTTGATTACATAATCCATGTCTTCCTTTGTATTTTCTTCTCCTAATGTAAAACGCACACTAGCAAGAGCATCTTCTTTTGATAAGCCTAACGATAACAACACTCTAGATGGCTCTGTCAGACGTGCACTGCAGGCGGAACCACCGGACGCATAAATCCCATATTGATCCAACATGCCAAGCAAGGTATGAGCGGAAATTCCCTTAAAGCAGATATTTACATTGTTAGGAAGTCTTGCATCCATAGTACCATTGATACTTGTATAGGGAATATTACGTAAAATATTCTCCGCAAAATAATCTCTTACGCCACAAATCCTGTTCTGCCTATCCTCTAGACTTTCCATTGCAAGTTTCGCTGCCGTAGTCATGCCTACAATGCCTGCCACATTTTCTGTACCTGCCCTCCTGCCACTTTCCTGGCTTCCACCATGCATAAAGGATTCCAGACGTATTCCCTCTCTGACATATAAGAATCCTATGCCCTTTGGTGCCCCAAATTTGTGTCCGCTTACACTCATTAAATGAATGCCTGACTGTCCCACATGAATTGGCACCTGTCCATATGCCTGTACCGCATCCACATGAAATACAATTCCATGCCGTTCTGCAATTCTGCCAATAGCTTCTATGGGTTGGATAACACCGATTTCATTATTGGCAAACATTATTGATATCAAAATTGTATCTCTGCGGATGGCTCTTTCTACAGCTTCTTTAGTTACCTGTCCATCCTGATTAACAGGAATATATGTTACCTCACACCCCTGTTTTTTCAAGTACTCACAGGTATTCTTTACGGCGGGATGCTCAATATTGGTGGTGATAATATGGCGTCCTTTTCGACCATACCCCTCCACAATTCCTTTTAATGCCCAATTGTCCGCTTCACTGCCTCCTGATGTAAAATATATTTCATCTGCTTTCGCACCGATAGTTTCTGCCAGATACTTGCGACACTCTTCAATTTCCTGCCTGCAATGATGGGCTGCACTGTAATTGCCGGAAGCATTTGCATAATGCTCTTTGTAAAAAGGCAGCATAGCCTCCACAACAGCATCCGGAACATTGGAAGTTGCCGCATGGTCAAGATATACCGTTTTCATTTTCCATTTTCTCCATACTGTTTCTTAGTATAGGTTATTCATATTTAAACAAAGCGTGCAAGCACGCCCTCGCGAATTCAACTAACCAATATACTTGCACGCTTTGCCGCGCCGAATTTGGCACGCAGTGCACCTACCTTTCAAATTCGTGCGCATGATATTTTCTAGTATATAACAAAGCGTGCAAACCACGTTATATCATACTAATTTTACACATATATTAAAAAAAAGACTTCTTCGAGGTGTCCTATGCGTTCCTGCTCTACTCTTGTAAAAGGCACTCTTATCTTAACTGCTACCGGGATTTTAAGCCGCCTTATTGGATTTGCCTACCGCATTTTTCTCGCTGGTCATCTAGGCGGTGAAGGGATGGGTATTTATCAGTTAATTTTTCCCATCTATGGAATTTGCCATTCTGTTGGAATATCCGGCATCCAGACTGCACTGTCAAAATTGTGTGCAGAACATACTGCAAAAAATGATTATCGTGGTGCCAGACAGCTACTTTTTATTGGATTAGCCCTTTCTGTTGGCATCTCTATTTTAATCGGTCTATGCGTGATTCAACTGTCCGATTTTTATTCTATACAGGTACTGCAAGAGCCACGATGCAGTAAACTCCTTCGTATACTGGCACTTGCCCTCCCTTTTTCTGCTGTACATAGCTGTATCAATGGTTATTATTATGCACTGAAAAAAACGGCTATCCCTTCCATTTCCCAGATGTTGGAACAATGTGCCCGGGTTGGTTCTGTTATGATTTTATTTTCCATTTCAGAAACAGTATCTGTAGAATCTATGGCTGCTGTTGCTGTGGTTGGCCTTGTTATTGGAGAGTGTACAGCTACATTACTGTCTGTCACGGCCTATCTGTGGTGTCGTGAGGAGAACACAACAGCAGGCAGCCTGCACCATGGCCTCAGACAAATTTTGCTACTAGCCATTCCTCTTGCTGCCAACCGGGGAGTTTTGAATATAATTCAAAATGTGGAAACTGCATTAATTCCATCCAAGTTGAGAGATTTTGGACTTAGCAATTCTGATGCATTAAGTGTGTACGGCACACTGACTGGTATGGCTATGCCTTTTATTTTATTTCCAAATACATTGTTTAACTCCATTGCTGTACTTTTACTTCCCTCCATTGCAGAAGCTCAGGCACAAGCAGATTATGCCCTTATTTATCGATACACAAAAAAGAACACCCTTGCCTGTATTGGATTAGGTGTTCTTTCAACGTTATGTTTTCTTCTATTTGGACCATTTATTGGAAAGCTGGTATTTCATAGCGAATTAGCCGGTTCCTTTTTAATTACTTTGGCATGGATTTGTCCATTTTTATATCTCACCACTACGCTGGGCAGTATTCTAAATGGACTTGGCAAAACCCATGTTACTTTCTGCCATAATGTTGCCGGGCTTACCATTCGCATTGTGTTTATCGTCACTACCATTCCTACCTGTGGCATCAAAGGTTATCTATGGGGATTACTCATCAGTGAACTGGCAATCACTGTACTCCACATGGATTCCATTCAACGCTTTCTTAAGACTCCTTCGCGAGCTTAAGAAGCAGCTCTTTTAATGCATGAGAGTCTCCATCCGGTATGCTGTAATCCGCATACAATTTGTGACCTTTTCCAATGTTTGGGTCAGTGCAGATATATACGGAACGCATACCGGTCTGATAGGCTCCTTCTATATCAGAAGTTGGATCGTTTCCAATCATGATGCTTGTTTCTTTATCCAAGCCATATCGTTCTAACAATATGTTAAAAAATTGTGTGTCCGGTTTTCTGCATCCCTCTAAAGAGGATAATAAAATACCATCAAATTTATCATATAATCCTAAATATTTTAACTCATATGCAGTAAACATTTCCTGAGCATTAGAAAGCAGGTATACGTTTTTACCCATTGCTTTTAATTCCTCTAATATCTCCATGGACGCTTCATATAATTTTAAGCGCTGCGTTGAAATAATACGGAAAAATTGCCCTGTATGTACTACATGTTCTTTTGTTACCTCTACACCTTTTCTTGTATATAGATTCCGGAATACGTTTTCCAAATCAAGTTCCGGATATGCAAAGCTGCTTTCCTTAGCAATCTCTGCTTCTACTTCCTCTCGATAGGCTTTTTTCAACTGGCTAGGTGTATAGGTAGCTCCATAAAAGCCATAAAAAGCACTTAACTTCTCCCATAAATAATTTTTTTCTTCGTTTGTTCTTACATCTACTAATGTTCCATATAAATCAAATATAAAATTTTTTATCATTTTGTCCACCACCATTTTTATTCTGGTACAACTTCTTTGAAATCCCCCCAATATGCAGTTGGTAACATTATTTCAAGAATATTGTACTGTTTGTATCTGTGCTTATATTACTGTGGTGATTAAAAATCATATCAATATTTAACCACCTCGATAATTTTACTCGCTTGGATAATCTACCGATACCAGATATCCATCTTTATCAATCTGAACATTATACGAAATGGATTCTAAGTATTCATACGCTTCCTCACAAGCTGCCTCGCCCTTTGCTGTCATTTTCACACCGGACATACCACATGGAATCACTCGAATGGAGCAGGTAAGATTGTCATTCAGTGTCACCTCCACCATCATACTGTCTGTAGTCCGATTGTTAAATATAAAATTTCCCATACTATATACAATTGGTACGCCCTTATAATATTCAAATCCCTGCAAGACATGTGGATGACTGCCCAATACCAAATCTGCTCCGGCATCAATATACTGCTTTGCTAATGTTCTCTGGTATTCTTCTGGCTGAGTACTTTTTTCCACGCCCCAATGTACATAAACCACTGTAAAATCTGACTGCTTCTCTGCCTGTTCAGTGGCTTCTACCAATACTTGTGGATCGTATGTGCTAAGCACACCAGACGTCTCTGTTCCTGCACTCCAGCTTACATAAGGTAGCACTCTGCTTGCTCCTAAAATTGCAATTTTTTTGCCTTTTATATCCACATCATAGGATGCTTTTGCTTCTTCTATGTTTCTTCCGGCTCCCACATAACCTATTCCAGCTTCTTCTAATGCCTGAAAAGTTTCCTCTAAGGCACTTCTTCCATAATCCAGTGTATGATTATTGGCCAGTGTTACAACATCAATGCCCATATCTGTCAAATACCTTGTGGCATCCGGTTCTACCCGAAAGGTGTATGTCTTGTCTGCTGGTTCTCCTGTGACGCCAAATGGGAATTCTTGATTCACACAGGTGAGATCTGACTCTTTCAACTGGCGAAGTACTGCTTTATCCACAATACCGGTAACTCCCTCCTGCTTTAACGCCTCGTAAAAATAATCACGCAATAACACATCCCCGGCAAAAGTCATGGTAAGGGGGCTGTCATCTTCTCTTTCCTCTAACATAATGCTGCCACCGGGGGCTATTGAACCATGTTCTTTCTGCTCTGTATCTGCTGATTGGCTAACCTCTGTTTTGGAACTCACATTGCTAACCGGGTAATCCGGCTCTGCTTGCAATATGAGCAAAATACCGATTACTAATATGCCTGTTGCAAATATGGTTATGCCTGTGGTAATGCATATTTTCATCCATTTTTTCATTTATACTTCCCTTTCTCTGCTGTATTCACTAAGAAAGTATAGCATAAATGGGGCTGTATGCATACTGATTTTGGTAGATTTTGTTTTTTGTAAAATTCTGGTTTGTGTAAATGTTTGTTGAATCATATTCGCTACCCGTACGCCGGTGACAGGCGAAGCAACTTCCACGCAGACCGATGCCAACGTTCCGGTGAACTAACTCCCAAGTACGACTAAGACTCTCAGGAAAGCCTTCGAGCCTAAGTCTCCCTAGGGAGTGGATTTCACCTCCACTAAAAGCGGCTCGTGATTGTCTGCTTAGGAAGTTGCTTCGCCTGCC
>JBGVIB010000116.1:0-6981 GCA_045122835.1 Lachnospiraceae bacterium
ATTTGTGCATAAGTCCAAAAATTACGCATTTACAGCGTGATTTTTGGACTTCGTTTATGCACAAATCACCGCCCTTAGAACCACTTACAGCTAAATTCCTAGCCTCTGATAGCAAGCTACATCCCCTCTCTCAGCCGGACGGTTTACGCATATGATTAGGCAATCCAGACAGCTTACAATAGGCGTCCGGGTAGCGACTATGATTCAGCAATCACCCCACACAAACCAGAATTTTAATCACTTACACTTCAAAATACATTTCTACACTTATATACAAAAATGGAGAGCCAACGCTCTCCATTCCTGTTTCCCTTATTAATTTCCCTTCATCTAATCTATTCCTACATCCCCTTCATAGCAGAAATAGAACATATACCCCTCTTTTTATACTCCAATTACGCTTTTATGTTTCCCTTCAAACATAAGATAGTTATATTATACATCATCTTCCAGTTTTTGCAATAAACTCAACCTGAATGTAGAAGAACTCGACCTAAACGTGTATTTTTCCTGCTGTTCTGACCAAACCGGGGTTGTACCAACTAAAAAGATAGAAAACTACAAGCAAAAATACTGCCATTTTTATAAATCTTCCTAGGTTATCTCTTTCCAGTCGGACTGCAATCGTTCCACTACCATTCGCTGTGCTGCTTCTGAAAACATAAGTACTGTATATGGTATTCCGGATTTTCCTACCCGTTCTTCTTCTCTGATTCCTAATTCTTCACCAGATGCCAGGACATGCTTTCTACTTCTTCCATTTACATACTCTTCTTCGAAATATCCCTCTGCCTTCATCTGTTCGAGAATCACTTTCTGAGTCAAGCGCTTCATACCATTAATGTCACGCATAGTGTTCAATTGGTCTACCAGTTCCCCCAGTGGTCCTTCTTCGGTGTAAACTACATTTTCTGCCATTTCCTTAGTGAGAACAAAAGCTTCTTTTCTTCCACTTCTTTTTCTGACTGGTGCAGAAATAATCTCCTCCTCTGACCCCTCAAAGCAGTAAGGTCCCTGCACACGGCTTGTAAAATCTGCAATGCAGGCAAGGAAGCGTTCTCCATACCGCTCATATTTATTTTCACCCACACCACTAACCTGTAACATATCCTGACGGTCTTTTGGTACTTTCACACACATATCTACTAGTGTTTTGTCTGAAAAAATAATATACGGCGGCATTGCTTCTTCTCTGGCAATCTCATAGCGAAGTGTCCGCAATGCTTCAAACAATTCAAATCCATTGGACGTTAAAATGTCGGACATACGCTGTTTTGACTTTGCAGGTGCTACTACTTCTACTTCTTCCTCTTTTGTTTCTATGCACTGCATCACCACCCGTTCCTGGTCTTCTAACACTGCTTTGCATTTGGTGGTTACGCGGAGAATTCTGTATTTGTCCTCTGTTGCCCATAGATATTCATTCTGCAGCATATCCTGAATGATATCTTTCAGTTTTTCTTCCTTTTCCCCTTTGCACAAACCAAAGCTTTCCATATCTGTCAGTCCGTAAGAACGAAGCTTCGCTCTGTTTTCTCCTCGCAGCACACCAACAATCACATTGATACCATAACGCTGACCACATTCTCTGATACAATTTATAATTGCCTTTGCAGTCTCTGTTACATCTTCTTCCACATATTCGGTCAAACAATTGGAACAATTTCCACAATTTCCTCTGCCCAGTTCCTCCGGACGCTCTCCAAAATATTGTAAAATAAAGGTACGAAGGCATCGCTTTGTGGTGCAGTATGCAGTCATTGCCCGAAGTCTTTTTTCATCATTTTCCCGAATCTGCATCATTTCCTCTGATGTAAATTCCTGATTATCACCCTTATTCTCAATTAAAAACTGATTAATCATCACATCCTGAGGAGAATACAGAAGAATACATGATGATGGTTCCCCATCACGACCTGCACGACCTGCTTCCTGATAATAATTTTCCATACTTTGAGGCATATTATAATGGATAACATAACGAACGTTAGACTTATCAATTCCCATTCCAAAGGCATTGGTAGCGACCATTACCGGATTTTTATCGTATATAAAATCTTCCTGATTACTGTTTCGTTCTTCAGCGGATAAACCGGCATGATATTTTGTGGCAGAAATGCCATTTGCCTGCAGCATCTCACAGACGGTATCCACATTTTTTCTGGTAGCACAATATATAATTCCACTTTCATTGCTGTGTTCTTTCACATACTGCAACAACTGGCTATCCTTCTTTTTGCTATGACGTACTTCAAAATATAAATTTCCCCGGTCAAATCCTGTTACCTTCACAACAGGATTTTGCAAATTCAAAATACATACAATATCATCCTTTACCCGCTCTGTTGCAGTAGCTGTAAAGGCACTGACCACAGGACGTACCGGCAATGAATTGATAAAATTCACTATTTTTAAGTAACTTGGTCTGAAATCCTGTCCCCATTGGGAAATACAATGGGCTTCATCTACCGTCACCATGGAAATCTTTGTGTTCATGGCAAAATAAAGAAAATTATCTGTTTCTAATCGTTCCGGTGCCACATAAATAATCTTATAGCGATATTCTGCTGCATATTGTAATGCCTTGGCTATCTGGGCTTCTGACAGGGAACTGTTAATGTACGCAGCGTGAATACCTGCCTGATTCAGTGCTTTCACCTGATCTATCATTAGGGAAATCAATGGTGAAATTACAATTGTGACTCCCTCTAACAACAATGCCGGCACCTGGTAACAGATGGATTTACCGGCACCGGTTGGCATAATCCCCAATACATCGGAACCCTTTAAAATGGCATCAATTAAGTTTTCCTGACCTTCTCGAAATCCTTCGTAACCGAAATATTTCTTTAGTACACTATACTTTTCCATGCTCCTCCTATTCTGCTATTTTCATAGCTTGAAACAATAATCATTCCCTTATAATTCTTACATTTCATCATCATCTATAATTTTTCCTTCCACATCAATAACGGTCTGGGATGATGACTGAAAATTCATGTTGTAATTGCTTACCTGCTTTTCTGTAAACCAGACTGTAATAATATTGGAAATTCCCCGACAGAAAAAGATAGCACCAATTACCCGCACAGTAAGTGCTGCTGTTTTAAATGGATTGCATATCATAATTATTCCAAGAACTACCATAATCACAGCTATAACCAGCATGCTCCACCAACGCTCAAATCCCACATTTTTTAATTCTAATGCCTGACGGATATTTAATACAGAATCAAAGAATATATATACCCCTACCGCAAATGGCAGCATTGCCGCAATGAGCCCAGGTTTCACAAGAATAAAGATTCCTAGCACAGATAGTATAATTCCTATAACTAAGTCCAGCTGTTTAGCCAATCCATCTGTTTTTGTCTTAAAGTAGCTAAGCAGTTTCATTAATCCGAAAACCAATACAACTATTCCAATTCCGGAACATACCAGATTTAATGCTAATGCCGGATAAAGAAATAATACTGCTCCCAATGCGATATAGCAAATCGCAGTTATAACATGTGTATCTTTTAATAACTTCACGCGTATATCCTCCTTGTTGTTATCATTCTGCTTAACATAAAGTATATCCTAATTCTTCCCTGATGTCATTAAAAATAAAAAGAAAAATAACTGTTTCGCTACAAAACAGTTATTTTTCGTAAAAGCAATATTTAATTAGGTTGTCCCTGCCGGGTCTTCAGATGGCATAGCTGGTGTTTCTCCATTTGGCTCACCAGATGGCATTGTTGGCATATTTCCATTCTGTTCAATCGGTAGTTCACCTGATGGTTTTACCGGAACTTCTCCATCTTTAGTTCCTGACCAGTCACCTGATGGTCTCTCTGGTTTTTCACCATTGTTTTTTTCAAAGCCATTCTGACGATTTCCACGACCTACGCCGCCACGTCCAT
Source organism: Lachnospiraceae bacterium (assembly GCA_045122835.1). Taxonomy (GTDB): domain Bacteria; phylum Bacillota; class Clostridia; order Lachnospirales; family Lachnospiraceae; genus JBGVMW01. Next base: position 3,906 of record JBGVIB010000116.1, read on the forward strand.
TTTCCATACCATTCATCTGACCGGAGCTTCCCATATTTGTTACCATTTCCATTGTTCACTGCTGAAACAGTAATGACACCGTCCATAATTTTCAAATTATCTTTACAGCTGATTCCATTATGACACTTTCCATCAATTTGCAAACTGCCTGTCCCGTTAATTGTACAGTCATCCTGAACATACAGAGCTGCATCTGGCGTATCAGCCCCTTCCTCCACTGTATAACTTCCATTGCTAAGACTGTTGTCTTTACCTTCTGCCAGTGTAATAATACATTTTTCACTCTGTGGAACATAAATTGCTACAGAACTTTCAGAATGAATCTCTACGCCATTTAATATGAGATGAACCACATCTTTTTTATCTGCATCTATAATAATTGTTCCATCCGTCAATTTTCCTTCCAATACATACGTACCGGCAGCAGAAATGGTAGCTGTTGTTCCCTCCACCTTTACACCGCTGCCATCACAAATAATGCTGTCACCATTTAATTTTAATGTTGCTGTAACCGAATCACTTGTTGTATCATAATCATTATCATTATAGGCAATTCTTGTTTCCTGAGTAGCTACAACCTGGGTTGCTGCTTCTGCTGCCTTAGAGTCTCCTGCATCACCTGATTCTAATAGTAAATCAATATCTCTGCTTCGTATATTCTGGTCAAAGGTCATTCTTAAATTTTCATCTTCCTCACAAAAATACGCTTCTCTGTCATATGCTATGTACACTCTTGGATACGCATGATAAAATTCTAAGAAATATTGTATTTCTCTTGCAATCTGCTCATCCTGCACCGCCTGGTACTGTCCGGATAAAAATGCTTCTGCCTTGGAAAGTGTTGTCTCTATTCTTCGCTTGTATACTATACCTTCATATTTCTTTTTTAATTCAATAAAAACCTGACTGTCTTTATCTGGTATTCCGTAACTTCGAATTCGAAGCTTTTCTTTATACACCGGCTTCTCTATGGAACGGCTGACTAAATCAAAATTGTCTGTATCAAAGTACAAGTTACATATTGTATGTAGACCATATTGATCTCTTGTCATATATGGTGCAATTCTGTCCAAAAGTGCTTCATGTTGCTCTTTGGTCATTAAGTATTTTTTTCAATTCTCTCAAATACATAATTTGTTGCCATACGCTCTCCTTATTTACTGCAAAATTACATTTTCATTAAACATATATATTGTATTTTTTTATTAAACCTAATTAGTTTGTAAAATTTTTGCATAATTTGTGAAAATTTAATGAACAGAAGACTTTTTATAGTTTAGAAAGGCGCCCCAATACGCCAGACTTGAAAATCCAACGTATTGAGACGCCTTTTTAGAATTTTAAAATACCATTTCACCGCGTATTGTCATTTCTTCTACATTCTTCTGCATTACTTCTAATGCATTTATTACTTCTCCGGAAATGCTCACACATTCTGCCAGATAACGCTGTGCTCCTGACATATCTTGATTCATAATACACTGGATAATTTTTGGTCCACCAGCATGAAGCTTGGCATGAATTACTCCAATCTTCTTCCAGTCTTCTGCAAGATTATTATGTGTCACATTTAAAGCTCCGTAAAAATGGCCAAATGCACATTTTTTGGCATTCATCTGTAATGGACGTACTTTTCCATCCTGTACCATGCTTTTTACTGTATCTATCCACGAAAGATGTGCTGTTTTAGCTTTCATTAAAATTTCTATAATTTCCTGATTAGAAATAACGGACAATCCTTTATGCACATCGGCATACAATCGTCCTATTACCGCTGAAAGTCTATCATCAATATCATGAATACCCGCAGCATATTGCACACTTTCTTTTGCTGCATCACTAACAGCAAGCGACATATTGGTAAGGTTCTCTGCATCTTTACTGCATTGCTCCATTGCCATATTAACCTCACTGGTTGTTGACTGAATCATCTGCATACTGTTATTAATATGTTCCACTGAGTTTACAACCATTTCTAGCATATTGATATTCTCATTCACAGTCTCTGATACATTATCAATTCTTTCACTCATTTGCCCAGTGGATTCTAAGACTTTGACAACACTATCCTTTCCTGCACCAGAAGCAGTATAAATCTCCTGTACAAACTTCTGCATACCAGACAATTGCTCTTTTGTTGTATCTGCCAACTTACTTACCTCATCAGCAACCACTGCAAATCCTTTTCCATGTTCTCCAGCTCTTGCCGCCTCTATGGATGCATTTAATGCCAGCAGGTTAATCTGATTAGCAATGCCTTGAACACTTTTCACCATGTCTTCAATTCCATTTACCAACCCAATCAACTGCTCTATTCGCTCATTCATTTCATTTGAATTTACTAAAACATTTTCCCTCAGCGAAATCACTTCATTAATAATAACTTGTGTTGCATTATTTTTTGTTGTTAGTACATCGCTCTCATCTGCCAATTCTGCCAATGTATGTGTTGCTTGTTCAATATTTTCATTTACCTGATGCATAGATGCTGTTGTTTCTTCCACTATGGCGAGATTGGAATCTGCAAAATCTGTAAGATTATGCGCATAATCGGTTAAATTACCTGATATATATGTTAAACCTACATCAAAACTGGATATCGTTCCTAATACCTCCATCAATTCTTTAGAAACATCCCCCACATATGCCTTGTAATCAAGAAGTACTTCCATCTTATCTTCTATAGCTTTTAAATCATGATTACTAACAGATACCTTGTTTAGATTTTTACCTGCCATCGTACCATCGAGATATTCTACCATCTTTTTTGCTTCACTGGATTTCTTAATCATATGTTCTCCCCCTATCGTATCTCCCTCAAATTTCTGCGAAATTGTAAGCAATCCTCATTAATTATAGTATAAATTCACTTCAATATCTACATATTTCAAAAAATTCTATCTATAAATTTTGTGGATGTAATTAACAAATACGCAAAAAACAGCCTCACGGCTGTTCTCCTTATGCTTTCAAAACTGTATATAGAAGTTATTTCCAAATATATATAAGAATGTTTTTCAATTCTTTGGTCAAGCCCTCGACCGATTAGTAACAGTCAGCTACATACATTACTGCA
>JBGVIB010000117.1:0-10261 GCA_045122835.1 Lachnospiraceae bacterium
ATTTTTCTTCGATATTTTGGAATAAATACAATATGATAGGTGCAATTCCATCGCGTATGTTGTATACTTTGATTATCCATATTGGATACCTCCTCTGCTTTTTGATATGGCCTGCGAAACCAATATCATTGTAGCATAGGAGGTTTTATATTGGTACTCTACGCAACGCTACGGCTTTGCCTCGGCCCCCATTTCAAATGGGGGATATAGATTCTTATTCATTATTTTATAGAATATTTTTTCCATATCCACAGAATAATTACTTTTCCCCCTGCTAAACACAAAAAATAATCGCCTCAGTCTGGACAACTGGGCGATTATTTTAATCAACTATAAACTGGGCTAACCGTCTATCGGTAGCACTCTTTTCATCTTTAATTCTAATGATCCCAACCAAAAATTTCAATAGATTCACTAAAAATTTCTTTTTCAAAGTAACAGTTCAGCCCACGCCATTCGCAAAGTCGCACTAACGTGCTTTCCGTTGCTACGCAACTGCCTTTGCTCATATACAGGCGTTCCGCTCATGTTATGTGATACAAGTGCATTTTATGCGAGCATAATGCACTTGTATCACATATCATGGCTGAACTGTTACTTTTCATATCCCCTACTTTAAAATTTCATATAAAATATTCCCATCTGCTTCCGGCAATTCTGTTCCAAGAAGTCTGGCATAAGTTGGTGCTTCATCCACCAGACGGCAACTCTGTACCAGAACATTTTCCTTAAAGTCAGGACCCGCTGCAAGAAAAATTGGCTGTGGTCCTTTATCCGGGAGATATCCATGAGTTGCTGCACCTGATCTATAATCTGTAAGTTTCTTAGGACAAGCAATTGGTGCTTCACATTCATCACTAAAGAATGTATAATCATCTGTTTCCAACACAAAAGAAAAGTCACCTGATAAATGTTCCTTTTCTGATACTTCTTCTCTGGTAAGCACTGCGGAAAAACCATAGATACCTTCTGCTTCCATTTCCTTTAATACGTTCCATGTTTTATTATAAACTTCTTTATCTGTAGGGTCTTTTAAATATACCTGTGCAGACATACCTGTAGAATTAGAATAAGCTTTCCAGTCTTTTACTTTTCCATTTTCATCTAATTCAATTAAGCCTTCTTCTACAAATCTTACATTCGGTTTTACACCTCTGGTTAAATCCAGCTGACCATGGTCACTTACCAGAACAAAGTTCGTTTCTTCAAATACTCCGGCATCCTTTAGTGCTTCCATAATATCACCAATATAGTCATCGGTACGGCGAATTTCATTCGTTACCTTAGGTCCGAATACTCCATGCTGATGTCTTGCCCCATCTATGTTAGCTGTATGGATAAATAATACTTCCGGTTTGAATTTTCTAATAATATCACAGGCACATTTCATTCCAAAGTTATCAAATGCCGGATGAACTGCCACATTGACCCTTCCTGTTTTTGTGTAAGTGCCTGGTAAATATTCTTCATTCTGTTTTCCAATTTCAATTACTTCAGGAGAAGAACCCTGGCTTGCCATAGAAGTTTCCAATGTATCTTCAGAATTTGGGATCCAATATTCATTAATTAAGTAATCGATATCCTTATGATTTCCTGTTACCGGCCAGAATACAGATGCTGTAGAATAACCTTTCTTTTTTGCTGCTGTGAAAATATCTTCTACTTTGATAGCTGATGAATCCCACTGCCAGATATCATCTTCCGGATTAGTAGTAAATACTAAGTTACTTACAATTCCATGTCTGTCAGGGTAACATCCTGAAGACATAGATGTATGTGCCGGATAAGTTACTGTTGGATATACACTTCTTACCTGCTTTACTCTGCTGGCATTCTTTAAATATTTCTGAAAGTTTGGACATATCTGTAAATATTCCAAATCTTCTCCTACCATTGCGTCTGCTGAATATACTACTAATCTTTTTTTCATCTTGCTCATTCTCCTGTCTTTTTATGTAGAAAGGCGATACTTTCAAGCATCGCCCTTTGTAAATGTCTTGATTATTGTCTACTGATTAAGGATCTTATTGACATCCTTTTTTTATTCTACTGATTGAGAATTTTGTTAACTTTCTCTTCCAATGCTTCTAATGTTTGATCTACATCTCCACCATTTACCCACAAAGTATCAAGTGCCTGTTCAATTTCAACAATTGCTTCTGTGTAGTTAGGATTTGTAGGACGCCCTGATGCATATTCCAGCTGTTGTAAAGCAACCTGTGCCTGTGGCACTTCCTTGAAATATGCCTGCATTTCTTCTGATTCTCCGGCACTCTTTCTTGATACAAGGTAACCTGTTTTCATAGAAGCTTTCACTGTCTGCTCTGTCTGAGTCATCCAGTTTAAAAATTCCCATGCTGCTGCCTTCTTTTCATCCGCCACATTACTTGTCATAATAAGACAACATCCACCTGTTGGTGTACCATACTGTGCTTCCATTGGAATAAATGCAGTGCCTAATTCCCAGCCACCTTCTTCTGCCTGTTCCAGTTTCGATGTTAAATCTCCGGTAGAACCAAACCAGATAGCACATGACTGATTCTGAATATCTGTATTTAACTTATCAGAACCTTCTGCCTTAGTATATGCATGCATAATACCAGCATCTACCATGTCTTTATAGTAATTAATAACTTCTTTTGCTTCTGCTGTATTAATATTTGTGGCAGTTTCATCTTCATTCAGAATGGTTGTTCCATGTTCCATTAAAAATGCTTCTAAAGTCCAAATATAACTGTACTGAGTCATACCATATTTACCGGTTTTTTCATGAACTGCTGTTGCCGCTGCCTTTAAATCATCCCATGTTTTAATATCTGCACAATCCCATCCTGCTTCCTTAAGAAGTGTATTGTTACAATACATAATCGGTGTACTTCTTAAATATGGAAGACCATAGCAAACATCATTTACATAGCAGTTTGGCATAAGTCCTTCATAAAAATCATCCATATCTACATTAGATTCTGTAATATAAGAATCCAGTGGTTCTAACACCCCGTTTTCTGCAAAAGTTCTAATAGAACCAATTTCCATAACTGTAATTTCCGGTGTCTGATTTGCTACATAAGCTGCCTGTAACTTCTGATGAAGTTCATCATAAGTTCCCTGATATTCAGCAGTTACATGAATTCCTTTTTCTTTACCTACAGTTTCATTGAAAAGTTCTGTTAGTTCAATGTTATTTTCCTGAATATTCCCTGTCCAGGAATACCAAAATGTAAGTTCTGTCACATCACCATTAGCAATATTCCCAGAGCTGGAGGTAGTAGAATCTGTTCGTTCACTGATTTTAGCTTCTGCTTCCTGTGTGGCTGCTTCTGTTACACCGTTTGTAGATGCATTGTCTGATGAACCACCACATCCTGTTAATGAGCCTGCCATCACACAGGCTGCCATTAGCACACTTAATAATTTTCTTTTTCTCATAATAGTAAACTCCTTTTTAATAAATATAATTGTTTATATAAACCGCTTTATGGCGGATTTTTATCTGTTATTTTACTCCTGTATAAGTAAATCCTTTGATAATCTGCTTTTGTGCTACAATATACACAATTAGTATAGGTAACATTAACATAACGTTTCCTGCCATAACAATATTCTGACTTACCATATCTTCTACTGTTCTCAACGCAGTAACACCAACCGGTAATGTTCTTACAGTATCATTTGTAGTAAGTACCATTGGCCAGAAGTAGTCATTCCATGTACCAACAAAGTTAAGCATTGCCAGCGTAATTACGGTAGGTTTTGCAATTGGAAGCATTACATGAGTAATGATCTTAAATTCTCCCGCTTTATCCAGTCTGGCTGCCTCCACCAGTTCTTCTGGTATCTGCATAAAACTTTGACGAAGCATAAAGATACCAAATGCGCTGGTTGCCTGTGGCAAAATCAGTGACCAGTATGTATTAACCATTCCCCACTTACTTAATAAAAGAAAAATAGGAAGGAAAATCAACTGTGCCGGTATCATCATCGTTGCCAAAATCATACCAAAGCTGATACCTTTCCCCACAAATTCATACCTTGCAAAAGCATATGCTGCCGGAATTACTGTAATCATTTGCAAAACTAGTATTCCTGCTGTTACAACAACAGAATTTTTAAGATATGATACAAAAGGAATCGCCTTAACTGCATTTACAAAGTTTTCCCACTGGGGGCTGGTTATCCAGAAAGATGGGGGATACTGTAATGTTTCTGTTACCGTTTTTAAAGCTGTTATCACCATCCAGTAAAAAGGGACGAAAAATATAGCAAACAAACACACATTGAAAACGGTTTTTACTATTTTAGATATATTTTTATACATATACTGCCTCTTTCTCTATATTCAATCTATTGATAATGTACTTTTTTCTGCAAAACAGCAAAATAAATAATAGTAAGTACACTTACAATTAACATCAAAATCACGCCTACTGCTGATGCATAACCTATCTTATAGTATTTGAATCCATACTGGTAAATGTAATATACAATGGTAGTTGTATTATTCAGTCCGTCCGTCATAACATTTACTGTTTCAAACACCTTAAAAGAACTAATAATGGCTGTTAAAGTCAGGAAAAACAAGGTAGGTGATAACATAGGTAGTGTTACCTTAAAAAATGTTGTAATTGGATGAGACTTATCCAGTTCTGCTGCTTCATAAAGATATTTTGGTATGCTTTGTAATGCGGAAAGAAAAATCAGTGCATAGTATCCGGCCGCTTTCCAGATGTTAACAATAATCAGCGAATACATGGCAACATTGGGGTCTGCCAGCCATTTCACTTTATCTATTCCAAATATGTCCAAGACATAATTTAAAAGCCCCAAATCCGTATCCATAATCCACATCCATACAAAAGCAATGGAAACCATTGGTAATACATATGGTGTAAATATAATTCCCTGAAGAAATCTGTTTATTTTCGTATTACTTTTCAGCCATAATGCCAGTCCCAGTCCTAATATAATAAAACCTGCCACAGTCCAAAAGGTAAATTTACATGTATTAAGTAATACCTGCATAAACTCCGGATCGGTAAACAAGGACACATAATTATCAAAGCCAATAAATTTCTTATTACCAATCATATTCCAGTTATAAAAACTCAGGTAAAACATATAGATAATGGGATAAACCAGAAATACAATACTTGTTACCATGGCTGGCGCTATCATAATATAAGGAAGTATTTTTTGTACGATTTTTTTATTACTCATATGCTCCCCCTATCTTAATCTCTGTTCCTGTGCATTAAAATATAAGATTTTCTCATGTGGAACAAAAAGGGAAACCTGACCATCTACCGCCTGGGAATCATCAAATAATTTCACCTGTATACGTCCATGCGGTGTATCAATTTTGTATAAGGTTTCTGTACCTAGCATTTCATGAGTAATAACTTCACCTTTCATTACAAGACCTTTTTCTTCCGGTACTTTTCCATCTCGGAGAATGACACCATATTCCGGACGAAAGCCCATATATGCTGCATCTGCAAAAGAAGTGTGTTCGTAATTGATTTCCTGTGTTTTCATAATATTCATAGGTGGTGTACCAATAAATTGTGCTGTAAACACATTATCAGGGTTATGATAAATTTCCCAAGGGGAACCCTGCTGCATAATCTTTCCTTTGTTTAACAGCACGATATGTGTTCCCATGGACATAGCTTCTATTTGATCATGGGTTACATAAACGAAAGTAGCTTTTAATTTATTATGTAATTCAATTAAATCGGATCTGAGCTGTGTTCTTAATTTTGCATCTAAGTTTGATAAGGGTTCATCCATTAAGAAAACTTCTGGATGTTTTACCATTGCTCTTGCCAAAGCAACACGCTGTCTCTGTCCACCAGATAAGGCTCCTGGCTTTCTGTGCAGATATTCTTCCAGACCTACTGACTTACTGACTTCCTGAATCCTTTTTTCTCTTTCTTCTTTTGGAACCTTAGAATTCTTCAGTCCAAATTCAATATTTCCTTTTACTGTCATGGTTGGATACAGGGCATAGTTTTGGAAAACCATTGCGATTCCTCTGTCTCCAGGTTTCACATCTTTCATGCTCTTACCATGAATTAGTATATCTCCTTTTGTTTCCTGATCTAATCCGGCAATCATTCGAAGTGTTGTGGATTTTCCGCAGCCGGATGGTCCTAACAACACGGTAAAACTTCCTTCCTCTATATTAAGGTTCAAGTTTTCGATTACCGGAGGTTCGTTGTCATATGATTTTTCAATGCTTTTTAATTCAATTTTGTGTTTCATACTTCTATTCTGCCTCCTACTATCTTTCCGACAAAGTAAGGATAACAAGGTAATGTAAAATTTAATGTGGGATTTTTGTAAAAAATTTACAAAGAAAAGAAAAAATTTTGTAGAGAATACTACATAATGAGTTTCATTAAATCTAAAAAGTCCCCTGAAAACTTAACTGTTCTCAGGGGAAACTTTAAAATACTATTTAATCCTTACGCAATTCAAAAGCACTAACCATTTCTTTCAAATTCTCAGCCAGAGCTGAAAGTTCTTCGCTAATAGCTGAGGTTTCTTCCGCTGCTGCTGAATTGCTTTGTACCACGGTGGAAATCTGTTCAATACCAGCCTCTACTTGCTTTAACATATCTGCCTAAATACATTAACTGTTTTGCTTGTTTTTGAAACTTTAAGTGTCGTGGTTTTTCCAACATAAATAGTAGCTTTGGTTTTATTAATTTTCACTTTACTTGCGCCCTGTCTTTTCAGACAGTTTGCCCTGTTTTATTTTACTTTTATAGATTTTTCAGAAGAAAATGTACTATAATAAGTTTTGCCGTTTACTTTCTTATAAGCCCTTATCTTATAGACATAGGTTTTACCTTTTTTTAACCCTTCCTTATCAACATATGTCTCGATGCCAGTTTTTTTGATTGTCTTAATTTTCTTGTACTTTCCATTTTTTCCTTGTGCACGATAAATTTCATATCCTGTTGCATCACTTACTTTTTTCCATTTAAGAGAAACCTGTTTACTTTTCGCTTTTGCTACCTTTAGAGATTCAGGTGCAGTTGCACTGATACCTACCTTATATTTTCCTTTTGCTCCAGTAATTTTTATATAATAAGTTTTAAAGCGTTTCAGTTTTAATGATGCATCACTCTTTGCAAGAGAAGATTTATTTCCTAATGATTGCTCACATACCATTTGATTATTTAAACAGTCTTTTCCTGAAAACACCTGAATATACGCATCACCATTAATTGTATCGTTACTGAATCTTAATGTATAATTTGTATAGTTCGTTGTTGTAAACTTGAAGACATCTACATCTTTTTCGTTTTGCAGAACAAAACTATTTGTCGTATTCAATTTAATTGTTTTTGCTCCTTTGGCTGTATCTTTTACATCATCTTTCGTCTTTGTTACCTTAAACCGATACGAACCTGTAGTATTTCCAGATACCTTCACATAATATGTGTGATTTTGTTCCAATTTCACAAAGTTATAATAACCACTATTTTTATAACCGATGGAACCTGATGTAATTTCTTCTACCAAATCTCCATCTTTATAAATACTGTAATAGGTCTCTCCATCTACTCCTGTGTTTGTAAATGAAAATTCATAAAAAGAATCACTTCCATCTGTTGTAAAGCTAAAGCAGTCAATATCTTCATTATTCTGCAATATTCTTGTCACTTCTTTTCCTACTGCAAATATCTCTGGCTGCTGTCCGGTTTCTTTTACATCATCTTCCGTTTTTGTTATCTTAAACTGATACGAACCTGTATTATTTCCAGATACTTTCACATAATATGTGTGATTTTGTTCCAATTTCACAAAGTTATAATAACCACTATTTTTATAACCGATGGAATCTGATGTAATTTCTTCTACCAAATCTACATCTTTATAAATACTGTAATAGGTATCTCCATTTACTCCTGTGTTTGCAAATGAAAATTCATAAAAAGAATCACTTCCATCTGTTGTAAAGCTGTAATAATCAACCTCTTCGTTATTATCAAGCGTTCCCTTTGCCTGTTGACCAACAGTGTAAATAGTTGTACTTCCTACCTCGTTTTCTGCTGCATATACTTTCGGTCCACTTCCCAATGAAGCTACCGCTAAAGTAGTTGTTAAAATAGTTGCACTTACCTTTCTCATCCATTTTTGTTTTGTCATAATAAAATCCTCCTTTTGTAGCGTCATATTTTTGAATAACGACTATATGTATTTTTTACTTTTCAATATATAGTTCGTTACAAACCAGAAAAAGTTTTATTTTTTATAAATTTTTTAATTTTTTTGCAAAGTTATTGGTTTAAAGCTTCCATCTGGGTATGCTCCATACCATGGCACTTCATCTGCTCCATCAGTTGCGGTATAACTAAGCGAAATACTTCCATCATCATTTACATAGAGATAACCCTGCATTCCCACATTCCAGCCTGTTGTTCCAGTAAATGTAGTAATGCCATTATTCATAAACACCCATTCATTATCTGTTTCTAGTATGTCAACTTTATTGCCACCGTCACTTATCATCTGCAATTCCATAACAAACGAATTGGCATCCACATTGCTGATGGTTAAAATATAACCGCCATCCATAGCCGCATCCGTTCCTTCTGTGTAACTGTAAGTGCCTTCCTCTGGCATCCTGTCCTGAACAATTCCATCAGCCGCAGCCTTTGTCAGAATCACAACCGAACCATCCCACATAATATCCCATACACTTCCTTCTGTGTCCTGCTCCGAAAGGTTCAACCTGATAGAATCGTCATATAAAAACATCAGACTTCCAAACCATCTGTTTCCAAGAGTGGATGTAGCGTCTATAGCCGCTATACCATTTTCCTTTTTTACAGTTTCTGCCAAAACAGTTTCCACCTCTCCAGTTTCTGGATTTGTGTAAGTAAGTTCCATGTCAAATATTGCATTGCGATAATTCTCTACTGTTGCATTTGTAATGCTGATAGTATATGCACCATATTTATACAACCCTTCCACAGAAACCGACTCATCATATAATAATTCTTCATCCTGCAATTCTCCTGTCTGTGTTTCTTCTGTCTGCGTTTCTTCTGTCTGTACTTCCTCTGTTTGTATTACCTCTGTCTGCACCTCAGTAGATGACTGCTCTTCATCTTCACTCTCTATTTCCTGCTCTACTACATCCACAGGTTCTTGCGGAGTACCGCTATTTATATTATGTAAAACTGCCGCTGTAATTCCTCCTGCTGTTAAAAGTGCTACGGCTGTAATTCCAAGTTTTATTCCAAGTCCTGCTTTTGCTGCTGTAGCAGCTGTCCCGCCAGCTACTGCCCCTGCGGAAACAGAAGCACTTCCATTGGCAATAGCAGATGAAACAACTTCAATTCCTAAACTGTTGCAGGATGCCATATAGACACTCTCAACTGCCTGTGCTGACATTTTGTATTCTGACTCTGCAAAAATTCCTTTGAAGGCAAGAAGAATAACAGCTGGTGAAACAGTGCACAGCTTGTATCTGTTCTGTTTTTCGTGTGCTTCTACTTTTTCTTTTAAGAATTTCTTTGCATAATTTAATCTGCTCTTAATGGTGTTTGCAGAACACTCACACATGCTGGCAATTTCATCAATTTTCATATTGTCATAATAAAATGCCATAATTGCCACTCTCTGTAGTTCAGGCAGCTCATCTATCATTCCTTTTACAATATCAACTGTTGCTTGTTGTTCTAATGCCTGCTCTGGAGTAGCCTCACCAGATTCCATTTCTTCAAATAAGTAATCCTGTTCTTCGCTTGTGAGCAGTTCTTTATTTTTATTGAAGATTCGCATTCCCTGTCTATACACAATACCTCCTAACCAAGCATACACATTATTTACATCCATAAGTGTGCCAATCCCCTTATATGCCTGAATATAGGTCTCCTGTGTTAGGTCGAATGCCTCCTCTTCATCGTGCATGACATACTTTGCCTTTGCATATACATAGGAATATGTCTCCTCATAAAATGTAGCAAAAGCAGTTTCATCTTTTGCCTGCATCCTTTCAACTGCATTTTTTAATTCTTTTGTTACTGCCATAATAACGTCCATCCTTTTTCTTAGTCAGATTTTCATCTGCTATATATAAGTTCATGTATAGACTAAAAAAGTTTTATAAATTTATCAATTTTTATCCGCCTTAGATTTTCTAGTTTTTTACAGTAAATTCCTACTATATTTTATCACAAGTATATTCCCCAGTCTATGGTAATTCATACATCCCCGTATCTGTGGCAATTCACAGTTACTG
>JBGVIB010000118.1:0-4991 GCA_045122835.1 Lachnospiraceae bacterium
TAGGTTACCATTTTAAATATGAATGAAATTCATATTTAAAAGCAAAAATCCAATCGAAACTTGCTTCGATTTGCAGAATTCACCTACGGTGATGGATTTTTGCCTGCTACCACTACTTATTCATACGGACTGTGCAGTTCAGGACAATACATGATTGTATTGTCCTGGTTCTGATAGTTACTTCAGTTCTTATATTAGACTAACATAAATTGCCGGCATATAAAATCGAAAGAGACAGGACACCTGTCTCTTTCTGTGCAAAAATAAAAAATAAAAATGAGGAATGTAAATGGACGAATATTTCAAAATTATAGAAGATAAAATGAAAGCGGCAGGCTATGATGTAGATGGAAGCCAGGTTTATAATGAAATCTGTGACGAGATGGATGGAAAAGACAATGGACATTATGTTCTTTTAGTGAAACAGGAAGGAAATGTTCATTTTGAGTACCATATCGAAATAATGGATGAAGAATTTAATTTAGAAGGCATACAGGTTATTGACGGTGATAAGAAGATATATGTTAATTTTGATGAATAATGACAGTGATGACAGTGATGATAGTAAAGATAATCATGATTATCATTATTATCATGAGAATGTCAAATAGCTGCCAATATTTTATTTCATTAGTGGGAGGCAAGACTGTGATGGAACAGTATTTAAGAACCTATGCAGAAGTGGACTTAGAAGCGATTGCCCACAACATAGCGGAAGTCAGAAAAAAAGTAGGAAAGGATGTCATGATTGCTGCAGTGATTAAAGCCGATGGCTATGGACATGGCTCCGTTCCAGTTGCAAAAAGATTAGAAAAAGACGTAGATTTCTTTTGCGTAGCGGCAATTGAAGAAGCGGTAGAATTGCGTGAACATGGATTTGATTTGCCAATTCTCATACTTGGCTATACATCACCAAGTCAGTACGAAGATATTGTAAAATACCATATTGCGCAGACAATATACGATTATGATACAGCAAAACAGTTAAATAAAACAGCAAAAAAAATGGGCGAGAAGGCAATTGTTCATATTGCCTTGGACACTGGTATGAACCGGATAGGATTTTACTGGAATGAGCAGAGCATTGATGATATTGAAGCAATCAGCAAAATGGAGCATATCGATTTAGAAGGCTGTTTTTCACACTTTTCCTGTGCAGATATGACTGACAAAACGTTCAGCAAAATGCAGATGCAGGTATATGATGATTTTATGGCTACTTTTGATAAGCGTGGGATTACCATACCAATCAAGCATTTGAGCAACAGTGCAGGTATTATGGAATTTGACAGCCACAGATTTAATATGGTTCGTTCAGGAATTATCACCTATGGTTTGTATCCATCTGATGAAGTAGACAAAACAGCATTACAGCTTCGCCCGGCATTACAATGGAAAACCCATGTCATACATGTAAAGACAGTAGGTGCAGGGGCGGCAGTCAGCTATGGTGCTACTTATGTAACTGACAGGCAAACGAAAATTGCTACTATATCCATTGGCTATGCGGATGGCTATCCGCGAGCTTTATCCAACAAAGGACGTGTATTAATTCACGGGCAGTCTGCGCCAATAATTGGTCGTGTATGTATGGATCAGATTATGGTGGATGTAACCCATATTCCAGATGTGAAAGTGGAGGATGTTGTTACATTAGTAGGACCAGATGGCGATGAATATATTTCAGTAGAAGAAGCAGCAGAACTGTCTGGAAGCTTCAATTATGAGTTTATATGTGATATTAGCAAACGTGTGCCACGAATATATTATTAATATGTTCGTAACTATTCAGTACCTTTATAGGTAACTATTATAAATATGAATTTCATTCATATTTATAAGCATAAATCCAATCGAAGCTTGCTTCGATTTTGTAGAACTCACCTGCGGTGATGGATTTTTTCCTATTACCACTACGGTTTCATACGAACTGTGCAGTACAGTGCTGTACTGAATAGTTACATATGTTCTACATAAAATCATAAGGGAGGATAATTATGTATACCCACAATGAATTAAGAGAAAAATACCCGACATTTCTATACAAAGAATATCGGCTTACCATAGAAGATAACCAATTCAAAATCCAGTACTTCTTTGAAATAGCTGGTCTGTCAGAATTTTCGCCTTACTGGAAATTTCCCATGGCAGGTCACACATTAGAAGAGTTACAGGCAAACAGAACCTTTCAGGAGCTTATTTTCTCATTAGGAATGGTGGAATTAGTCAGCTACTGGAAAATCACCTGTTCACCGGTAGTAGAAATCCAGTGCGGTCATGTGACAGAGGAGCAGGCGGAATGGTGGAGAGAACTGTATTTCCACGGATTGGGTGAGTTTTATTATACAAATGGAATTGAGCCTGATCGGGATACATTCATGAAAATTGTAAGTCTTGGCACACCTTTTACAGGAGAAAGAAAGCCGTTATCAAATCCACAAGGCTGTTTAGTGCCAATCGGTGGCGGAAAAGATTCTGTTGTATCGGTAGAATTGATGCGTAAAGCAGGGGAAGAATGTACTTGTTACATAATCAATCCTCGCGGTGCTACCACCAATACAGCTGTGGCAGGTGGCTTTGATGAAGCACACATTTGCAATGTAAAGCGCACCTTAGACAAAAATATGATTGAATTGAACAAGCAGGGCTATTTAAATGGTCATACGCCGTTTTCAGCAATTGTTGCATTTTCAGCTACCATTACAGCCTATCTTTTGAATTTGAAATATATTGTGTTGTCCAATGAAGCAAGTGCAAATGAAAGTACCGTAAAGGGCAGTACAGTAAACCATCAGTATTCAAAAAGCTTTAAATTTGAGCAGGATTTCCATTCCTATGAAGCAGAATATTTAAAGACAGGAACTTATTATTTCAGTTTGCTGCGCCCATTAAGTGAATTTCAGATTGCTAGATTTTTTGCGACATGCATATCATATCATGATTCCTTCCGAAGCTGTAATGCAGGAAGCAAAGAGGATATCTGGTGTGGTCATTGTGCAAAATGTCTGTTTGTGTATTTTATTCTTTCACCATTTATTCCACAGGAGCGCCTGAAGGAAATCTTTGGGGCAGATATGTTGAATGATGCTTCCATGACAGAGATTATGGAGCAGTTAGTGGGTGTGGCAGACGAGAAGCCTTTTGAATGTGTGGGAAGCCGTGACGAGGTGAATACAGCAATCTGCCTGACTATCAAAGCTTTAGAAGCAGATAACAAAGAACTTCCGTTGCTATTCAAACAATACAAACAGTTAGAACAATACAAGCAATATAAAGATGCTTCAAATCCATTTTTCACATATTACAATGAGGAAAATCTGTTGCCAGAGACATTTGCAGAATTGGTAAAGAAATATTGTTGTTAATAGCTAGAGCGTGTTTGAAAATAACTAATAAAAAAGTGTATGGTTGAAAGAATTGCATTCTTTCAACTGGGAAGTTGCGTTGAAACACAATTTCCTGTTTAATGAAGAGGTCGTTAACGCGACAGAATGAGAGGAAATTATGATAGAGGTGTTAAAAGAACTCATTCAAAAAAAGCGTGTTCTGATATTAGGCTTTGGCAGGGAGGGAAAATCTACATACCACATGTTACAAACAGTAGGTGGCTATGAATCTCTCACAATTGCCGACAAAAATGAAATTAAAGATGAAGTGGAAGCAGCACTTCTCATAGGTGATGCATACCAGCAGACGCTAAATGATTATGATATTGTATTTAAAAGTCCGGGAATTGTCTTAGAACAGGAATATAGTAGTTATACTTGTCATATACTGTCCCAGACAGAGGTATTTTTCAGAAGATACCGAGAACGAATTGTGGGAATTACCGGAACAAAAGGAAAAAGTACAACAACAACCTTGCTGTACCATATTTTGAAAGAAGCCGGAAAAGATGTGGTGCTTGCGGGAAATATTGGTATTCCTGCCTTTGATATTGTGAAGGATATCACACCAGATACTATAATTGTATTTGAGATGTCCTGTCACCAGTTAGAGTACATGACTACATCACCAAGAATAGGAATATTGCTCAATATTCATGAGGAACATTTAGACCATTATGGCACTATGGAAAAGTATGTGGCTGCAAAGGAAAATATATATCGTCACCAGCAGTCCGGTGATATTTTATTCTGTAATAAACAGTGTTTACCGGCACAAGGCACTTGTAACGGAACTGTAGTGGAGATTTCCTGTGAAGCGGGTTCTGACATTGTGTTAAATGGAGAGCAGATTCAATACCATGGTGCGGCATATGACATTCCAGTATACGACATAGGACTAATTGGGCACCATAATTATTTTGATATTGCTTTCGTGTATGGTGTTGCAAAAGAATATGGTATCTTAGAAGAAGCATTTACAGCAGGACTTTGTTCTTATGAAACACTTCCGCACCGGCTACAATTTGTGGGCATATATGGTGGCGTTCGTTTCTATGATGATTCTATTTCCACCATTTGTGACACTGCTATTCAGGCATTGGAGAGTGTTCCGGGGGTGGAGACAATTCTTCTTGGTGGTATGGACAGAGGTATTGATTATACAGAACTGATTGATTATCTAAATGAGTCTTCAGTGCCAAATATTATTCTGATGGAAGCTACTGGAAAGCGCATTTTAGAGGAAATTAATGCAAGACCGCATTTTCATGATATTAGCCGTCTTATACTTGTAGAGCATTTAGAGGATGCTGTGATAAAAGCAAAAGAGGTGACTCGCCCGGGCAGAAGTTGTGTGCTTTCGCCGGCGGCAGCAAGTTATGGTATTTTTAAGAACTTTGAGGAACGTGGTGAGCGTTTTCAGGAGTTGGTGAAGCAAATGGTGTGATTCGTTTGGTGGATGCAAATTCTGGTTTGTGGGTCTAGTCATAGTCTCTACCCGGACGCCGGTGGCAGGTGCAGAAGGTTCCACGCAGACCGAGCCAACGTTCCGGTGAACTAATCTCCTAAAGGCTAATAAATTAGCCTCGTCCGACTAAGACATTC
>JBGVIB010000119.1:0-7943 GCA_045122835.1 Lachnospiraceae bacterium
TGAGTTGCCCCTGGGAGACCCTTCCGCCAATTCACGGACGGGTAACGAATATGATACATCAATTACACAAACCAGAATTTTACATACACTCCAGTAATGCAATCAAGTCTTCCGGCTTCTTTGCAAACGTAGTTGCACCAACCGCCTCTAACTGTTCTTTCGTGCGGAATCCCCAAAGCACCGCAATGCCAGGAATACCAGAGTTCTTTGCCGTATTTACATCCACATCAGAATCCCCAATGTAGATACACTCTTCTTTAGTTACCCCTAACTGTTTCATAGCTTCATATACAGAATCAGGAGCAGGTTTCTTCTCTCTGCCTTCCATATCACCAATAGCAACTGGAAGTAAATCCCCAAAATATATCGGAATCAATTCTTTCACAGCTGCATCTGCTTTATTTGATACAACAGCCATGTGATATCCTTTGGTTTGCAACGTTTTTAATACATCTAAAATGCCTTCATAAGGCCCGGTCTTATCCTGCATATGCATTTTGTAGTAGGCTTTGAATTCAGAAAGGCAAGTATTATATTCTTCCGGTGTGACAGTATCCGGTAAGGCACGTTCTGTTAATTTAGCCAATCCATTTCCCACAAAGGAGCGTATTTCTTCAATAGATCTTTGCGGATAATTGTGGATAGACAACATGTAATTGACGCTGTCTGTTAAATCTTCTAATGTGTTCAGTAAAGTTCCATCTAAATCCCAGATGATAGTTGTTATTTTTTTCATATATTCCTCACATTTCTAATAAAAGTTTGCAAATAATACAGATGCCAGCACAGTCATCAGACCGGCTACTGCAATAGAAAGACTGCTCATGGCACCTTCAATTTCTCCCATTTCTAATGCCTTGGCAGTACCCATGGCATGTGAGGAGGTTCCTATGGCAAGTCCCACTGCAATGGGTTCTTTGATTTTAAATAATTTGCAGATAAAAGGCGCTGTCATATTTCCAATAATACCAGTGATAATGATGATGGCAACAGTTATCGTTGGATATCCACCAAGCTCTGAGGATAGGTCGATACCAATGGCAGTGGTGATAGACTTTGGAAGCAGTGTCACATATTCCTCATGGGAGAGATGGAATAAAGCACATAATAAAAGGATGCTGACATGGCTTGCAAGTACACCAGAGGTAATGCCGGCAATGATAGCTGTTTTGTGTTTCTTAAGCAGGTTTAATTGCTGATACAGTGGAATGGCAAGACAAACCGTTGCCGGTGTCAGTAAATATTCCGCGTATTTTGCGCCTGCCTGATAAACCTCATAATCAATATGAAATACACTTAAGAAAAGAATAATAAACACAATTGATAGAAGTAATGGGTTAAATATGGCAAGCTTACATTTATTTTTCAGCAGGTTACCACAATAATAAGCTACAATGCTGATTGCTATGCCAAAAAATAAAGAGTTGCTTAAAATATCGTTCATAGCTCAGTTACACATCCTTTCCTTGCTTGTTATTTTTTTTACTGCCTTTTCGAATTACCAGTTCTGTAGTTTTTCCAGTAACAAGCATTACAAAAATAGTAGTTACAATAGTGATAATACTAACAGGAATCAGAATCGGTTTTAGCAAATCAAAGGAATTCATTAACCCAACGCCTGCTGAAACGAATAAAAAAGGCATAATATTTACTAAAAATAGCCCTGTTTCCTTAATTTGCTCTAACTTAATAATGTTGAATTGCAGGGCAGCTAATAATAATACCAACCCATAAATGCTGGTTGGCACCGGCAATGGCAGCAGGTTGTGTAGAAGCTCGCCTGCAAATGAGAATACAAGAATGATTCCAAATTGATATAAATATTTCAAGGTAACACCAACTTTCTTTGTGGATTTTTACTTTCTGCTACTAAGAAGTAATACCACATTTTCTATTAGTTTTCAACGAAAATAGGAAAGTATGTAGAAAAATACAAAATAAAAAAGGCCATTAATGAAACTTAAATCATCCTAAAGTGGGAGGAAATGGAGGTCAGGTAAAAAATAATTTGACAAACCCCCCAACAGTATTATACAATCACTTTAATCTAATGTTGATACAAAGGCTATGATAAGAACAAGTAGGAATCAGGGGAACACACAGAGAGTTGCCGGAGGCTGAGAGGCGCGTGGAAAGCTGATTTTGAATACCTCTTTGAGCTTCGCACCGAAAAGAAATGAGTAGGCTGCGACGGAATTTTGCACACGTTATCGTGCTAGAGTATAAAGGTTTTTATAGTGAATCAGTAGTACTCGAAGAGACAAGCTGTGTGAGCAGCTTGTGAATAAAGGTGGTAACACGGGAATTACAGTCTCGTCCTTTTTTATAGGACGGGGCTTTTTTTGTTATTCCAAATCTGGTGTTGCAAAATGTGCAGGTATATGGGTAGGTTAAATTTTGAAGTGTGCCTGTATATGTTGGATTACCACTACGCTATATACAGAGAAGGTTTAGCCAGGTAAAATGTTAGGTGTAAATAGTGATGGCAGACAACCGTTGCGTAAAATAAACAATAAGAATAATGCAAAAAGATTAGGAGGAAACAAATATGACAGTTTATGACGAGTTAGTTGCCAGAGGCTTAATTGCCCAGGTGACAGATGAAGAAGAAATCAAAGAGTTAATCAACAACGGGAAAGCTGTATTTTACATTGGTTTTGACCCAACAGCAGACAGTCTTCATGTAGGACACTTTATGGCATTATGTTTAATGAAGCGCTTACAGATGGCAGGAAATAAGCCAATTGCCTTAGTAGGTGGCGGTACCGCTATGATTGGTGATCCATCAGGAAGAACAGATATGCGCCAAATGATGACAGTGGAGACAATCAATCACAATGTAGAATGTTTCAAGAAGCAGATGAGCCGTTTCATTGATTTTTCAGATGGCAAGGCATTGTTAGTAAATAATGCAGACTGGTTGATGCAATTGAACTATGTAGAATTGCTTCGTGAAGTAGGACCGCATTTCAGTGTAAACAGAATGCTCACAGCAGAGTGCTACAAACAGCGTATGGAGAAAGGATTAAGTTTCTTAGAATTTAACTACATGATTATGCAGAGCTATGACTTCTACACCCTGTTCCAGAAATATGGCTGTAACCTTCAGTTTGGCGGTGATGATCAGTGGAGTAACATGCTTGGTGGAACCGAATTGATTCGACGTAAGTTAGGAAAGAACGCTTGTGCTATGACGATTCAGCTTCTTTTGAATTCTGAAGGAAAGAAAATGGGTAAGACACAGTCAGGTGCGGTATGGTTAGATCCAAACAAAACATCTCCGTTTGAATTTTACCAGTACTGGAGAAATGTGGCAGATAGCGATGTATTAAAATGTATCCGTATGCTCACATTCCTTCCATTAGAAGAAATCGATAAGATGGACAGCTGGGAAGGTAGCCAGTTAAATAAAGCAAAAGAAATTCTTGCCTTTGAATTAACAAAAATGGTTCACGGCGAGGAAGAAGCGAAAAAAGCAGAGGAAGCAGCAAAGTCCTTATTTGGAAGCGGAAATGCAGCAAACATGCCAACAACTGAGCTTGCAGAGGATGACTTTACAGAGGGAAGCATTGATATTTTAACCATGTTGGTAAAAGGTGCAATGGTAGCCTCCAAGTCAGAGGGCAGACGTGCCGTACAGCAGGGCGGTGTAACTGTAGAAGGTGAAAAATTAGATGTGTCCGCATCCTTTACAAAGGATGACCTTTCCGGTGATGGTGTTATCGTAAAGAAAGGCAAGAAGAATTTCATGAAATTCACTGTTAAAAATTAATATAAAAATGTAGCAATCCGGGAGGTTTTTCAAGTCTTCCGGATTTTTTTATTTTCCTACCACGTTCCGACAGAAAAAGTAAAGTAGTTGTGATAATCTCAATTGCAAAACAACGATTTTATGGAGGTATATCATGGAAAATAATCATCAGTATACTGCAAAAGAGGAAAATAGTAAAACACCAAAGAATATCAGACAGATGGGCATCACAGAAGCAGGGAAAGCAGTATACGTGGAAGATTACGTGGTTACTTTCCTAAATAAACTTTGTAAAGAGGACAAGTCTGCCATGCAGGCAGCCATATTGTTAGGGACATTTCAAAGAACAGGAAACAGACAGACCTATGTGGGAGGTGCTGTGGGGATTACGGATTATGTATGTGGAGATAACCGGATTCATTTTACAGAAACTAAATGGATGGAAATATTAGAAGAAATCAAACAGAATTTCCCGGGACTTGAGATTGTAGGATGGTTTATAGCAGCACAGGGATTTGATAAATCCTTAGAAGATCGGTTGCTGACAATACATAAAGAGCAGTTTAGAGAACCGGAGTCCATACTTTTTTATGTGGATACCGTGGAAAATGAAGAGAAAATTTTACGAAATGAAAATGGTGTGTTGAAATCCCAGGGGGGATATTACATATACTATGAAAAAAACAGAGCTATGCAGGAATACATGGTACACTATTTTGGGGAACGAACAGAGGAAACGAAAGCACAGGTGCCAGACAAGGCAGCAAGGCAGTTCCGACGCATGGTTCAAGAGAAAGAAACGAAGAAGGTAAAGAAAAGCTCTGGCATGTCCTATGCATTTGCCACCTTTGGTTTGCTGGTCATTTTTGCAGTAGGTATGAGTGTTCTTGACAATTATGAAAAGTTATCATATATGGAAAAGAAAGTGGAAAGTCTGACTAGTCAGGTATCGGCGATTTCAGATACTTCTGTGTATACACAAAACAGCACATCTCCTTCAGATAGCACAATGGCTACCGACGTTGGAGATAGTAGTAAAGAAAATGTGGATGACAATGGTATTGGTATAGAAACCAGTGTGGTGGGTATTGATGGTCAGTCGGGACTAACTGCGGAGGGAGAAGATATGAAAGTGTCATTAGACAATCTGGAGATGCCAGATGGAAATAGCTCCCAGCAGGAAGTCACAGAAAGTGAGCAGCCAGAGGATGCGACTGAAGAAACATGGCAGGAGCATACAGGGGATAGTGCAGAGAAAATTTTACAAGAAAATACAGGAGATATCACAGAAGGAAAGCAGTCTTATATTGTGGAACAAGGTGATACGTTACAAATTATAAGTGTGAAAATGTATCAGACAACAGATAAAGTAGACGAAATTATGGAGCTAAACCATATTGAAAATGCAGATAAGATACTTGTGGGAGAAAAAATATGGTTGCCCTAATTCGACTGGGGATTTATAATGTGATTAATGGACATTTATAAATTACAATTCAAAGGAGTCATTATGACCGAGAAGAAAAATCTATTTAAAAGAAATACAATCAAGATAGAAGATCTTGAGGAAGAAGATTATAAAATAAAAATACGCAATCATAGAATACGGATTCTGCTGGTAGTGTTGTTAGTAATTGCAGTTATCACTGGAATTACCGGATATTTTCGCTTTTCTGAGAAATATAAAGTGTATGAATCGGGCAAGGTGGTAGACAGCTTGAAAAGAGAGGATGCAGATACGGTACAATATGTAAGCTATGCTAATGGAGTGATAAAATACAGTAGTGACGGAGCATGTTATATTGATGGAAGTTTAAAAGTCATGTGGAATATTACATATGAGATGCAGAATCCAATCTATGCAATCAGCGATAATTATGTGGCAATTGCGGATAAAGGTGGAAATGAAGTGTTTGTCTGCAATACGAATGGGCAGGTTTCCGATATAGATACCCTGCTTCCTGTACAAAAATTAAGTATTTCTTCCACTGGTGTGGTTGCTGCACTTTTAGAGGATGATGGTAAATCATGGATAAGAATGTTCAATTCTGCTGGTTCCGGAACTATATTGGCAGAGGTTTCTGTCATCATGGACCAGAGTGGTTATCCAGCAGATTTTTGCATATCCCAGGATGGAATTAAGCTAGGTATTACCCACCTTAAAATAAGCGGTGGAAAGCTTAATACATTGGCAGTATTTCATAACCTGGATTCTGTTGGTGAAAATAAAACAGACCATTTGGTAAGCAGTAAGACCTTTGATGATGAAATTATGCCGGAGATGCAGTATATAAATGATACCACTGCAGTTGCAGTTGGTACATCAGAATTTGATATTTTTACAGGAAAGCAGATACCGGAACTCACATCCCAGCAGGGGATAAAAGGAGAAATTCTGCGCACATTCTATAGCAACAAGTATATTGGTATGGAGATTCAGAACACAGAATCGGAAGAAGCATATTTGATTAATGTGTATAATACAGCTGGAAAAGAAGTATTTTCTAAGGCAGTAAGTGAAGAATATGAGCAGATTCAGATATGGAATGAATATATTATCATGAGCAATGAAAGTTCCATGGCAGTCTATAATTTGAATGGATTAGAGAAGTATAATGGTGGTTTTGAAACGGCAGTGCAGCATGTGAAGCCATTGTCTGTTAACCGTTATTTACTGGTGACACCTTCCCAGTTGCAGATATTGCAGCTTCAGCAATAACACATTATTAAAAATATGTTGTTCTGATAACACATAAATTATCCTAATAAAAATACACAGGAAAGGAAAATGCATGTTGCGTGGCAGATGCATAAATTAAATAAGAATGGAAATCAATTTAATCGTAATTATTACACTTATGATAATAGGAGTATGTGCATTTCTTGGATACACAAAAGGTTTTTTAAAAATGGCACTATCCCTTGTAGCATTTATTGCAGCTACGATACTTGTTAATTTTATTGCCCCTTACATATCTGTTTTTTTAGAGCAGAGTACGCCAGTATATGATATGGTAAGGGAACATTGTATAGAGTCTTACCAGTTAGAAACAGTAGACAGCATGGAAAGTGCACTGGAAGATTATCCAATGGCAGATTACCTGATACAAATGTTTGAAAAATCTGGTGGAAGTAATGTAGTACAGGAATATGGGGAAAAAGCAGGAGAATTTATAGCAGATATGCTGGCTCAGATGATTATACGAACTGCTTCATATGTAATTGCCATTGTTATAGTAATGATTGGATTTTGGGTATTGTTTATTGCCCTTGATATAGTAGGGCGCATTCCGGTGATAAAAGGAATTAATAAGTTTGCCGGTCTGGCGGCAGGCCTGTTAGAGGGTGTTGTGGTAGTCTGGATTGTTTATCTGGTGATACTGATGTGTTCCGGATACGATTGGAGCAAGACTGCAATGGAAATGATTTATCAAAATGAGATTACAAAATTCCTTTATAACAGTAATATTATACTTCGTATTATAATTGGATAATGGGAAAGATGTTTTTGGGGCGCTTCGCATAAGGAGGTGTCCCTTTTACATATGTAATGAAGAAAATACAGTTTGATGATAAAGAGAGCATGGAAAGTTGCAAATACGCTCTAGTAAACTATTTATTGGTCTAAAAATTAAGATTATAGTTCGTTCATAGGAAGTTTGCGTACGAAATGTAAGGAGTAAGAAAAAAATGAAAAAAGTAGTTGACATACAATGAAAAAGATGATATATTATCACTTGCCCGCTGTTAAACGGGCAAAAAAATGTAAAAAAAGTAGTTGACAAAATCAAATGCTTATGATATTCTATCAAAGTTGCTGATAAGTCAGCAAAAAAGAAAATTAAAAAAGTTGTTGACAAGATGAAAAACTTATGATATGATATAAAAGTTGCTGGTCAACAGCGAAGAAACTTGAAAACTAAACAGTGAACCAGACCTTGAAAATTCTTTTGAAGATTATTTAAGGAATGTAAACCTTTATTTCATTATGAAGTATAAAATTACAGTAAAGACGTTTATGAAACAAGCCAAGCTTGATTCTGAATGTTCAGGAAAACTTTTTATGAGAGTTTGATCCTGGCTCAGGATGAACGCTGGCGGCGTGCCTAACACATGCAAGTCGAGCGAAGCACTTAAGTTCGATTCTTCGGATGAAGACTTATTTGACTGAGCGGCGGACGGGTGAGTAACG
>JBGVIB010000120.1:0-22154 GCA_045122835.1 Lachnospiraceae bacterium
CCAACTGCGAAGTTTGAGTTTGTAATTCAAAAATGGTATATTCTATTTCGTTTTGGTAATAGTATTGGAGAAATCTTAGATACGGAGTAGTACGAGTATGGTAATCAAAAATGGTAAAATTTTTACTATGGAAGAGAAGCAGATAGAATGTGGATACGTGCGTACAAAGGGAAAGCGAATTGAAGAAGTAGGATCGATGTCGTCTTTTAAGTACAAAGAAGACGGAGAGAGAGTATTGGATGTGAATGGTGCCTGGGTGTTGCCGGGATTAATTGAATCTCACGCTCATATAGGAATTACAGAAGAGAAGTGGGGAATAATAGGGGATGATAGTAATGAAGAAACGACACCCGTAACGGCATCCCTTCGTGCAATAGATGCGGTGAATCCGATGGACCCCGCTTTTCACGATGCCATTGAGGCAGGAATTACATCCGTTATGGTAGGACCAGGTAGTGCCAATGTTGTGGGAGGTCAGTTTGTGTTTATGAAAACACAGGGAAGATGCGTGGATCATATGATTGTAAAAAATCCAGCTGCCATGAAGGTGGCATTTGGAGAAAATCCTAAGACTGCTTATGGAGATAAAAATCAATATCCATCGACAAGAATGGGAACCGCAGCGTTGCTTCGAAAAACTTTATACCAGGCAGTGCGGTATAAAAAAGACAAAGAAAATGGCAATCTTACACAGGAAGATTTTGAGATGGAACCATGGATTCCGGTACTTAAGAAGGAAATACCCTTAAAGGCACACGCACATAGGGCAGATGACATTCTTACAGCTATACGAATCGCAAAAGAGTTTGATGTAGACATTACAATTGACCATGGAACAGAGAGCCATCTGATTGTGGACGAAATAAAAGCATCCGGATTTCCAGTTATTGCAGGAACTGAGCTTACCTCCAGATCAAAGCTGGAAGTGCAAAATATGAATTTTAAAACAAATAGAATACTCAATGAAGCAGGAATTTTGTTTTCCATTACCACAGATCATCCTGTTGCGTTGATTCAGACCCTTCCTCTTTGTGCAGGTCTCGCAGTTAAATATGGACTGCCTGTGGAGGAAGGCTTGAAAGCCATAACAATTAACGCAGCACGTATTTGCAGGGTGGATGACAGAGTAGGAAGCCTGAAAAAAGGGAAAGATGCGGACATTGTAGTTTTTTCGGGAAATCCAATGAAGGTGTTTACCCAGACGTTATGTACGATAATAGATGGAGAAATTATCTATGAGAATTTCCCGAAATAACTTCCACAAATGATAAGGAAAAAGTTCTGCTTATTGAGTAATAGTATAATGTATTTGTAGCAGAGGTATCTATATTACAATATTAGAATAATTTTAATTTTAAATAAATTTCAAAAAAACTATTGATTATTATTCTCATTTATGCCATACTAGAGTCATAGAAAAAAGAAAGGTGGTATTTTATGAGTCAGAAATTTTATAAATGTGAGCATTGCGGAAATATTGTGGAGGTCATCAATGATGCAGGTGTACCGATTTTATGCTGCGGAGAGAAGATGAAAGAATTGATAGCAGGAGAGTCTGATGGGGCAGTTGAGAAACACGTTCCAGAATACAAAGTCGAAGGCAATGTAGTTACTGTAAATGTTGGCTCTGTCGATCATCCAATGGTGGAAGAACATTGGATTCAGTGGGTATCCTTAGAGACAAAAGAAGGTATTCAGAGAAAACACTTGAAACCGGGGCAGGCTCCAAACGTTTCCTTCGTATTGAGTGAGGGGGATGAGGTTGTTACAGTTTATGCATACTGTAACCTGCATGGTTTATGGAAGGCTTAATTCTCACTATATAAGCAAAATTTTAATATCCAATTAGTATCACAGTTAAAAGAAAGCACAGGAAATCAATGAATAGAGTTGAATTTCCTGTGCTTTTTTTCATAATTCATAAACACAGCTTTCAGTTTTTAATAGGTTGCTTCGAACTTTACACTGTTAAGTTTTTGTGCTATAATCTTATCATTGATAAGATGGAGGTGCATTTATGGAGAAAAAAGCATATCATCATGGCGATTTGCGGCGTTCCCTTATTGAAACAGGTATAGAGTTAATCAGTCAGGAAGGCGAAGAAAAACTATCTTTGCGAAAAGCAGCAATGAAGTGCGGTGTTAGCAATGCTGCACCTTACGCACACTTTAAAAATAAGGATGAATTTATCGGCGCAATGCAGCAGCATGTAATGGATTTATTTACGGCTTCTTTAGAAGAAACCGCCAAAGAATACGAAAACTCGCCGGAACTTTTACTTATGCTTGGAAAGACATATGTAATGTTTTTTTATCAAAATCCTTTATATTATGATTTTTTGTTTTCGCGAAAAAATATCAAAATACAATTATCGTTAAACAATAGCAGTGAAAATGAAAACCAGACACTTGAAATTTTAAAAAAAGCGGCAATTCAAACATTCGGTAAAGTGAATATGCCGGAAAAAATGATTCAGGACAAAATCATAGCTATGTGGGCTTTGGTGCAAGGCTTATCCAACATTGTAACAATGCCAAATGTGGAATATGACGATAATTGGGAACAGCGAATAGAGGAGATTATAAAATCAATTTAAGTTTCGTACTGTGAAGGAGAATAGGTTGAACAATGAATGTTATAATACATGATTTAGAGAAGCAGCAATTTGAACAATTATTTCCTCATATAAAAGAGGATACCCATGTTATTTATGATAGGGGATGCATCCGAAACTGTATAGGTTGTTTTGGCTGCTGGATCAAGACACCTGGGAAATGTGTAATCAAAGATGGATATGATGATATGGGCGAAATATTTTCTAAGGCAAACAAGGTTATCATTATCAGCAAATGTTATTATGGTGGATACAGTCCATTTGTCAAGAATATTTTAGACCGCAGCATATCCTATCTGCTCCCGTTTTTTAGGACTCGAAAAAATGAAACTCATCATAAGCCACGATATAAAAATAACTTTGGGTTACAGGTATATTTTTATGGCGAACATATTTCAGAACAGGAAAAAGATACAGCCAGAAAGCTGGTAGCAGCGAATTGTGTCAATTTTTATGTGCAGGAACAGGAAGTGTTATTTTCCAGCTCAGTAAATCAATTGTGCCAGGAGGTGGAGCTATAATGAAAATCACTATTATTAATGGCAGTCCCAAAGGTGGAAAAAGTACATCGGAACTTATGATAGGGCATCTTGTTTCCAGAATGGCTGATCATGAAGTGGAAATTTACAATATCAGTAAAAGCACATTATCAGAGGAACAATTGGAAGATGTAACGAACAGTGATGTGTTGGTTTTTGCATTTCCATTATATATTGACAGTATGCCCGCTCATTTATTAAGCTTTCTGGTTGATTTGGAAAAGCAAACTTTTCCAAGGCAAGACAGTATGGTGTACTGCGTGGTCAATAATGGTTTTTTTGAAGGAAAACAAAATTGTATTGCAACCCAGCAGATGAAGCACTGGTGTAAGGCTGTTAATTTAACATGGGGACAGGCAGTTGGAATTGGCGCAGGTGAAATGCTGCCATTCATAAAAGATATTCCGTTGGGATATGGACCAAATAAAAATGTAGGATATGCCATTAATCAGCTTTCCCTTAATATATTGTCTAAGAGTACTGGGGATGATATTCTGATTTCCCCTAATTGGCCTCGACCATTATGGAAAATACAATCTTCTTCATCAGTCTGGTATCCACGGGCAAAAGCAAATGGACTGAAAAAGAAGGAATTGTATATGAAGTTTTAAAGCTGCAAATAAAATGAAGTAATAAAAGTTGGCATTTCAAATTAGAGTGCCAGCTTTTTTCTTGACAAAGACTAACAATATTAGTTACAATATTAAAAATATTAGTTTAAGAGGGAGGTGAAGGGAATGGCAAGAATAGGAATGGATGCAAATACAATTATCAGCAGAGCCACACAGATGGCGAATCAGATGGGAATGGAGAACATGACTTTGAAAATGCTGGCAGATGATTTAGGAGTCAAAACCCCATCTCTTTATAATCATATAGATGGACTGGAAGATTTGAAAATGCAGTTGATGATTTATGGATGGAAGCAAATGGAGGAAAGGATTATACAATCTGTCATCGGCATTAGCGGTTATGATGCAATAAAAGCCGGTTGCTATGCTTTTTACGAATATGCCACAGAAAATCCGGGAATTTTTAACGCTATGCTATGGTATAACAAGTCTCAGAACGCAGAAACAATGGAAGCAACCTCAGGTTTGTTTTCAGTTCTATTTAAAATAACTTCATCATTAAACATTTCAGAGGAGAACTGTAATCATATAATCAGAACATTACGGGGATTTTTAGAAGGATTTTCGTTGCTTGTAAATAATGGGGCATTCGGGAATCCAATATCAATTTCAGACAGCTTTGAGTTGTCTGTGAATGTTTTGGTAGAAGGAATAAAGACGTTAGAAGAAAAAGGAGTATAATATCTGGACAGGGGATATTACATACTGGCTTTTTATTTGTAATAGCAGGGAGAACTTATATGGAAAATAAAATAATAATTGCAGAAACAGAAAGATTAATTCTAAGAAGATATATGGAAAGTGATTTAGAAGATTTATATGAATATTTATCAAATTCCAATGTTGTAGAATTTGAACCATATAAACCTATGACAATGGGAGAAGTGAAAGATAATTTAAAATGGAGAATTTCCACAGATGAAATGATAGCGGTTGAATTGAAAGCAGAGCATAAAATGATTGGAAATGTGTATTTGGGTAAAAGGGAATTTGAATCACTGGAGATAGGGTTTGTGTTCAATGAAAGTTATTGGAAAAAGGGTTATGCAAAAGAAAGTTGTGAAAAACTGATTGAAAAAGCTTTTGAAAAAGGAATTCATAGAATTTATGCGGAGTGTGACCCGATGAATCAGAACTCCTGGGGCTTATTAGAGGCAATAGGATTTATAAAAGAAGGACATTTGAGGAAGAATGTATACTTCTTTAAAGATGACAATCAACAGCCAATTTGGAAAGATACATTCATTTATTCCAAGTTGAACTAAAAGGAAGACACCAGTGTGTAAAACTTAAAACAAATTTTTTTGAATTAAAGTGTACACTTGCTAAGCTGGAATACTATCCAAAAGCCAACAAATGCTAAATTCGAGCATTTGTTGGCTTTTTTGGTGTGCTTTGCGATATTTCGGAGAGAATTTGTCAGGAATAAAAAAGTATTGACAAACATCTGAACATATGATTAAATGTTTACATAAACAAATGAAAGGTTGTTCATGTGTTCATATTATGAGAAACACATATAATTAGGAAAGGAGCAACAATAATGATTTATAAAATAACAGCTATTGTAATATTAGCAGCATTTTACACATTCTATTTTGCAAAAATCATAATTCAAAAAAAGCAATCTATAAAGACGAATCAAATGGGTATTGGAAATAAACCCATGAAAGTACTAATGATTGAGCGAATCATGAGTGCTGCCACTGTGCTTACTTGTATCGTTGGCGTATGCAGCATCTTTTTTGTAAAAAAATTTCTTATGACAGAACTTAGAATTGCAGGAATTGTAATAGGTTTCATTGCAGTGGTTTTCTTTGCTTTGGCAACCATAACCATGAAGAACAGTTGGAGAGTTGGGATACCGGAAGAAAAAACATCCCTGATTACAGATGGCATATACAACTGGAGCAGAAATCCTGCTTTTGTTGGATTTGATTTATTATATGTTTCTATATGTCTTATGTTTTTCAATATTCCGTTGTTGTTGGTATCTCTCTGGGCGGCGGTGATGCTGCACCTTCAGATTTTGCAGGAAGAAGAACATATGCATAAGATGTTTGGAGCGGAGTATGAACAGTATAAGAAACATACTTTAAGATATTTTGGA
Source organism: Lachnospiraceae bacterium (assembly GCA_045122835.1). GTDB lineage: Bacteria > Bacillota > Clostridia > Lachnospirales > Lachnospiraceae > JBGVMW01. The sequence goes on from JBGVIB010000120.1 coordinate 5,896, forward strand.
AGAAGAGAACGGATTTAAAGGAGGAAATGAATATGGCGAAAGAACACTTGCCAATATATGGAGTTGGCCCGTTTTATACAATTGGAATTATTAGCTGCACAGTGCTTGGAATTATTTTTTCCAGCATAGGATTCCTAGAGAGTGGAAAAATTGAAAATACAGTAATCATAATTGGATTTGTAATGATGGGTATTTTCCTTATGGTGTCAGGATTTTGCGTGTGGAAAATGGCAGCACTTGGAAATAAATCCATAGGTAAATATATTGAATCTAACAGATTATGCACAACAGGAGTATACAGTATAGTAAGAAATCCAATTTATTCTGGTATTATGCTTATGTGTACAGGAGCATTGATGATTGCACATAATTTGTGGCTGTTATTTCTGCCATTTTTGTACTGGATTGCTATGACGATTATGCTAAAGTGTTCAGAAGAAAAGTGGCTTCGCAAGCTATATGGCCAGGAATATGCTGAGTATTGTAGGAGAGTAAATAGGTGTATTCCTTGGAGAACTAGAAAGTGTTAAATGTTGATGGGATGAGTATTTAGTCAAAGTGGAAAAAGGGCTGTCGAACTAAGAATAATTTCTACAAGATATGGAATGGTATAACAAAAAAATATCCATATCTTGTATAATATCTTCTTAATGCGACAGCCCCTTTTATGTGAAAATGGAACATAGCTTAATCTTACACAACCCAATTATCTTCTAACAATCAGACAGGGGAAGCGTACCTGTTTTCATGTTTATACTTGCGGCAAGGATAATTTCATATATGCTGCCATCCGTTCAGCAAATGCATCTTCTGTAGGTTCATTTTTTACAAATTCAAAATCAGACCAGATACGCTCTTTCTCTTGCTGTATCCATTGATTATGTTCAATAGATGTGTTCTGGGTTCTGATATAATAATCAGCAAAAAGTCCATTTGGTACAAAATTATAGCTTAGATCGTCATCATCATCATATTGCTGATATTCTGAGTGATAACGATGAAAAACAAAATTACAGCTTAGCTCATCCACATCAGCCCCAGCAGCAAGTTCACTTAAATCTTCTAATATCGTAGTCAGATTGTATGTACCTGAATTGCTCTCTAAATCAGTAACTACAAAGTCAGCTCCTCCGTCTATGCTTACTTTATGATGGTTATTCATGCTGTCAAAGGAATTAAATATATCGCCTAATTCATCGGTAAAAGAAAATAGAAGATCCTCATCAACGGCTTCCTGATGCCCATAAATTCCTTTTGTCAGCATATTTAGTACAGTTTCATATTGTGCTAATACACCAAAAGCCGGAATCATAGAAAATTTATGAAATAGTATAGTACATCTTGCTAATGTGAGCAAATTCCACTGGGCTAACTGGATAATATTAAGTGTTTTTGCCGTTTTGTCTACTTCCTTACGAATACGCTCTGTAATGGGTGGGTGTTCTATTTGCAGCTCACTGATCCATTCCGTTGCTAGATCATCTTTTTTTGCAAATTTTTCATAAAGATCATCATCGCCACCAACCAGAGAGTCAAAACGCTCCAGATAGTAAATTGCTTTTTCTAAGTTTCCCTGCTTTTTGTAGGCTTTGCCAATTTTAAAATATTGTTTGGCAACTTTTTTAAAGTTCCCCTTTTTTTGTGCAGCTTCCAGAGTTTTTAATTTTGAGGATATTGAATTAATTTTCCAAATCATATGATAGATTCCTTTCTGATGCTTTTTCGTTGAATTGCATATTGCTTTTTCTATCCAAAAGCATATAATACAATTTGGCACAGGATACAGAGTAACACAAAAGAATCGAGGTTTCAAATGCTTTTTACCAACAAAGATATTAGAAAATTAATCATCCCATTAATTATCGAACAGTTTCTAACGGTATTAGTGGGAATGGCAGACACGATTATGGTGTCCCAGGTAGGAGAAGCAGCAATTTCTGCGGTATCGTTAGTCGATACCGTAAATGTACTGCTAATCAATGTTTTTGCGGCTTTGGCAAATGGTGGAGCTGTAGTTGCAGGCCAGTTTTTAGGCCATAAGAATCGAAGCGAGTCCTGTAAAGTGGCAAATCAGCTGTTAATATTTGCTGCAATATGTTCCACAGTTGTAATGACCATTATCATAGCATTTCATAATGTGGTACTGCATGGAGCCTTTGGAGAAGTCAGCGAAGATGTGATGAGCGCAGCCAAAACGTATATTCTAATCACTGCTTTATCTATTCCTTTTATTGCCATTTATAATGCCGGTGCAGCACTTTTTCGTGCCATGGGGAATTCAAAAATTACCATGATAGTAACACTGATTATGAATGTCATTAATGTAACTGGAAATGCGATTTTAATTTTTGGATTACATATGGGTGTGGTGGGAGTAGCAATTCCTACCACAGTTTCCAGAATTGTTGCTGCTGTTATTATTGTAGTATTGCTCTTTAATGAAAAAAGGGATATCACTTTAAAAGGATTTTTCAAATTCAAATTAGAGGGCAGCGTGGTAAAGAAGATTTTATATATTGGAGTACCAAACGGCCTTGAAAATAGTATGTTCCAGTTTGGAAAAATAGTAGTATTAAGTCTGGTAGCCACATTTGGTACTTCTGCCATTGCTGCAAATGCAGTGGGTAACACCATTGCCATGTTCCAGATAATTCCAGGTATAGCAATTGGAATGGCTATGGTGTCCGTCACAGCCAGATGTGTAGGTGCTAAAGATTATGAGCAGGTAAAATATTATAATAAAAAGTTAATCAAAATCGCATATGGAGCCATGCTACTGGTTAATGCAATTGTGGTAGCGATTCTTCCTTTATTAATAAAGCTTTACAATCTAGGACCGGAAGCTGCGGAAATTACCCAGTGGATTATTATCTTTCATGCAATTTGTGCCTGCCTTATCTGGCCGTTGTCGTTCTGCCTGCCAAATACCTTGCGTGCAGCCAACGATGTAAAATTCTGCATGGTGGTATCCATCATTTCCATGTGGGCAGTGCGAATTGCACCAAGCTACATATTGGCAGGAAATTTAGGACTTGGTGTAAAAGGAGTATGGATTGCCATGATATTAGACTGGTGTGCAAGGTCTGTATTTTTTACCGTTCATTATAAGAGAGAGAAATGGATTCCGAAGTAGTATAATAAAAATTATCAAGCGAAAAACAACAAAGGGGGAAATGTAACATGCACTACAACTGCTTAATCGTAGACGATGAAACAGATTTATCCAAAATGACCTGTGAGTATTTTGAAATGTTTGACATAAGCTGCTCCTATGTGGAAAGTGCAGCAGACTGCATGGACTTTTTGAAAATCCATGCAGTGGACATACTGCTGTTAGACATTAATTTATCCAAAGAAAGCGGCTTTGACTTATGCAAAAAAATCAGACAGGATTACAATCTCCCAATTTTATTTATCAGCGCAAGACAAAGCGATGATGATGTGCTGATTGCCTTGAACATTGGGGGAGATGATTACATAAAAAAACCATATACATTAAGTGTATTGTTAGCAAAAGTCAAAGTGATTTTAAAGAGAATAGAACAGACAAAGCTTGTGAAAACAGAAGTTTCTCCCTGTGGAATACAGCTTTTAGAAGAAAAATTAAGCGTATCCATAAAAGGAAAGGAAATCCCATTGAAAGCAAAGGAGTTTGCTTTGTTAAAATGCTTATTTGAACATAGAAATTCCATTGTGACTAAGGAAACACTTTTTGAAAAAGTATGGGGAGATTCCTTTTACAGTGACGGAACCTTAAATGTGCACATCCGAAAGCTTCGGGAAAAATTAGAGGACAATCCCAACGAACCAAAGCTGATAAAAACCATATGGGGAACTGGTTATATATTAGTATACGAACCGGCTGATATTTAGAGGATAAGCAATGAAAATACGGTACTTCTTATTAGGATATACAGCATGTATGCTGTTTATTTTTCTCTGTCTCTACACTTCATTTTCCGACCAGCCATCTGACAAGAGGGATATGGTATACTATAATGAGCAGTGTATACTGGTATCAGAGGAATTAAGTAAAGGCAGAGAGTTAGATGAAATTGAGAAACAATATGGATGCCAGATTCTTCTTCGCACAGACTCAGAATATAAAATAAAATTACAAAATACATTGCAAAAAGAAGCACTGGTGCTGGATTATTTTGAAGGAGAAAATTTAGCCGGAAAAATTATCTGGAATGAAGAAGAACAGCATTATGAGAGAATGGAAAGACAGTTAATCACACAGACCATAATTATCTGGGGCATGGTGGCTTTGATGGGATATCTTTTCATAGGATTCCTTTATCTCAAATTAATTCGTCCATTCAAAAATTTAGAGAAGTTTTCTATGCAGGTTGCAAAGGGAAATTTAGATTTTCCACTGCCGGCAAGAAAGCATAATTATTTTGGCGCATTTACAGAAAGCTTTGATTTGATGCGTGAAGAATTAAAGAGGGCAAGGGAAAGTGAGTACAAGGCAAACCAAAGCAAAAAGGAGCTAATGGCTGAACTATCCCACGATATCAAGACGCCAATTGCCACCATACAGGCAACTTGCGAAGTGATACAGATAAAAGAAAAAAATCCTGACACATTGGACAAGGTTGCAGTCATTGACGGAAAAGCAAAAATGATTCACAAGCTGGTAGATAATTTATTCCATGCTACGTTAGAGGAATTAGAAGCTTTAAAGGTAGAGCCAGTGGAGGAAAGTTCTCTCCTTCTTATGAATATGTTTTCTGAGATGGCATATTATGGCGAAATGAGGGTAATGGAAACAGTGCCAGAGTGCCTTGTGTATATGGATAAGTTAAGGCTTGAGCAGGTAATTGATAACTGCTTAAACAATGCCTGGAAATATGCCGGTACATCTGTGGAGGTTCATTTCACAGAGCAGACAGACGGCATTCAGATTAAGATAAAAGATGAAGGCCCGGGGGTTCCACCGGAGGAGCTTCCGCTTATATTAGAAAAGTTTTACAGAGGCAGCAACGCCCAGGGCAAAGTCGGCTCCGGTCTTGGACTTTATCTGGCAAAAACCTTTATGGAGCAAATGAAGGGAGATATGGAATACTATAATGAGAATGGTTTTGTGGTGCAGTTATTTTTAAGAAAAGTATAAAATATTATGAATGCAATTCATAATAACAATGGTAACCTATGAGGGTACGGAATAGATAGAAATATTTACAGATAAGAATTAGTTAAGAATTAGACAGGAATCAGGTTAAGACTTTTGAAACATATACTGATAGAATAAGGGATGTGAGGAGAAATCCAACATCCTTTTTTGATGTATACTGCACAGAACAAGAGTCTTGCAGTCAGAATTTTCTATAATGCAGAATTGATTAGGAGGAAATGCAAATGAGTGATATTTTAACAGCAAAAGATTTATGCAAAACTTTTTCTAATGAAAGCGTGCAGCAGCACGTATTAAAGAATTTAAATCTCTCCATTAAGAAAGGAGATTTCACCGTAATTATGGGAAGTTCCGGTTCTGGAAAAAGTACCCTTCTCTATGCATTGTCCGGCATGGACAGGCCAACGCTGGGAAGTATTTCTTACCACGGTGAGGAAATTTCAAAATACAGCAATGACAAGTTAGCTATATTTCGCAGAAAACATTGTGGATTTGTGTTTCAGCAAAATTATCTGAACGATTCTATGAGTGTGCTTGACAATATTATGATTTGCGGATTGTTAGCAACGAAAGATAGAAAAGCACTTGTTGAAAAGGCAAAGAAATTATTACTGCAGGTGGGAATTTCCGAACAGACCTTCCGTAAATTTCCTACCCAGTTATCAGGAGGAGAGCAGCAGCGCGTGGCGGTGGTTCGTGGAATAATCAATGAACCGGAAATCCTTTTCGCCGATGAACCGACAGGCGCCTTAAATTCCCAGAATACAGAAAATGTATTAAATGTACTGACGGAACTAAATCAAAAAGGTCAAAGTATAGTTATGGTAACTCATGATATGAAATCTGCCAGACGCGCCAATCGCATCCTTTATTTACAGGATGGTGTAATTACCGGAGAATTAAGCCTTGGTACTTATAAAAGTGGGGATAAAGAAAGGCATGAAAAGCTTCGCCATTTCTTAGAGGAAATGGGGTGGTAAATATGAAATCATTATTTTTTATTGCAGTACAAAATTTGAAAAAGAAAAAAGGCGATGGAATAGTACTATTCTGTCTGATTTTACTGGCATCTTTGCTACTTTATACCAGCCTCTCCGTTTTTATGGGCATGAATACTGTATTAGATGATGCCTATGACAATGCCCGCACGCCGGACTGGCTGTATATGAAAAGTGGAAATGAGGAAAGAATAGCTGAAGTGGTAAAGGCACAGGAAGAAGTAGTAGAATATGAAGCTTCTGACTGCTTGTATTTTATGGAAGTAGATTATCGCAAAGGTGATACTACAGAAATGGAACAGGCGCAGTTTTTCTTTGGAAAAATAGAAGAACAAAGGAATATGGGAAAGCTGGCAGGCTGTGAAAATATAGAGGTCCAGTATGATTCGGTAGTGCTTCCTTATTATATGAAAGCAGCACAGGGATTTGAAATTGGAGATACTTGTTATTTTACCTTTGGAGACAAGGAATACGAATTTCATGTAGCAGGATTTGTGGAAGATCCGTTGTTTGCCACACCTCTTAATGTTAGCGTATATGGTGCGTATATGAGCAGGGATCGTATGGAGGATTTAATGGAGGAAAATTCTACTGTACAGGCTTCTAGATATGTGCAGCATAAAGCACGTTTAAAGGATGGTGAGGACAGCTTTGCTTTTGATAATAAGATTTCGCCAATTTTCACCAAGGAAATACCAGAGCTTGTTGGGTCATTAAGTTATGGACTTAATTGGGAAACCATGAAAGGTGGCGTAGCCAGGATGTCCCAAATCAGCATGGGAATTGTTCTTGTATTTTCCTTGTTACTAATGCTTATTGTGTTAATTGTGATTCGTTTCAGCATCCGCAATTATATTGAGATGAACTTGAAAAATATAGGAATTCTTCAGGCAGCAGGTTATACATCAAAGCAGCTGAACCTGACAGTACTGATTGAAATGGGAGTAGTTTCCATTGTGGCAGTAATTGCCGGTCTGTTTCTGGGTATGGCAGGAAGCGGAGTAATTGGGCGGTTTCAGGGAGTTATGTTAGGAATTTCCTGGAAGCAGAAGTTTCACTTGAGTGCAGCCGGTCTTACTATCCTGATTATTTTAGCAGTGGTTCTTGGGGTAGCCTTTTTAAGTGGCAGAATTTATAAAAAGATTTCCGTGTTGGAGTCTTTAAGATCCGGAATTCACACCCATAATTTTAAGAAAAATTATTTTGAATTTCACAAATCCAGATTGCCGATGTCCTTTATTCTGGCAGGAAAAAATTTTATGCATGAGAAGGGAAAAAATATTTCTATCTTTTCCATTGTAATGTTATTATCCTTTTCTGCCAGTGTTGGTTTTGGATTGTATGAAAATTTTGCTGTGAATACAGATAATCTGTTGAAGATGGTAGGTGCTGAGGCTGGTGATATTTGTATTACCGGTGATGATCTGGATTCTATTGGACAAGAAATGGAAACATGGAGTGAAGTAGAAACGGTACTTTATTTTAGTAATGGAAGTATTCAGCTGGAAAGCGAGGCGAAAGAAACTTCTGTTACATGTGATATCTGGGAGCAGCCGGATCTGATTCACAATGAAATGATGGTAAGTGGACGATTGCCAAAGTATGACAATGAAATTGTACTTACAACCAGCATTGCAAATCTTTTAAAGGTAGAAACAGGAGATGTGGTTTATATAACCGGTCAGGGTGAGCGAAAGGATTATCTTGTGTGCGGTATCGACCAGAAGATCAATAATATGGGCTTAAAAGCACTGATGAACAGGGATGGCGCAGTACGTTTAAATGGAAACAGTATGACAACAGCACTCTACATCTACACAAAGGACAATGTCACGTATGAGGAAATTTCTAAAAAAGTGACAGAACAATTTCCGGAAGCCAGTGTGGCTGACAGTGAAAAAGGTATTGCAAATATGATGGGTGGTGTCCAACTGGCAATGGTAGCAATTTGTCTGATTTTCGTTCTGATTACCGTATTTGTGGTTGCCATGGTAGAAGTATTGCTTATCAAAACAAAGATAATACGGGAGCGAAAAAATATGGGGCTGAATAAAGCCTTTGGATTTACAACGGGGCAGCTGATTGTTCAGACAATTATGATGAATCTTCCGGTAATTGCATTCGGTGCCATCACCGGAGTGGTGTTAAGCATTTATCTGATGAATCCACTAATTGTTGCATGTCTTTCCTTCTGTGGCATACAGGAGTGTCCGTTTACTATGAATTTCTTTTGGATGGCAGTAACGGTAGTTGGGGTGATTATGGTAGCAGTTGCTGCGTCCTTCTTATCAGCAGTTAAGATTCGTAAGATTGAACCGGTGAAGATGTTAGTGGAGGAATAATAGAAAAATTTAGCCTGGGCTTAATTGCTCAGGCGTTTTCTTTTATGGACAAAGGAGTCAGGAATAGAGGACAGAAAAAGAATTTGACAAGCAGATAGAATATTTGCGCTGATTGTGTTAGAATAGAAAGAGATAAAATCCCATTAAATAACAAAGGATGTGAGATGCATGCAGCTGCCATTTTCAGATGAATTAGAGATACAATATTTAAGCCGACTGTTTGATAACACCAGTGAATGTTACAAATTTTTTTGGTTTCAGGCAATTATAACAAAGGTATTAGAGGGCAAAAAAGTCATTTCCTATGAAGAATTAATAAATGAGATGATTGCAGATGCCTGGTATATGGTAACGGAATATCATTTGAATTTAGGACCAAAGGATACCCTTGAGACATTGGTTCATTATCTGCAGGATATCAGCCAGATGAAATCATCAGAAAAGCGGGAAAACATCTTAAAATATCTTGAAGAGTGTACAGATAAGGAGGTCAGGCGTAGAAAACAGACACTGACAAAAAACGTACCATATCGTCTGCAGGCACCATTTATGGACAAAGTAAAGGGAACTGAGTGGAATGTATCAGAACGTGCATTGGCGGCAAAGATCAATCAGGAACGGCGGCTGATGTATTATTTTAATGCATTAAACGGATTGAAAACCACCATAGAAATTCAGCCAGAGTGGTTTGCCTATATTCACAAGAATCAGGAAATTATAAAAGGCTGGATTCAGTACAAAATGATTTTGTATTTACAGAAACGCAATCCAAGTGTGCCGGGAATTGCAGATAAATTATATCCACCAACAGAGAGAAAGTTAGAAAAGGTAAAGAAATACTGGAGATTGTTACTCTCCCTGCATCCAATTCAGGAAATCTACAGCCATGAGCAGCTGACGGATAAAGATATTTCCATTGACCATTTTGTGCCATGGTCTTATGTGGCACATGACGAATTTTGGAATCTTCATCCCACAACACGAAGCATTAATAGCAGTAAGAGTAACAATTTGCCCGATTGGAATACCTATTTTCCGCAGCTTGCCCAGTTAGAATATCTTTCCTATGAAATGATATGGAAATATGATACTGTTCATGATGAGTTTGAAAAATGTGCAAGAGAGCATTTAAACAGTGATGAAATACGAAGGAAGATTTATAGAGAAGGATTGCGCTTTCAGGAATTTTCCAGTGGGTTAGAAGAAGTGGTGCAGCCAGTGTATCAATCTGCAAAAAATTGTGGATTTAAAAATTGGGTGTACGCTGGTGGGACATGCAAATAGAAGTAAACTTCGACTGGATTTTACATGCTCTAGGTTTTCATACGAATTGTGTAGTGCAGCACTGTCCTGAATAGTTACGAAAAAATACACATAGATGTTTGTATGTTCTCACCAGTTGCCGTGCTAATTTATAATAGTGTAAATTCATTTTTTCTGCAGTTTAAAATAGCTTCCTTGCGTAACTTACTGATTTCTGCAGACAGCCCACTTCGATCTACTTCTAAAAAGTCAGCCAACTCCTGCCTGCTATATGGAATAGAAAAATGGTTACAATTATGCAATTTTGCCTGCTGTAACAAATATGCCATAAGCTTTTCGCGAGTTGACCTTTTAGAGGTAACTTCAATTTTCTGATTAAGAATCATATTTTTTGCAGACACAACTTTGAGAAGATTAAAAATCATTTTATTGTGGAATTCACATGCATTGTGGCAGGATTTTGTAATTCTATGGCAGTCAATCATCATGACTTCGCTGTCTTTGGTGGCAATGACACTGACTGGCAAAGCTTCTATTTCAGCACAAGCAAAGGTCTCACCAAATAATTCACCTGGAGAAATGCGTGTGAGAATGCAGCGATTCCCGTAATAATCATCCCGCACAATCTGTGCTTCTCCACTTAGAATAATTCCAACATTTTTTGCATCATCGCCTTCGTGAAGTATGATGTCATTTTTGGGTACTACTATGGTTCTGGCGTCCAGACAATTCAGTATAGCAAGGAGATTCTGTTCTTCTATGCCCGCAAACAAAGGGCATTTTTGTAAAGCTTCCATAAATTTTTTCATAAATCCTCCATTTGTTGAATTTTCAACATACATAGTTCATTTATTTTACTATACTGATATCGAAAAGGCAAGTGAAGATGTTATTACTAAGGCGGTTAAATATCAATGTATTATGCTTGCTTCAAAGCAACGATTAATCATTTGTTTGAAATAAAATCTGGAGGATAAAGCAGTGAAAAGAAAAATTATTAAAATCGATGAAGAAAAATGCAACGGTTGTGGAGCATGTGCTCTTGCTTGCCACGAGGGTGCCATTGAGATGGTAAATGGAAAGGCAAAACTGATGCGGGAAAATTTCTGTGATGGATTAGGAGATTGTCTGCCAGCCTGTCCAACCAACGCCATTACATTTGAAGAACGGGAAGCTCCTGCGTATGATGAAGATGCAGTGCTTAAGGCAAAGCAGATGAAACAGAATGTAAAACTGCCTTGTGGCTGCCCGGGAACCCAGTCTAGAGCTATCAAACGTGAAGAACCTGTTCATAATAATAATATTGAACCGGTTTCAAGCCAGTTATCCCAGTGGCCGGTGCAAATTAAGCTTGTGCCGGTAAATGCACCGTATTTTGATGGAGCGAATTTATTGATAGCAGCAGACTGTACAGCCTTTGCGTATGGTGATTTTCATAATAAATTTATTCGGAATCACATTACCTTAATTGGCTGTCCAAAGTTAGACGAAGGAGATTACGCAGACAAATTAACGCAGATTATTGCAAATAATAACATCAAAAGTGTAAAAATTGTCCGTATGGAAGTGCCTTGCTGCGGCGGCATTGAAAATGCAGTGAAGCGGGCTTTGCAGGCAAGTGGGAAATTTATTCCTTGGCAAGTTGTGATAGTTTCTACTTCTGGGGATATTATAGAATAGAGAATTGTAGAGAAAATGAGTCATTACAAAATTAATTTTACAAGGGGATATAGTGTTGATAATAGCAAGCCACAGTGTTCGGACTGTGGTTTTTTGCAGTATGTGATGTATGAAATTTCCATATTGGCTCTACTATTTCAAAATATAATGCACATGGATTTGAAAGGCAGATGCACTGCGTGCCAAATATGGAAGGGCAAAGGGTGTAAGCACATTGGAACGGCACGATAAGTGCCATTTGCCTCATAAAAATTATGTAAAATAGTAAATTTTTCATAGTTAATTCTATTGTTTCTGCATATAATAGTTATAGATGCGACATAAATATTGACAATAGAGATATAAAAATGGTACTGTATATGTGGAGGTGAGACTATGATGAAATCTTACTTGTTAGAGAATTATGGATATAATGAACCAATCTTTTTGAGTGATTTAAAAATAGATGAATTATCTGAAAATGCAGTGCGCCAGTCTGTAAAGAGACTTGTGGCAAATGGTTTTCTGGAAAGGTATGATAATGGTATTTATTATATACCAAAACAGGGTGGATTGCTGGGTAAAAGTTATCTCGATCCGTTTCTTGTTATTATGCGCAAATATGTGAAAAGTAAATCTGAAACGTTTGGTTATGTGACCGGAATATCTTTTGTAAACCAGCTTGGATTGACGACACAAATGCCGGCGATAATTGAGATTGTTACAAACAGGGAAGCTACAAATGGACGTACGATTACAGTAGGTAATCAGAAGGTCAGAATTAAAAAAGCAGCGGTCACTGTTTCGGACAACAATGCAGAACTTTTGCAGCTTTTGGATGGTATCGGTCAGGCTGAGAAATATACAGAGTTGCCGATGGAAGAAACCATAGATACAATGCTTTCATATGTGAAGCAGAAACGTTTTACAAAAGAACAGTTATCCGAAGTATCATCTGCTATAACCGGTGCAACTGCAAAGAAACTAATTGAATGGGGGATGATTTATGAATTTGCATCATGATAAAGAAGCATTTGCAGAATTGATAATCGGTGCGGCAAATGAGTTGGCGATTCCGACTAATGTAATTGAAAAAGATTATTATGTGACGATTACACTGAAGGCTCTTGCCGAAAAAACAAAGGACCTGGTGTTTAAAGGCGGCACATCACTTACTAAGTGTTATCAGTTATTGGACCGATTTTCAGAAGATATTGATTTGTCTTATACAGCGGAATCAGGTATGCCGGGGGAGAGCAGAAAGAAACAACTCAAAAATAATATTGTTTCGACTATGGAGGAGTTCGGATTCCCGATTAATAATCTTGAAACAACAAGGAGCAGAAGAAACTATAACTGCTACAGAGCAAGTTACCCATCCTTTTATGAGCAGAGCGGTATTTTGAAGCCGGAATTGGTAATAGAAACATATGTGGCAATGTTGCCGTTTCCTACCACAAAGCGGATGGTAGATAATTATATCTATCGTTTTTTGAGTAAAATCAATCGATTGGATTTGGCTGAAACATATGAATTGATGCCTTTTGAAATTACGACACAAACCATAGAGAGAACTCTGGTAGATAAGGTGTTTGCACTCTGCGATTACTATATGCAGGAAAAAACAGAGCGTCATTCCAGACATTTATACGATATTCATAAGATTGTAGACACTATGGGTATTTCAGATGAACTACCAAATCTTATACCAGAAGTACGTGCCGTGCGCTTAGAAATGATTGTCTGCCCTTCGGCAAAAGAAGGTGTATGTGTAGCGGATATATTGCGGGACATAATTGAAAGTCAGGTATATAAAAGTGATTACGTAGATATTACTATGGGATTGCTTTTTGTACCGGTAACCTATGAGACTGTAATTCGGAGTTTGCAGAAGATTTTGGATAGCGAGATGTGGGATTGATACTTAAAATCCGAAATTCAAAGGTATGAGAGATTTTTATTGGACAGGAACTGAGTATAATTAGAATCAAGGAGTTGTTGCTTCTTGGTTCTTTTCTTTTTATTAGATGGTTAGAAACAATCTAGCCTATTATAAAAGCTAATGATTTGAAATAGATTTGAGTATGTTAGATGCTAAAAAAGTTGCTACAAGCTAATCAAGGATTTTGACTTTGTAAAAAAACTGTTTATAATATTAAGCGGAGGAAACGAATATGATTACAATTTCAGAACAGATTAGAGTCCTATGTGTTAGAAGTAATATTAGTGTTGAAGAATTAGCCCGCAGATTAGGAAAAGCACCGTAAAGTATTAATTCGAAATTAAAAAGAGAAAGTTTTACGATTAAAGATTTGGAAGAGATTGCGGATGCAACCGTTAAAATATCTACTGAAAAGGGAATAAAGCTTGACGTTAAAGTAATCGGCAGGTTGTTACAAGTGAAGGAAGCCAAGAGAGAAAAACGCGGTGGAATTAAGGATAAAATTTACTGGGTTGGAAATGAGGAATAAAATGATACAGGATAGATTACAAGAAATGCGCAGCGGATTTGAAACTGCATTTATTGATGGAGCAGTTGCGTCTAATATTGCGTATAAGCCACAATTTATTTCGAACAATTATAAGCAGGGAAAGAAAGTGTTGTCATCCATTGAGGATGAATTGTTGGCATGCGATGGGTTTCAAATTAGCGTAGCGTTTATTACTATGGGTGGAATTACGCCTTTGTTACAGACGCTAAAGGAGCTTGAGAAGAAAGGGATAAAGGGAGAAATCCTTACCACAAATTATTTGAATTTTAGTGAACCGAGAGCTTTAGAAAAAATAAATAAACTCTCTAATATTGCATTGAAAATGTATGATGTAGAAGCTTCCGGAGATGGGTTTCACACCAAAGGATATATTTTCAGAAAAGATGAAATCTATAGAATTATTATCGGTAGTTCCAATATGACAAAAACAGCACTTACAAGTAATCGTGAGTGGAATACTCGTGTAGTATCGACAGAAAAGGGCGAGATTGTGCAGAATATATTGGCAGAATTTAATGAGCTTTGGAACAGTGAACATGCACTCGAATATGATGAGTTTTATGAAGTTTATAAGGAGCGGTACAAAATTATTAAAAAGCAGAGGGAGATTGCGAAAAGTGAAGAAATTCCGTCTGTTGAAAAGTACCGTTTGCAGCCTAACGCTATGCAGGTGGGTTTTATTGTTAATTTAAAGAAAATCATTGAAGCCGGGGAAGAGAGAGCATTACTGATATCTGCGACAGGAACCGGAAAAACCTACGCCTCCGCATTTGCCATGCGAGAATTAGGCTTTAAAAGAGTCTTATTTCTTGTTCACAGAGGGCAGCTTGCAAGGCAAACGAAAAAGTCATATGAAAAAGTACTTGATAAGTCTGTTTCCATGGGACTCCTTGGAGCAGGCTATCGTGAATATGATGCCGATTATGTGTTTGCCACGGTACAAACTTTAAACCGTGAAGAACATTTATTAAAATATAATCCGGAGGAATTTGAATGTATTATTTTGGATGAGGCACATCACAGTTCAGCAAATTCATATCAAAAGGTTATGAACTATTTCAAACCAAAGCTTTGGCTGGGAATGACCGCAACACCAGATAAACGAGATGATGATATAGAGGGAAGAAATATTTATGAAATTTTTAATCATCAAATAGCATATGAAATTCGATTACAGCAAGCGATGGAGGAAAACTTTTTATGTCCATTTCACTACTTTGGAATTAGTGATGTTTCTTTTGTAGATGAAAAACAGATAAAAGCAAAAAAGATTACAGAACGTGATTTTAATCTCCTGACGGGTGATGAGAGAGTAAGGCATATTATTAAACAGGCAAATTATTATGGATATAGTGGAGAACGAGTTAAAGGCTTAATTTTTTGTAGTCGTGTTGATGAGTCAGTGGAACTTTCCAATAAATTTAATCAGATGATAAATCCAGAAACAGGAAAATTATATAGAACAATTTCGTTGAATGGGGAGGCTACCGAGGAAGAACGTCAAAATGCATTTGAACGATTAGCCATGAATGAAGAGGAAGCCAATGAACAGATGCAACCTTTAGATTATATTTTTTCAGTTGAAATACTGAATGAGGGTGTTGATATTGTGGAGGGAAATCAGGTTGTTATGCTTCGTCCAACAGAATCACCGATTGTATTTATTCAACAGTTGGGAAGAGGATTGCGTAAAGCGGATGGCAAAGAATATGTGGTTGTTCTTGATTTTATTGGTAATTATAATAATAATTTTATGATACCGGTTGCATTATCAGGAGACCGCACTTATAATCCGGATACAATTCGGAAATATGTAATTAGTGGAAACAGTACAATTCCCGGGGCTTCTACTATACATTTTGATGAGATAGCTAAAGATAAGATTTTTGCATCAATAGATAGAATTAAGGGCATGAAATCGATTATCAGAGAAAGTTATATAACGTTGAAAAATCGCCTTGGAAGAGTTCCATATCTTCTTGATTTTTATGAAAATGGAGAAGTAGATCCTCTTGTAATTATAAAAGAATATAAAACTTACCAGGCGTTTCTTGAGTCAGTTGAGAAGGAAGTATATATAGGACAGATTTCGGAAGAAGAGCTTGTAACGTTGGAATATTTGTCCAAAACGGTACTTTCTGGAGCCAGACCATACGAATTAGAAATCTTAAAAAGATTTTTGAAAAATGAAATAATACATTTGGATACCTTGCAACAAGAATTTCAAAAAAAATATGGTTACGCAATGGATGAGGCTTCCTTTGAAAATGCTGTAGATGTTTTGAAAGGTCATTTTGTAAGCAAGGAAGAAGAATATAAAAAATATTGTCATATTGATATTGTAAATAATACTGGAACGAATATG
>JBGVIB010000121.1:0-33964 GCA_045122835.1 Lachnospiraceae bacterium
CTGCACAGTCCGTATGAAAACGTAGTGGCAGCAGGCCAAAATCCATCACCGTAGGTGATTCTGCATGGATTTTGGCCTGTTATTATGAATGCAATTCATAATAACATTGGTAACCTATGAGGGTACTGAATAGTTACGAAAAATTTTACATATCCAACAACTTATGTATTGCATGCTGCATATCCGGTGAGTTGCGATACTTTAAGATAAGCTGTTTTTCAAAAGCAGTGAGCATCAAAGGTTCTGCGTCATCCTTCAGATAACCAAAGGCATTTAAAATATCATTAATTTGGTAAATATCACAGAGCAGAAGTAAGGTGTCGGCATCTGGCTGTGTCTGCCCACTTTCCCATCCATATATTGTTTTTGGAGCTACCGGAACGGAACGTTGTTCTAATCGTGCAGCTACCTCATTTACCGAAAGTTTATTATGTTTTCGGTATGCTTTTAATACTTTAGCAATATTTTGATTTTTCATGGTCTTCTCCATTCCGCCATGTTAATAACAATGCTAACAACAATACTATTAGCATCGTTATTCACATTGTTCACGGCATAAAAATTCAGAAAGTTACATTCATCTTATAGCAGCAACCAGGCACCGTCAAACGATTCTCGGATATCAAGAAAATGTTTCTGGCAAAATACTCATAATTCTTGCATAAAGGGAATAAAAGAGCTATAATAGAACATAATGAGATTGTTTTCTTGGATGCAGAGAAGGATGGTGTGAAAAACATGGATGCAACAAATAAACTGGCAGAGTATCTGGCAAAGAATCAGATTTCAACTACACGGGTAGCAGCAGATACAGGTGTGCCTGAAGAAAAACTACAGCCAGGAAATACATTGCGGTTAGAAGCAGGAGAATTTTTAGAGCTTTGCAGTTATCTGGATATTAAGCCGGAAATGTTTTATCAATCAGAAGAAAAACAGGAGTAGAGTGAAACATGATTCTATATTGGTGTGAAAAGGATAAAATACATGCAAAAAGAAGCACATGCCCTGTATGTGGAGGGCGTTGCAGTGTTGAAAAATCTGAAATTTACTGGTGTGGTCACTGTAAGGTACCGTTGTATGAACCCAATTGCAGTTGTGGCAGTGAAGTGACCAGACTGACTACGGACATTCGCCCGGTTTTTCCTGAGGAGAGACTTTTAATTGAAATTGTAATAGGTAAGCCCTTTGCTTATCGTGATGATTCTGTGTGGAATGGAGCAGGCAATCATTATTATGTTAATGGTAAAAAAATACCTTTCTCAGTGAGTCAGCTAAAGGATGTGGATGTGGAGGAGGTGCGGCGTCAATACAAAGCCAATGAAAAAGAAAACCAGCTAACGTATGAAAGTTTTCATAGGTATATTGAAGGTTTTGTAGAGAACAATCAGGTACATCTGCGGGATATTGATGAGGAGGCATTGTCTTTTATCAAACAGGTGTCAGCAGGCTACAGCAACATGGATATGTTTGTGTCATTTTCCGGGGGAAAGGATTCTACAGTAACCTCAGATTTGGCGATGCGTGGTTTAGGTGCAGGAAATATTCTTCATGTATTTGGGGATACCACATTAGAATTTCCTCAGACAGAGGAGTATGTGACACGGTTCAAGAAATCCCATCCAAAGACACCGGTTCTGTCGGCACGGAATACGGAGAAGGATTTCTATGAGCTTTGTATGCTCCTTGGTCCTCCAAGCCGCGTTATGCGCTGGTGCTGCACGATTTTCAAGACGGGTGCAATCACAAGGAAGATACAGGCCTTGTTCCGTGGAAAGAAACAAATTCTTACTTTTTATGGTATCCGGAGAAGTGAATCCGCCAGCAGAAATAAATATGACAGAGAAGTGGATGGTGCAAAGATTACCAAGCAGGTAACGGTTTCCCCTATTATTGACTGGCTTGATTTTGATGTATGGCTATATCTGCTTTCTAATGGATTAGATTTTAATGATGCATATCGTTATGGGTATGCCAGAGTAGGCTGCTGGTGTTGTCCAAATAACAGTGAGTGGTCAGAATTTTTGTCGAAGATTCATCAGAAGGAAGCCTATGAGGAATTTCACAATCTTCTTGTTACATTTGCAAGGAGCATTGGTAAGGAAGATGCAGAGGAATATGTGAAGGCAGGCAAATGGAAAGCAAGGCAGGGAGGAAATGGTGTGTCCTATGCAGGCAAATCCATTGTAACCTTTACACCTTGTGTATTGGAGGAAAATACATTTAATTATGAACTTCAGCGACCGTTGACGGAAGAGTTTTATGAGCTTTTTTATCCTTTTGGCTACATAAATGCAACTATGGGTAATAAACGTTTAGGTGAAGTTTATATTACAAAAAAGGATGGGACACCCTTTCTGCGTCTTCAAGGCAGAATAGGGAAAACAAACTTAAAAGTTAGTATATTGGATTATCATATTGCTGGTGCAAAAAGTGTAAAGGTTGCTGAGGATAAAATAAAATGCCAGCTGACCAAATACCAGATGTGTATGGGATGTCGGGCCTGCGAAGGAGTATGTAAACATGATGCGATTGTTCTGATTGAGATGCCGGATGGAAGTGTGCGGTATCAGATCCTAGAGGACAAGTGTGTCAGATGTGGCGAGTGCGTGAATCACTTTGTGGGAGGATGTTATATCAGAAAAGTATTAGCAATTAAAAGATAGAAAGGAAGGAAGTAATGGCAGCTACAAGACAATACCGCCTAAAAGGGCATGGAACATTTATTCCTCGTGAAGGATGGATATATAAGGGGTTAATGGCAATTAAAAATGATACAAAAGTACTTACCGATAAAGAACATGGTGCAGATGAATTAGGAGTAGGAGCTAATATGGTGTCATCCATTCGTTACTGGTTGAATATCATGGGACTGATTTCTGAAAAAAGACGTGAAGGCTATGTGTATACCGAATTAGGGAATTGTGTTAGTCACTATGATCCGTATCTGGAGGATCCGATTAGTTTGTGGTTTCTGCATTATGAACTTGCCAGAAATGAAATTATGGCAACAACCTGGTTTTTATTTTTTAATGAGTTAGAGGTTGAAGAATTTACAAAAAATGAATTAATTCAGATGTTGCTTCGGCAACTGGTGCTCTACAGCGGAGAACGCATGGAAGATATTACGATAAGTTCTTTAGAAAGTGATGTAAATGTTCTGCTGAATATGTACACAAAGGAAAGAGGCAGGGATTACGATCCGGAGGATAAAGGTGTCAGTCCTTTTGCATCCTTAGGGCTGGTAAAGAAAGAGGGAGAACGATTCCGCAAGGTGGCACCGTCCCTTGATGTACTTTCGAAATATGTGGTGTGGTATGGCATGCAGGATATGCTAAAGAAGAGTGGAAGCATGTATAGTGTGCAATTAGACAGCCTGTTAGGCAAAGGTGGTGTCGGGAAAATGTTGCAATTGAATCGTTCTGCTTTGTACGGAATGGTGGAGCAGTTAAGTGCAGATGGATTTATTGAACTGAACCGCACAGCAGGATTGGATATGATTTACCAGAGTCGTAAATATAAGAGAGCAGAGATTGCACAACATTACTATAATCATAAAAGATAAAGGAAAAAGAGTATGTACCGGTTAAAAGATTTAATTCACATCAACAGAAGATTTCAGAGTTCTGTGAATATACAGTTAGATTTAGGCATAGAAGAAAAGATAAACAATTACATTCCGTCACAATCTTCTTTGGTTGTATTGCGCCGTCTGTTAGAAGCAGTTGTAGAGGATAATGCAGAAAAAGCAGTGGTTTTGATAGGCCCTTATGGAAAAGGAAAATCTCATTTGCTATTAGTATTGCTTTACTTGTTATCAGGTGCTTCACCAAGAAAAATAGTACCTGTTTTGAAGAAAATAGAAGCAGTGGATGAGGAGACGGCAAAGCTGATTAGACTGCTGTCCATTGAAAGAAAGCCGATGCTTCCTGTGTTGGTGTCTGTAAGTGAAGATGGGCTGAATCATGACTTTTTAATAGGCTTATTAGAAGCTTTAAAAAGAGAAGGTATGGAAGATATATTACCGGACACGGTTTATGGGGAGGCTTTAAAGCGAATAAATGACTGGAGGGAACAGTATCCGGATACCTATGACAATTATGTGGCATATCTGCGTTCTGAGAAAATAGACAGTGTTGTGTTTGAAAACAGGTTAAAGCATTATCAGGAAGATGCCTTAAGAATGTTTCAAAAGTTGTATCCTAGATTAACATCGGGAAGTGAATTTCAACCATTAGTACAGTCAGACGCACTAAAGCTGTATGCAGATGTGAATAGAAAGCTTTGCAGTCAGTATGGTTATGGGGGCTTGTATCTGGTCTTTGATGAATTTAGCAAATATGTAGAAGGCCATGAAAAAGCAACATTTGCAAAGGATATGAAAGTGCTTCAGGATATGTGTGAATTAGCATCCTCCTCAAAAGAAGAAAAGCTGTATATTACATTGGTTGCTCATAAAAGTATCCGGGAATATGGCTCAGAGCTACCAAAGGAAATGGTACAGTCCTTCCGTGGTGTGGAGGGTAGGTTGAAAGAGATTCCATTTGTAGTATCTGCTCATAATCATTATGAATTAATTAAGACAGTAATTGGTAAGAAACCGGGTGCTATAGAGACAATTCATAAAGATGCAGCTTATCAGGCTATTGTGAAGGAGTCCTATACCCTGCCTTGCTTTCAAGGAAGTTTTACAGAGGAATCCTTTGAAAACATTGTTGGAGATGGTTGTTTTCCGCTACTTCCTGTCGCTGCTTATACTTTGCTTCATATCAGTGAAAAAGCAGCACAGAATGAGCGAAGTATATTTACGTTTCTTGCTAATGAAGAACCAAACAGTCTGGTACGTTTTGTAGAATATCATGAGAAAGGGAAGGTGCCATATGGAACACCGGCACTTATTTATGATTATTTTGAAGGATTGTTTCGAAGGAACCAATCCATGCCGGAACTTCATGGGGAATGGTTAAAGGCGGATTATGCATTGCAGCAGGCAGATACAGAGGAAGAAAAAACATTGATTAAGACAATGGCCATTTTTCTTATGCTTCGTAATCCGGATGAAGTTCCAGCCAATGATAAAGTACTAAGATTGGCATTAGGGTATTCAAAGGAACAGTTTGCAAGTACTGTTGCCGGATTAAAGAAAAAGCAGTTAATTTTATGGCGCACAAAAACAGGAATGTATAACTTCAAGAACCAGGTGGGGGTGGATATTGAGAAAGAAATGAAAGAGGTTATGGGACGTCTGCCAGAGCAGTTACCTCTTTGTGAGCTTTTGAGAGAAGTATCAGATTTAGATTACGTTCTGCCAAGGCAATATAATCAGGAATACGCCATCACTCGGTATTTCCGTTATGAGTATATGACACAGGAACAGTTTCTTCATCTCAAATCAGGAGATATTTTGTTTAAGAATGGTTTTGCTGATGGAAAAATTATTGCATTAATACGTCATGGTGTATTGGATGAGCAGGAGATAAAAACACATCTTGAAAAACTAAATGATAAGAGACTGGTGCTACTGATACCAAAGCTTGAATTTGACAAGGAGACTTTACTGCGTCGTCTTATGGCTGTTCGGAAGTTAGCAGAGGAAGATACCTTCCTGGAAAATAACAGGTTACTGGTACAGGAATTAGAATTGTATCAAGAAGATCTATTGTTTGAATTAAATGTATATTTAGAACAATGTTATTTACCGGAACATGGAAATTGTGAAGTTGTGTATGAGGGTAATGTAGAAAAGCAGTATCTTGCTAAGCATGGTTTCAATCGTTTTTTAGGAAAAATTTGTAATCAGAATTATAAAAAGACACCAATTATCAATAATGAATTAATCAATCGTCAGCAGGTATCAAATATTATCCGAAAGGCAAGAGGAAAAATTATAAAAGCCATTCTGCAAAATGATGATCTGGAAAAATTCAAAAAGGGAACCAGTGCAGAAGCAACCATTTATCGTGCCATGTTTCTTAGAACAGGATTATCATCTGATAAGGCATTAGATGACGGTGTTGCAGGAATGTTACAGGAAATCTGCAAATTTCTTGATAGTGCTGTAGGAGAGAAGCAATGCGTTGCTAAGTTATTCACCACATTGATGGGAATGGGATATGGTGTGAGAAAAGGTGTGATTCCTGTTTACCTGGCAAAAGCATTATCGGATATGCCACATATGGTAATGGTTTTCCTTAAGGATGTTCAGACAGAATTGTCAGAGACAGCACTGAACAATATGTGTGAGAAACCAGAAGATTATTTTTTGTATATTGAGGAGCAGGATGCAGAAAAAGCAATGTATTTAGAATTATTAGAAAAAGCCTTCTGCGATAAACGGTCACGGAAGATAATGGTAAAGCAGAATCGTATGGGTGTGATTGTGGCGGATATGCAGGACTGGTGCAGGGGGATTCCTAAGTACACAAGAGAAACCAGTGTACCAATTCAGGGAATATGTGATAAGGAATGGGATCGCTTTGCAAAGGTACGAAAATTATTGCTACAAGGATCTGTTAATGCTGGTGAGTTACTGTTCGATAAGTTTCCTACTGTGGTGGGCGAGAAGAATTATAAGATGTGTGGAGCCAAAATTATTGCCTGGAAAATAGAGGCTGACCGTCATATAGACAGCAGAACAGAATGGGTCATTAGAACTGTGAAGCAAATCTGGCAGGCAAGGCAGGACGAAAATTTAAGGCATGTATTTGCAGAATTTTGTAGTGAATATCAGTTAATCATTGAGAAAGAAATTTTCTCCGGCATTGCAGGATCATTTTTAACTTGTATCAAAGAGATTAACACCTATGATGAGCGATGGATTGCAGACAGTGTGGCGAAATCGGTTACTGGTTTTCACATTAGTGACTGGACAGATGAAATAGCAGAGTCTTTTGGTGATACTCTTAGCAGAATCAAAGAGATGATTACGGAAAGTGATGCTTATGAAACGCCTGTGGGCAAATGTAAAATTCAGTTTACCACAAGCTCCGGCGATGTGGTGGAGAAGTATTATTCTGATGAGGAAGAAGACGGAACGGCGTATTTTATGCAGAATAGTCTGGAGAATGTCTGGGAAGAATTTGGAGATACCCTGTCTAAGGAGCAGAAGCTGGCGGTGGTTATGAAGGTAATTGAGAAGTATATTGTGTAATAAAGCCAGTCCGTATGAACATGTAGTGGTATCATTGACCCCATGAATGTAATTTATGGTGACGATTGGTTAAAGGAATGAGGTGAAAAATTGAAGAATTACATTTATCTGGATAATGCAGCAACTACATATCCAAAGCCTGAGATTGTATATGAAAGAATGGATGAATGCAACCGTTATCTGGCAGTGAACGCTGGGAGAGGTTCTTATGAGCTGGCAAAAGAAGCACTGGAATTGATGGAACGGACGAGAGATAAATTGTTGAAGTTAGCGGGGGCAAAAGATGTGGCGGAGGTGGTGTTTGCTGCTTCTGCTACCGTTGCCTGCAATGAGATTATTGGGGGACTTAACTTTACGGAATATGACGTGGTGTATGTATCACCTTATGAACATAATGCAGTGGCCAGAACCATTTTTCACCACCAGAAACGTGTGGGATTTACAGTGGAGGAGCTGCCACTGTGCGAAGATGGAACCATTGATATGGAACTGACTGCCTATCAATTCTCAGTGAAAAAGCCTTCGTATGTGTTTGTAACACACATGAGTAATGTAACTGGCTACATTCTGCCTGTGGATAAAATTCTGAATATGGCTAAGGAATGTGGAGCAGTGACCGTTGTAGATGGTTCCCAGGCGTTGGGTCTGGTGCCTGTAGAACTGAAAAAGCTGGAGGCAGATTATTATGTGTTTGCCGGTCATAAGAATTTGTATGGCCCCTTTGGAATCGGTGGATTTTTTATAAGGCATGGTAACCAGTTGCGTTCATATATTGCCGGAGGGACGGGAAGTGATTCCTTGAACCTTGACATGCCAGCGGGCATTGCCGGTCTGGAAGCAGGCAGTCCGAATATTGTTGCTGTGGCAGGACTAGAAGCAGCACTGCAGGTGTATGAGGAGCAAGGCTGTGAAACATTTTTAGAACAGGAGAAGCAGCTTACCAGATTCCTTTGTGAGGAGTTGTCCGGGATAGAGGAAGTTGTCACCTATCTGCCACCAGATGAGAGCCATGTGGGAATTGTTGCCTGTAATATAAAAGGATATCAGTCAGCTGATGTAGGAGAATTGTTAGATGAAGACTACCACATAGCCCTCCGCACAGGTTATCATTGTGCACCGTATGTGCATAAGCATTTGAAGAATGAAGGTTATGGTGGCGTGATGCGGATTAGCATAGGGAGGTATACTACTGCAGATGATATAGAGCGGCTGGTGAAGGCAGTCAGGGAGATTGTTGGGGGATAAGACTGATTTACACATAGGAACAACTCTGACGAAACAGGGATGAGTAACATTAATACTTTCCACAAAATCCATTTAAACAACAGATTGAGAGGGGCAATTATGAGTTTAAAGAACATTAATTTTCAATTAGAATACCGCACCATGAAACAAAATATCGTAAAAGAATTTTATGAGCCGGCGTTGTCTGAAGCCCGTTGCTACAAACGGGCAGTGGGCTTCTTTACCTCCTCCGCGCTACTAGAGCTGTCTAGAGGCCTACAGGGCTTAATAGAAAACGGTGGTACAGTCCGGATAGTTGCATCCCCGAAGCTTCACAAGGAAGATGTAGAAGCAATCCAATACGGCTATGAAAAACGGGAACACATCATCACCAATGCACTATTACGGGAACTAAAGGCTCCGGAAACCCCATTTCAGAAAAAGCGTTTAAACCTGTTAGCAAACTACATAATGGATGGAAAGCTGGACATAAAAATTGCTTACATTCACACCGGAGACAGCATAGGAATTTTTCATGAAAAACTTGGCCTGATAGAAGATGGAGATCATACCATAGCATTTACAGGCTCCATGAATGAATCAGAGACAGCCTATTATCACAATTATGAATCCATAGACGTATACTGCGACTGGAGAAGCGAGGAAAGCTATGAGAGAGTAAGAAAAAAGAAGGAAGCCTTTGATGCTATCTGGTGGAATGATGAGGAAGAAATCGAAGTGCTAGAGTTTCCCCTTGCTGTGCAAAAAAAGTTAGAAACATACCGGATAGAGCCGATTTCTGAAAAGCTAGAGACAGAGGATTTTTTAAGTGAAGAAGCAGCAAAAGAATGTCTAGAAGGAGTACCTTTCATTCCAGCAGATTTTGAAATTCGTGACTACCAGTCACAAGCAGTACAGAAATGGAAAGAAAGTGGCTACTGTGGCATTTATGACATGGCAACCGGAACTGGGAAAACTTATACCGCATTATTGTCTGTTGTGAAATTGTATCAGGACATGAAAGGCAAATTAGCAGTTATCATTGTATGTCCATACCAGCATTTGGTGGAACAGTGGATAGAAGATTTAAAATATTTTCACATGAATCCACTGGTAGGTTATAGCCAATCTGTCCACAAAAAATTATATAAAAAAGCACTAAAAGATTATGTTTTTGGATATCAGCTTGGAACGGTGGAATTTTTCTGCTTTATCTGTACCAATGCAACTTTTTCATCAAAGGCGGTACAGGAGGAACTGAGAAAATTGCATGAAAATGTACTTCTGTTAATTGATGAAGTACATAATGCAGGTGCAACTAGTGTAAGAAATTGCTTATCAGAGCATTACACTTATCGTCTTGGTTTATCGGCAACAGTGGATCGTCATGGGGATGAAGAGGGAACAAAAGCCATTTATGACTATTTTAAGACAGTCTGCATTCATTATGATTTGGAGACGGCAATTCGTGAGCATATGCTGACGCCGTACCGCTATTATCCGGTGGTGGTGTACCTGACAGAACGGGAGTTAGAAGATTATAGAGAGTTATCAAGGCAGATAGGTAAGTATGTGACAAAGGATCGTCGTGGTAAAGTAAAATTAAGCGAAACAGGGAAACGGTTAGCCATAAAAAGAGCAAGAATTGTAGCGGCAGCATGGGAAAAGGAGGATGCCCTAGCAAAGATAATAGAGGAAAAGTCCTATCAGTCTGATACCCACATGCTTGTTTATTGCGGTGCTGCCAGTGTGCAGGAGGAATCCTCCGTGTATGGCGTAGATCCGGAGGAAATGCGCCAGATTGACAGGATTACAAGAAAACTTGGCATTGACCTTGATATGAATGTGGCTCAGTTTACTTCTCATGAAAATAAAAAAGAGCGTCAGAATCGTATCCGGGAATTTACAGATGGAGACATTCAGGCACTCATTGCCATGAAATGTTTAGATGAGGGTGTAAACATTCCAAAGATAAAGACGGCATTTGTATTAGCAAGCACCACTAATCCAAAGGAATATATCCAGCGCCGGGGGCGTGTGCTTAGAAAGGCAAAGGGGAAGGATGAGGCAGTTATTTATGATTTTATTACACTGCCAAGGCCGGTGGAAGATACATATGAAATGACAGAGGAAGAGTTAAGCTATGATCGTTCTCTTGTGAAAAATGAATTAGCAAGAATGGAAGAATTTAAACGGCTTGCGAAAAATCCATATGATTCGGATTTTTTAATAGAAGAATTGAGGGAAGCATATAACCTGTATGAAGCAGAGATGTTTGCGAAATTCCAGGATAGTAATGAATTATGAGCACTTTCGCAATCACCTGTGTACGAAACAGAAGGAGGGGAAACAGAATGGGAGAATATGTAGAAAGAAATGGCGTTCAGATTGATGTTGAAGTGGCAAAACGGATTAAGACGAAGATTTTAAGAGCAGAGCAGTTGAACCACAGAACGAGGGAGTTAGATGACAAAAGTTTAATCGCAGAACATATGAAAGTATTGGAGGGTGAAGTAAATGCTGTTACAGAAGATTAGTATAACGAATTTCAGACAGTATAAGGGAACAACAGAAATTATATTTTCCACAGATGCAGACAGAAACGTAACTGTCATTATGGGTGAAAATGGTACCGGAAAAACCACATTAGCCCAGGCCTTTATGTGGGTGCTGTATGGAGAGACAGATTTTAAGGTGAAGGAACTGCTGAATCGTGACCTTAGAGATAACATGATTCCTGGGGATGAACAGCAGGTGAAAGTGGAGCTTGTTGTGCAGGATGATGTGGGGAAATATTACCATATTGTGAGACGGCAGAAATATGTATGTAAGCAGAAGCGCGTGGATAAAGGGGAACTGACATTTACCGTTCGCTACAAAGATGAGAATGGGCAGATGCAGAGCATGGATGAAAGACCATCCAGATTGTTTGTTAAGAAAACACTGCCGAAGGAGTTGTCACAGTTTTTTATCTTCGACGGTGAACGCGTCCGGGAGATGAGTGAGGAAATTGAAAATGGAAAGAGTAGACAGTTTGCAGAGGCGGTACATGGCTTGATAGGATTGACGGCAATGCGGAATACCATAGACCATTTTCGGCCTTCTGGTACAGGAACAACAGTGACTAAGAAGTATGAAAGGCAGTTAAACGAATCTGCGGGAGACAGAGCAGAGAGTTATGCAAAAGAAATTGAAGACTTAGAAAAAGAAAAGCAGAAAAAAGAGCAGGAGTTAGCGGAAAAGGAACCACAGATTAAGAAATATCAGGAGGCAGCATTAAATTATAAGCAAAAATTGGAGTCTATTATGCCTCAGATACAATTAAAGAGAGAATATAGCCAGATGTTAGAAATGTTGGCGTCAGAAGAAGAACAGAGGTTCCTCAAGATTACAAGTTTATTGCAGGAGTTTAATAAGAATGCAAAATATTATTTTGCCCAGCCATTTTATGAATTGGCATTAAAAGAATTGAAAGGTGCAGGGGAGTTAGACAAAGGAATTCCAGGGATTCGAAAAAATACCATTAAGCATTTGTTAGAGCGCAGGCAGTGTCTTTGCGGAAAGCATTTTGAGATGGAAGATCCGGAATACAAAGCATTAATGGAATTATTAGATTTTGTTCCGCCTAAAAATCTTGGGCAGGCTATCAGCGATTATAAAAAGGCAGTATGGCAGGGAACAAAAGAAGCCGAAGGCTTTGCAGGTTCGATAAAAGTTCGTTTAAAAGATATTAGCAATAGCGATGTAAAAAGGAGTGAGTTAATCCAGAATATCAGTGAAACATATGAGGAATTGACCAGTGAGGACAATGCAAAGTTTTACCGTAAAGAAATAGAAGAAAATGAGAATAAAGCAAAAATATTAAAAGCCCAATGTGATGGATGTCTGATAAAAATTGGCGAATATCAAAAAGATATTGGTTATAAACAAAGTCAGAAGGATAAATTAATTCTTCAGGAAGAATCGAATAAAAAGTTCCGCAGATATTATGAATACGCCAAGTATATTTATGAACTGTTAGATAAGGAATATGGTGCAAAAGAAAAACAGGCAAGAGAGAAACTGCAGGACACCATTAACCACATTTTTCAGGAAATCTATGATGGTGGAATCCGGTTAGAAGTGGATGAGCGTTACAATATTCAGGTTAAGGTATCCGATGTACTTTCATCTGAGGATGAGTTAGAGCGAAACACCGCCCAGAACTATGCCATTATATTTGCTTTTATTTCCGGTATTATTAAGATGGCAAAGGATAAGAAATCAGAAGATGATGATCTGTTTGGAGAGGAGATGAACCTTTCTTCAAAAGAATCCTATGACGGTTACCCACTGGTTATGGATGCACCATTATCTGCATTTGACAAAAAGAGAATTCAAAGTATCTGTGACACCATTCCAGGCATTGCCAAGCAGGTAATTATTTTCATAAAGGATACGGATGGAGATGTGGCAGAGGAACATATGTCTGCAAAGATAGGAAAGAAATACATCCTGTTGGCAGATTCCCAGACAACAACACATGTGGAGGTGCGGTAATATGTACGATAAAATGCTTACTTTTAAAGGAAAACATGCAATCTATATGAAACAGTTGACAGCACCATTTTCAGAGGATATTTCAGTAGGAATTTTTAAGCGAAATCTGGATGTCTATCTGTTAGCGCCAATTGTTGGTATGGCTTATCACAGATGTGCAGCAGTGGATGGTGGAGAAGATTTTACCAGAATTCATGCAGAGCAGCTCATTGGAGAGTCTGCAAATTTGGAAATGAACTACCGGACCATTTTACTCCTTCACGACAAGGACAAGCTAGATGCAGAGACTAGAATTACAAGAGCCTTCCGCTATGATGAAGACAGTGAGAAACGAAAAGAAGGAGACGACATATTCGAAAGCTATGTCCGGGGCGGGATTGAAGTGCTGTATGAGAAGTTGATTGCACCATCTAAACAGATGGAGGATTACTATACAAATCTCTTTCATTTTGTCATGGAATTTGATGAGAAGTGGAAGGATTGCTATTCTGTGGAGGAGATTAGTCAGTTGTGTAATGGGAAGTAAATGAGAAATTCAGAATTTGCAAAGGAATATGAGGCAATAAAAACGTCTTGGAGAAGGCATGGATATGGTTCTTAAAATTGAATTTGTTCCTAAGCGCAAAGCATAAAGCAGGGGAAATACAATAATAGATGAGTATTCATTAATCATCTATAAACAGAAGAATATGAATGAGTGGGAGATGAAGACCGTTTCCCACTCATTTTTTCAAATTGGAAGTGAGCGGAAGCTATTTGTTAAACTCAGTATTTCTTAACTGAACGGTATTTTTAACGTTTTGCCGAACGTAATATACTATTTTTGCCATAAAAAATTTATCTAAATGATATTAAAATATATTATTGATGGCAGCAAAAATTGGAAGTATAATAAGTTTGTGAAAAGATACGTTTCAGAAAAAGATAGTAATGTGGGGGATGTATTTTATGAGGGGAAAGATGAATTTGAAGAAAATAATCAAATATATATGGATTGTATATGCTATTTTTAGTGTTATGATTGTGATATATCTGGCAGACCACCTGATATGTAAGGATATTTTAAATGTGTCAAATAGAATTTTTTTAGAAGACCATTGGAATATTACAATGAATGACGAAACTTATGAAGATGTTGAATTGAGTAGTTTTACATTTGACGCTGTGAAAAAAGGCGACAAAATAACAATGGAAACGCAGATACCTAAGGAGTGGGAGTATGGAGAAGCGGCATTGTTTATACATAATCGCCATACAACATTATCTATGTATGTAGACGAGGTTCTAGAGTATGAGTATGGACATGAAAGAGTTAAGGAAAATAAAGCAACAGGAAGCGGATATTTATTAATCAACTTTTATGATGAGTATAAAGGCAAAACTTTAAAATTAGAATATACAGTAACAGAAAATAATGCATTTTCTAAGTTTTCCGAAGTCTGGATTAGTGAGTGGGGAAATTCCTACAGATATATTGTTACCCAGAACAGACTTCCGATGTTAGTAGGAGCTTTTCTCATTGTATTTGGTTTTGTGGTGACTATGGTGCTGGTGTTTGCAGTTACTATTTCCACCAAATATATCAATGTATTGCTGTTGGCAATTTTTTCAATTTGCATGGGAATATGGACGTTATGTTATTACAATGTTACGATGATATTTTCCATTCCTTTGTACTCCATATCACTAATGGAATGCATGTCTTTATTTATAGCACCAATTCCTATTGTGGCATATATGAAGACCTTTGTGCAGGAATTAAACAGTAAAAAAATGATGAGAATTTATTCTGTTTTATTCTGTGTACAGTTGGGTTTGTCAGTGGTAACTATTGGATTACATACCACAGATATTTTACATGGAGTACAGATGTTGCCGGCACTTCAGCTTATGTTAATTGCTCATGTATTATATTTTACCTATGTGTTGATTAGAAGAAGCAGAGATAGGAAAAAAACGCAAAAAATGACTACCGCGGGTTTGATGATTGTGGTAGTGTGCGTGATGTATGAATTAGTGAATTATTTTATTACAAGGTACACAGGAAGTAAGATATTGGAATTAAAGGGAATTTCTTCTGTTGGACTTGTTGTGTTTATAGGTGTTTTGGTGTTGGATTTATATCAAAGAGTGACACAGAGTATGATGGAAGAGAATGAAAAAGCCATACTTATTAAACGTGCCTATACAGATGAACTCACGCAGATTCGTAATAGAACATTCTGCTCTGAATACATGAGAAAAATAAGCGAAGAGAAAGACAAAAAGTACACTATTATCAATTTTGATTTAAATGGACTAAAGATTGCAAATGATACTTATGGACATACTAAGGGCGATGAGTTAATTTGCACCGCAGCAAGAGTTTTAGAACAGGCATTCTCCGCAAATGGGATTGTGGGAAGAATGGGGGGAGATGAATTTATCGCAATTATTGAAAGTAATGACAGAGCAGAGATTGAGCAGTTAATTGAGAAATTCAATGAAGGCGTAGAAGAAGAAAATAAGAAGAACCCAGATTTGGGATTGTCTATATCATATGGTTATGCTGTAAATGATGAATTACAAGGAGAAACACCTGAGAAGGTATATCAGTTAGCAGACAAACGTATGTATGAATGCAAGAAGAGAAAAAATTAGCTCTCCAATCCTAGAGCATGGCAGCACGCTTTGTTATATGTAAGATGAAAAGAAACGTAGTATGTCAGAGAGAAAGGAAAATGAAATGGAAAAAAAATTAGTAGTACTTATGCTTGTAGGAATGAGTTTATGCACAACAGCTTGTGGGGGAGATTCTAATACAACAGGGGAAAATGCGCAGGCAACAGAAACTGTAGCAACAGAGACCCCAGCAGAAGAAGCGACAGAGAATCCAACTAATACACAGACAGAAGCAACAACACAGGAAGATGCAGAGAGTAATGAAGAAGTCCAGATAGATGAAGCTAAACTGGAAGAAAATTTAAATGGTACATTAGACTGGATTGCTATGCAGTATACATGTGTTGAAAATCCTGATATCAAAGAGCTTACAGTTGCACAGGCAATTCCTATGGCTGTTGCTGTAGTAGGGGTAAATCAGGAAGATTTAGAGTCGGATGAGGAATACAATTTGATTATTCCGGATGATTTATTAGAAGATACAATGAAGAATCTTTTTGGAACATCATATGATACTTCAGAATATACACCAGCAGAATATGACAAAGTGGTAAAAGCAGAAGATGGAAGTTTACGTTATAAATTGGGTGATTGGGGACTTGGTGTTCCAAAATTTTCAGTAGAAGGGATAGAAAAAGATACTGATTCTGATGATTTTGTGGCTACTGTAAATTATTATATTTATGATGCAGAAAAAGAAAGTAATTCAGAAACAGAATATGTGGTACGCTATTACCTTGCACCAGATGAAGAAAGTGCATATGGCTTTGTGATTACAAATCTGGTGGGAGAAAAGGCTACTGTTGCAGAAGAGTAATATAGAAGCAGTTATAGATAATAGGTAAAAAGTCAAAAATCTCTGAGCGTGAGAATACTTGAAAGCAAACCCCAAAGGTGGCACCCTTTGGGGTTCTTTTCATATACTAGGAAAAAGCAACATTTTATTGTGGTATATAGTGACTGAAATTTCCTAGAGCGTGTCCTAAGATTGCCAGAATGAAGTCAGGGACACGCTCTAGTGTACTGTACCATGCAGTAAAACAAAAAAAGTGCAGGGGTTACGTACCCTGCAAGGTATTTTTCTATTATTCAACTGTCAAACTTCCGTTTGACATAAGTATAATTTGATAATAGAATAATGAAAGAATAGGTGTTAGGAAGGATAAATAATTGAAGAGTAGAAACGTTTTTTCTTGCTGAGAAATATGGGAGGATGTATATGAAGGTTGCTGTATGTGATGATGAACTGCAGGTATTGGATAAGTTAAGCCGTTTTCTGGAGCAATATTGTGAAGAATATCATCGGGAAATTGAGTATGAGTTATTTCAAAGTCCGATTGAATTGTTTGCTAAGATGGAACAAGGTGGTTGTTATGATGTTTTGTTTCTAGACATTCTTATGAAAGGTGAAAACGGTATTGAAGTAGCCAGGGAATTACGAAAACAGGATAAGAATGTGAAAATAATTTTTCTGACATCTTCTTCGGAGTATGCAGTGCAGTCCTATACGGTGGGAGCCTTTTTCTACCAGTTGAAACCAATTCAAAAGGAAAAATTCACTGAACTTATGGAGAAAATTTTTTCTGAATGGGTAAAAGAGCAGTCGGAGTATTTTATTGTAAAATGTAAAAATGGTATTCATAGAATTGATGTGCAACAGCTGGAATATTGCGAAGCGGTAAACAGAAGTCTTGTTTTCTATTTGCAAAATGGTTGTGAGTTGAAAAGTAATATAAGTATTCAGGAAGTAGAGGATACTTTGCTCAAATTTGGCTGTTTTGTAAGACCACACCGATCCTATTTGATTAATATGAAATTTGTAGAGAGTATATCGGTGAAGTGTATCAACATGACCTGTAAGGCAAGGATTCCCATTCCTCATGGAAAATATACACAGATAAAGGATTGCTATTTGGAATATGCATTTGGAAATATGGGGAGAATCATATGATGGAGATAATCTTCTTATTGAATTACATAGCAGTCAATCTTTTTGGAAGTATTCTGTCGGCAGCTTTTTGTGGAATTCGCAAAAGTGACAAACAAAGCAAATGGGTTGTGCTGATTGTCGGGATTATACTGACACTGCAGGGAATTATTTATTATCTGTATGGATTGCAGGCTGTGCAATTTTCTTATCCATTGATATCGCATCTGCCGTTGATTTTCGTTCTTTGGTATGTGACAAAGCGGGGGCTTTGTAGCCTGACAGCCGTGCTGACAGGCTATTTGTGTTGCCAGCTTCGACGGTGGGTAGCTCTTTTTTTTGCCAGTTTTTTTGAAAATAATGAGATGATATTACATGTGATTCAAATCATAATCTCCCTGCCCCTGTTGCTCTTTTTGCTTCGGTTTGTTGTACCTGGTATAAGGGAGATGATTTATCGTCCCGCAAAAGATATGTGGACTGTTGTCGTTATTCCTATTGTATATTACCTGTTTGACTATACCACTGCTGTCTACACAAATCTTTTATATAATGGAAGTTCCGTTGTGGCAGAGTTTATGCCAACGGTTTGTTGTGCAGTTTATCTGACTTTTATAAACCGTATTATGGCACAGGAAAAATCCTGTCATATGTTGCAACAGGAAAGAAATGCCCTAAAAATGCAGACAAAGCAGTCCATGCAGGAAATAGAGTTTCTGCGCTATAGTCAGGAGCAGGCAGCTGCTCACCGCCACGATTTGCGACATCATCTTCAGTATTTATATTCCTGTATGGAAAATGGTCAGACAGAGCAGGGACAGGAATATATTCAGCGTGTCTGTCATGAAATTGAATCACATAAGGTGACGATTTATTGTGAAAATGAGACCGCCAACCTTATATTGGGGGCCTATGCAGACAAGTTTATGAAAGACGGAATTCCTATGGAAATCCAGTTTTCCATAGGAAAATCTCCTGTCATATCTTCTGTTGATTTGTGCGTGCTTTTGGCCAATGCATTAGAAAATGCGTTAAATGAGTGTCGGTATCTCTTAATACAGAAAATACCCGTACAGGTTCAGGTTGTAGGTTATGAAAAAGAACATAAAATATTTCTGCAAATTACAAATACCTGCCGTGCAGATATCCTCTTTCAGGATGGTATTCCGGTAACTAAGAGAGAAGGGCATGGTATAGGAACGCGGAGTATCTGCGCCATTGTAAACAAATATCAGGGAATATATTCTTTTTCTGTGAAGAATGAAAACTTTATACTTCGTGTAGTACTGTAGATGTGTTCCACGGGGAATGCATCTGCCACTTTCAAAATGTGCATCTCATTTATATTTCACCATATAATTTCATAGTCAGGTCGATTTCGGCATATTTTGGGTCGATTCAGACAAGCTCCCCCTTATTTTGGAAATGGAATGATATAATATATTCTATAGATTGTGTTCTGTAGGCAATCTGGTGATTACAGACTATATGAACAAGGGGGAGATACAATGAAAGAAAAGGAGATTGTAAAAAAAGGTCTTAGCGTATTGCTGACGGGCAGTATGTTACTATCGGGCATATCCTTGGGTAGCAGAAATATGCAGACAGTACAGGCTGCAGGAAGCAGTACGCCCAATGTGACGAAGTATGCTACGAAGGCGCAGTTGAAGAAAACATTTGACCTTGACGGTAGGAATGATACCGTAGGGAAAGTGTATCTTGGTACTAGTAACGGGACGCCGTTACAATGGTATATTGCAGGAAGGGACAATGTCAGTGGCACGGAGGGTTTTAATGATGATAATATTGTCCTATTTTCGACACAGCATTTTGAAGATACGCAATTTCAAACGTCCTCAACCGGTGGGAATGATTATACAGGAAGTTATCTGGAAACCGAGATTAATAATCTTTGCTATGGTGGATCAAAAGCAAAGTTTACCAAAGAGGAAGACTTGCTTATACTTCAAACTCCGTTGATGTATGATTGTACATCATCGCCAAAGCTATATGCACCGAACTTACTTGATAGCAGTTATAACGGTTTTATTACGGTTGGTGCAACGGATTCCCTTCGAATTGATAAACAGTATTATGAGGAAAGTTGTCAGGCAGAAAAGAATGGAACAGAATATCTTTGGGACTTCTGGATTCGCAAGACCTTTTCTACTGAAAGTAATAGCCCATTTGAAAAGCTGTATGCCTATTCTGTGAATTCCGCAGAAATGACATTGACGGATATTACGTATCATTGTAGGATTGTGCCTGCTTTTGCCCTGAATTTGACATCTGTTCTCTTTGCATCGGCTGCACAGACAGGATCAGCTTCGGCACAGCTTCAGGATGCTATGACATTGCGAATGGATGGAAGTAGCAAAATAGCATCGAAGGCAAAATATACAGATACGGCAGTTACGGTTACAAAGGATGATAAGGATACCGGGCTATATCTTTATGTGCAGGGTAATAATGGAGAGGATTGGGTATATTCCAAAGAAATTATGGAGACAGGAACCGTGACATCAGAGGATATCAAGTCTTCTTTAAATGGGAATGATACTATCAGTCTGATAAACTGTAAAATATGGCTAGAAACAACCTCGAAAGAGGAAAATCTCACTTATGCTGTTATGGCAGCCAAGGACAGTGCATCAGGAGAAGGCCAGGAGTCAGGGGGTACCCAGCAGAGCGACAAAGAGGTGTTGGAATCCCTTAATTTCAAACTTTCAGAGGATAGCAGTTATAAAACGGACGACATCACACCGGGACGGCAGTATGTTCAGGAGTATGACGAGTTGATTTGTTCCATTTATGATCGTAATACCGGTAGTAGGAAAGTATATATTGAGGATGGAAAAGACCGTATCATAAAAGATGATGAGAACAAAAATGCGCTCCTTGGAGAGTTTCCGGAATCAGAATCTTATTATAAGTATCGTTATAGTATGTCTACTACTTTTGACAGGGATGGAGACGGATGTAAAGATTCTCTTGCAACAATATGTCTTCATCGGAACGGTGGATACATCACGATGGATGTGATGGATCTTGAGTCTGGTGAGATGATTATGAAGAATCAGCAAACCGGCGGATTTGTTAATACAGCCACCTATATTCAGCCATGGGATTATGTGGGCTTGCTTAGCATTACGGCAGGAGACTATGATGGAGACGGAAAAGAAGAAGTAGCAGTGTATACACCAAATAATTGCTATGTAAAAGATGGGTCTTCGGATTTATTAAAGGCAGAAGATTATTCCAAATTGGAAATCAGTATTTTCCGTATTACAGAAAACAGTAAGGAACTGGGGAAAGCGGTTTTTAAGATTGAGATTGCAGATGAAGACAATTGTCCGAACTGGAGGACAGCAAAGAATACCAGCGGAAATCGGTATTATTGGTATATTCCATACGTGTCTATGGATACGGCAGATTTAAATCATGACGGCAAGGATGATTTGCTGACTATGACAAGTTTTCAGGAGAAGCATATCCTAAGTAAAGATAGTTATACATGGAACGAGGTTATGGATCCTAATACCTGTTTAGGTTCTGTATTAGATATCTATGAAGGGAATGACAATGGTATATTTAACCAGACAGTAAATAAAAAAGTGTTATTGTCTTACAACGAGGAGGATAGTAATCCGTATGGGCTTCTTCGTAATGCCTCTGTAACGGTAGCGAATGTGACCGGTGCCGGCAGTGAAGAAATTACTTTTGCAGGAGCGCTGACAAAGGTAAATTATAATGCATCTAATGTGACATCGGATACAGTAGTGGCAGGTTCGAAGATTTTGTTGCATGATTCCAATTCAGAAAGAGAGGGGACTTTTGCACCACGTATTGGATATGTCAAATATAATACATTAAAGAAAGATGAGGGAAACCGGTTTAGTTCTATGGACTATACGTGGACAAAGTCTTTTACACTCTGTAATCAAAAGGTGTATTTGGATGAGGATAACGCTAATGACTTAATTACTGTTACTGGTTATGCATCAAAGGGAAGAAATTATGCAGATACAATAGCAGTCGGTTCCGATCGTTTTCGCTATGATAACGATGCGAATCAATTAACAAGGTATGGTTCCGTATGGAATCATACAGAAAAGAAAACATCAAATCGCTGGTACGGTCAGGCTGTTGTTGGAAATGTTAATTTTTCACAGGATGGAAAAGAGGAACTCTTTTTTGTTTACTATATGAAGGTCAGTGGAAAAGATACTTATCATACAGATATCTGGCGTGTAGGGGATGAAAATGTTAATGCTCATGTTTGGTGGAATAAAGTCACAGATAATTTCCTAAGCTTAAATGTAGGTGCCTGTGATGTCAATCAGGATAGCATGATGATAGAGTATACGGATGGAAACAGTGAGCTGTTTTATTCTGATCCGGAAATCCTTTCCGTTTTGCAGGCGGCTCCGGTATATGAGGAATTAGGACAAGATTATACGGGGGATGCAGAGACATCCTACAGCAAGTCTTCCGGCAGCGGCAAGGGGAACGCTTATGAGAGTGT
Source organism: Lachnospiraceae bacterium (assembly GCA_045122835.1). Taxonomy (GTDB): domain Bacteria; phylum Bacillota; class Clostridia; order Lachnospirales; family Lachnospiraceae; genus JBGVMW01. The sequence goes on from JBGVIB010000121.1 coordinate 22,024, forward strand.
GGTATCTGCCGGCGTGGTTGCAGGATTTGAGAAGGAATTCAACATCCTAGGATTTCAGAGTGTTGGTGGAGTGGAGATGGAAGCATCTGTTAGTGCAGCTTTTGGACGATCTAGTGAATATACAACAAGCAAAACCTATACTACAACCTATAATACTACTGGTACGGAGGATGTAGCATTATTGTATGCAACACCTTATGTACGGTACAATTGTAAGATGTTTATACCAGCATATGATATGCCGTCTGAGGAAGAATACAATGCTAAAAAGGCATTTGCAAGTGAACTGAAGGAGCATTTGGAGAAGTGTGTAGAGCAGAGGGCAGCTGTTACAGGAGGTGTATATGCTACACCGGCGAAAGGGGATTACAATGTAGGCTATACCACTAATGTATCTCCAGCTACATATGAAGATCAGCTTGTGGTATATAATGACTATCTGCAGTGGATAGAAAATACAGAGAAGTCTATTAAGTCCTTTGAACAGGGTGGTACATGCGAATGGAGTCAGCACATGGAAGCCGGATGGCAGGATTATTTTTATAATATGCCGCAAACACCGATTGTGACAACGATACCGGTGTCTACCTATGACCAGATAGCAGCTAAGAATCCAAAACTTGACACGATTGCAGATGCTGTGTTTGGGGAAAATTATCGCAGTGGTGATCCGGCAACGTATCCGCAGAATATCAGTGACATAGAAAAACTGGGTGGAACCAATATTTTGTCCGGAAAGAGCGGTATGGAGAATGCAGCAGATGATACTGGATTTATCTATAGTACAGCAATTTCAGCATCCGGTTCTTGTCCATCACAGAGTATTGCCATTGACGAGGAAAGTGCCACAACAATTTCCCGAGGCATTGCTACGGAAGCTACCTTTAAAGTGAAAGCAGGAGATGTGTATGCAGGAGTTACAGCCAGTGCAGAAATGAACAGCTCTGCTACCTGCAGTACCACTTTGGGTTGTGAATATTCCGGAACCGTACCGAATCTTCCAGAAGGCACACCGGCATCTTATGGCTACGGATGGAAACTGGTGTCCTACAATATGGATGTAAATGGAAATATCATTCCGGTAGTGGGATATGTAACAAAGATGACAAACCAGGCCCCACCGTCCGTTGCCAGCAATCTAAAAGTTACAGCAGAAACGGATAATAGCATTACGATAGCATGGGAAAACGGCATCCGGCCGGCCCATCATTATGACGTGTACCGTGTAGATGTGGTAAAGAAAGAAAATGTATACACTCTTTTGAAAAAAGGAGTTACCCCGGATGAAAAGGGAATCTGTACCTTTACAGATGATGATGGAGGAAATGGTCTGTTCTATGATACCCAATATTCTTATACAGTGGTATCTTATAATGAGGATGAATCCTTGCAAAGTGTGTATTCGGAAGAGGTAACAGGACGCACCACTATTCCGGACATGGAATTTGTGGCAACAGTTGAAGGTGTTGTAGAAGGAAAAGAATATGTGCCGAATACTGTATTAAGTATGAAGGTAGATGTGGATAACAATAGCAGTCAGGATATTACATGGCGGGTACGCTCTTATAACTGGGAATATAGTGATGGTTCTAGCTGGCAGAGTGCAGATGCAATTACAAAGAACATGAATCTTGTGGTGGATCGATCCATGGATGGACGAAAGTACAGATGTAAAGTAAACTTGTATGCCGGCAGTTCATCCAATGGAAAGGATTATGAGATTTACACAAAACCAGTAACAGTATCTGTAAAACGATATAAGTCTGAGATGACTTTAACAGGTGAAAAGATTGGAAATCCAGTTGAGGAATCTGCGGCCTACGGCCCAGTGGGAGATCAGTTACAGATTACTGCAACAGTATCTAGTGATGATATACTGGTAACAGGTGGAAAAGTAATTTTTGCTCTATATAAAGGGGATGCGAAGGAAGCTGTTACCATTGAAGCAAATGTATCAGAACAAGGAATTGCTAAGGCGGAGATTCCAATTACAGAGACAGGAAATTACCATATTAAAGCACAGTATGAAGCCTGTGAACCACTGGAAAACTGTGATGCAGTAAAAGAATATACCTATTATGCTTATGAGGGTGGTACAACACCAGATTTCACAATCAGTGGAGACAATCAAGCAAAGATTGATACAACGGTGGGAGATATTGTATATACCGGAGACGAGATAAATCCGGAAATTGAACTTATGTGGAATGGAACCAGTTTGCAGGAAGGTAAGGACTATAATGTTGAATATCTCAACAATATGGCATCCGGTACCGCAACAGCAAACATTATAGGAGTCGGCAATTTTGAAAATATGGAACAGCAGACAGTTGATTTCATAATCAAGCAGGCTAAAGAGGTTCCGAATGTACCAGACATAGATTTTAATGTAGGAGTGAGCTGTGTTGATTTGGATACCTTGAATGAGCTACTTCCAGAGGGATGGAGTGTGCAGGGAGACAATGAGGAACTTGTCATTGGAGAGGCAAAGACGGTTACCATTGTTTATACAGGGAACGATGCTGCAAACTATACAAATCAAGCAACCAGAGAACAGATTACTGTAACGCGGGCAGATCATGAACATGCTGCAGGCGATGTTTTATACAATGGAAAAGAGGATATTATACCAACCTGTATTACTGAGGGGGTTGGTCATACGGAATGCACAGTGTGTGGATGCACTTTAAAATCCGGTATTAAGACAGCACTTGACGCAAGCGGACACAAATGGTCTGATACTTATACGTTAGATTATGAGGCAACCTGCGTGGAAAAAGGAAAGGAATCTATCCACTGTGAAAAGTGTAATGCGATAAAGGCAGGAACCACCAGGGAGTGCGGTGAATTAAAATCCCACACAGGTGGCACAGCAACTTGTACTACAAAAGCAGTCTGTAAGGTGTGCCATATGGAATACGGAGCACTTAAAGATCATGCATGGGATGAAGGCGAGATAACAAAGAAGCCAACGGAAACAGAAGAAGGCAAAAAGACTTACACATGTAGTGTGTGTAAGAAGACACAGACAGAAGCGATACCGGTCAAAGAAGATTCCAGCAAACCGGATGTGAACCCATCCGAAAAGAAAGAAGAAACGAAAGATCCGAATCCAATGGATAAGGATACTGAAACAAAAGACCCGAATCCAGCGGATAAAGATACGGAAACGAAAAATCCGGAGAAGCAACCTTTGCCGGTAGGTACAACCGATAAGTCTGATGATGGCAAGGCAACCTATAAGGTAACAGCTTCCAAGGCAACAAATGGTACAGTAACCTATGTTGCACCAACGAATAAGAAAGCAACTTCAGTAGCCATTCCGGATACGGTAACTGTTGGTGGAATTACGTACAAGGTAACTGCCATTGATAAAAATGCATTTAAAGAAAATAAGAATATCAAATCCGTTACCATTGGAAAGAACATAACAACCATTGGTGCCAATGCATTCTATAATTGTACAAAACTGAAAACAGTGAAGTTTGGAAGCAACGTAACAACCATCGGTGATAAGGCATTCTATAAGTGTACTGCATTGACTAAGGTTTCCCTTCCAAGTAAGACAAAGACAATCGGTAAGAGTGCATTTGAGGGATGTAAGAAAGTGACTTCTATTACCATTGGTAAGAATCTGGAAAAGATTGGTTCTAAGGTATTCTATGGATGCAGTAAGGTAAAGACTTTGACAATCAAATCAACAAAGCTGACAACGAAAAAGGTTGGAAGCAAGGCATTTGGTAAGACACCAAATAGCATGACTGTGAAGATTCCAAAGAAGAAATGGAGTGCTTACAAATCAATGCTGATTAAATGTGGTGTGAATAAGAAGGCTAAATTAAAAAAGAGTTGATGACTTAAGTAGATACAGTGGAGCAATGATAAGTTGTTCCGCTGTATTTTTTTGAAACTGTCAAAGACGGGACCAGTATACTTGACATGTACATAAAAATATACTTGTTTTCCCAATAAAATCATTATATAATATTCGAAATTAGGACAATACAACTTTGCATTGTGTCAAACTGTACAGTCTGCATGAAACTGCAGTGGTATCAGGCAAAATTCCGTCACCGTAGGAAAGTTTAGCAAATCGAGGTAAGCTTCGATGGGATTTTCCCTCATTGTTCATAAAATAAAAGAAAAATAATTAGTAAGTCTTATATCACCATGGAGAGTTCTGCAAGCAGAACTCTTTCTTAATATGATGCGCATGAATTTAAAAGGAAGATACACTGTGTGCCAAATTCGGTTTAACAAAGCAAGCACAAAAGTCATAAAGAACGTGGAAAACAGACAAGAAAAACGGAAAGGAAACAAAAACTATGATAACCCCAGCTTTATTAACAGCTCCAGAATACAACTTCATAAAAACCAACTCCCATCTAGGCGCTAACATCATCCTGTTAGCTTTAGCTGGCAGCTATTCCTACGGCACTAACAACGAAAACAGCGACATTGACATCCGGGGGATTGCCTTAAACCGCCCATCGGATCTAATCGGCATGACAACCTTTGAGCAGTATGTAGACCAGGGTACTGACACCTGCATTTACAGTTTCAACAAAATGATTCAGCTTTTATTAAACTGCAATCCCAATACCATAGAACTCTTAGGCTTAAAAACAGACCATTACCTATATATAAATGACATCGGAAAAGAACTGTTAGACAACCGCAAGCTGTTCCTTTCTAAACGTGCCATCCGCTCCTTTGGTGGTTACGCCAGCGCCCAGCTTCGAAGGCTGCAGAATGCCTTAGCCAGGGATTCCTACCCTCAGGAGGAAAAAGAGCAGCATATTTACAACTCCGTAAATAACGCCATGTACGAGTTCAAACAACGCTATGCAAAAATGGAAGAAGGCGGCTTTAAACTTTACATTGATACGTCAGAACGTCCGGAATTTGACACAGAAATCTACATGGATGTGAATTTACACCATTATCCACTTCGTGATTACAAAAATATGTGGGCAGAGATGAATAACATCGTAAAAGACTATGAAAAAATCGGCAAACGCAACCACAAGAAAGACGATAACCACCTGAATAAACACGCCATGCACTTAATCCGCCTGTTTCTTATGGCAATTGATATTTTAGAAAAAGAAGAAATTATAACCTATCGGGCAGAAGAACAGGAATTGTTGCTTTCTATAAGAAATGGAACCTATCAGAAAGAAGACGGCACTTTCCGCGGGGAATTTTATGAAATGTTGTCCGGTTATGAGAAGCGGTTAGCTTATGCGTCTGCCAATACCAGTCTTAAAGAGGAGCCGGATGTAAAAGCAATTGAAGAATTTGTTATGTCTGTTAATGAAAGAGTGGTGCGTCATGGAAGATAAAAATCCACGATTAAGTGACTGCACCATCTGCCCCAGAACCTGTCATGTAAATCGGTTAGCAGGAGAGACAGGATATTGCCGCACAGGTGCAGACATTGTCCTTGCCAGAGCCGCCCTTCACATGTGGGAGGAGCCTTGTATTTCCGGTGAAAGAGGTTCGGGTACGGTATTTTTCTCTGGTTGTTCCCTTGGCTGTGTGTATTGTCAGAATGAAAAAATAGCGAAAAATCATATTGGAAAAGAAGTGACCATAGACCGTCTGGTTGAAATTTTTTATGAATTGAGAGAGCAGGGAGCCGCTAATATTAATCTGGTTACTCCTACTCATATGCTTCATGCAGTTATCCGCTCCATTCAGACAGCAAAGAGGCAAGGTTTTGATTTGCCTTTTGTCTATAATTGTGGCGGCTATGAAAAGCCGGAGAGTATACGCCTGTTAGCTGGTCTGGTAGATGTATACCTTACCGATTTTAAATATTATGATAACGCGCTGGCAATCCGCTATTCTAACGCACCGAATTATTTTACCTATGCCAGCGAATCCTTAAAAGAAATGGTACGGCAGACAGGAAATGCAATATTTAATGAAGAAGGTATGATGACAAAAGGTGTAATAGTCCGTCATTTGATTTTGCCAGGCTGCATAGAGGATTCCAAACAGATAGTAAAGTATCTCTATGATACCTACAAAGACCAGATTTACATCAGCTTGATGAATCAATATACACCATTACCCCATGTGGCCGCTTTCCCGGAGATAAATAAAAAAGTAACAGAAGCAGAATATGATGAGGTAGTTGATTATGCCATAGATCTTGGTGTGGAAAAGGGTTTCATTCAGGAAGGAGAGACGGCAACGGAAAGCTTTATTCCGGATTTTGATATTACGGGAGTGTAAGGAATCTGTTATTACTAAGGCGGTTATATCTAAATGCAGAATGAGAAGGATACAGTAGAGTTGTCAATAGTAAATATGTCCATATTTCGCCATAATTTTTAGTGGGATTTATATAAGCACATCGGTATAAATTGCCTTGAAAATATAGTCGAAAAGTGCTAACATTACCATGTTAATTAAGGAGGAAGAAATATGAAGAGGATACTATTTACTCTGACTGTTATTCTGACTTGTTTGGTATGTATGCCTGAACAGGTATTGGCAGCCGGAACGGAATCCGTTGATTTGGGAAGCTCACTACCATTATGGAGTTGTATTCCATTTGCTGGTATGTTGCTCTGCATTGCCCTATTGCCATTGGTGAAGGCAGAGTGGTGGGAAGAGAAAAAGTCCCTTGTAGTAGCTTTTTGGTCGCTGTTATTTTTAATTCCATTTGCCATTGCCTATGGATTTGGAATTGCAGCAGAGCAGTTTTTAGAAACAATAGTTGGTGATTACCTTACATTTATCGTATTGTTATTTGGTTTGTTCTGTGTTTCCGGTAATATTTCGTTGGAAGGCAGTATCAAAGGCGTGCCAAAGACCAATGTAATATTATTGTTAATTGCAACATTGCTTTCAAGCTGGATTGGAACAACTGGAGCAAGTATGGTTATGATACGTCCATTGATTCGTGCTAACCAATATCGTTATCGTAAAGTACAGATAATGGTATTTTTTATCTTTTTGGTATCCAATATTGGCGGTTGTTTAACACCGATTGGAGATCCGCCGTTATTAATGGGATTTATGAGAGGCGTTCCATTCACATGGAGCTTTCATCTGTTGCCTGTTATGGTTGTGAATATAGTGTTGTTGCTTGTACTTTTCTTTATTCTGGATACGAGAGCTCTTAAGAAAGATATAGCTGATGGACTGAAGGTGAAAGAGATAGAAAAGAAAGAACCAATTCGATTAAAAGGTGCCCACAATATTATCTTTCTTGCAATGATTGTAGCTGCCGTTGTATTAAGCGGCGTATTGCCGGGATTAGATATGTTTAAGACAGCAGAAGGTGCGGTGAAAGGGATACATATTTACGGAGAGGTTACACTTACTTATCCGGCATTCATTGAGACTGTGATTATCCTGTTGGCAGCATTGTTTTCATGGAAGACTACGAAGAAAGAAATTCGTGAAGCAAATCATTTTTCCTGGGATGCAATTTCAGAGGTTGCCATTTTATTTATCGGCATCTTTATTACGATGATACCGGCACTGTTAATTTTAAAGACAAATGGTGCTTCTTTAGGACTGACAAAGCCATGGCAGATGTTCTGGGGAACAGGTGCGTTATCTAGTTTCTTAGACAATACACCAACTTATCTGGTGTTCCTGACTACAGCAGGTACATTAGGTGCAACCAGTGGGGTTACCACTACTGTGGGCACAATTACGCAGACAATGTTAATGGCAATTTCCTGTGGAGCTGTATTTATGGGAGCCAATACCTATATTGGTAATGCACCGAACTTTATGGTTAAATCCATCGCAGAAGAAAATGAAATCAAAATGCCATCCTTCTTTGGATATATGGGCTGGTCAATTTGTTGTCTGATACCAGTATTTTTGATTGATATGATTGTATTTTTCTTATAAAGCATAAATTAATAATAAGCAGAAGGCTGGAGACCATTGAATTGTGGTTTTTGGCCTTTTTTTTGCAATGCAGACTAAAAAAATTTGTTTAATAAAAAAAATAATAGACAATTCATTTACCCGGTAGTATACTAAAATAGTAAAATTTCTCAAAGAAATTTTACTAAAGAGTCATAATAAATTAATGAGGAGGATGTCAAAATGACAAAAAAGAAATTAGTACAAACAATGGCAGTGACTGCTACGGCAGCCACAGTGCTTGTGGCTCAGGCACCACTTCAAGTGCTTGCGGATACTTCTGGACAAGGAGTTTCTACCTATTCTGGATATGAATACAATGATGTGAAAAAAGAGATTGCTAATGGTGCATTCATTGCGGATCCAGCCACACAGGTTACCGGCTTAGTATATGATGGAGAAAATCATGTATTAAAATGGGATACAATTGGAACAAATAGCGAGTATCATTATGTACTCACTGTGATTAACAATGCTACAGGAGTACAATCTACTTATACAGCGTACAGTAATTATTTTAATTTGTTGGATAAGTATGCAGCAGGAACGAATCTGACAGTCAGCGTACAGGCAAGACATGATTATTTTGATGATGTGACAATTAATAATGTGGATTACTATTATTATTATGATGAGGCATATAAGCTTCATACAACAACCTTAGGTAACCCGGCTACTGTTGGTCTGGTGCTTCCGGCTAAGGAGCAGGCTGCAGTAGTGAATCACTTAGGAACACTTTCTATTGACGATACATATGATTCTTCTTATAGCTTTAAGACATCTGTACAGCCAAATGATGGCGTTTCTCTGGAATTATGGTATTCCGTAGATCCTAACTTCAACAATTATGAGAAAAAGACAGAAAAGAAAAACTATTACGAAAATATTAGTACAACAGGCAGTCAATCTAGTCTGAATCTTTCTTTTTCTTCTTTATTACCTGGCACGACTTATTATGTAAAGGCTAGAACAAAGACAATCAGCAAAGTACAGGTTACAAAAGAAGTTTACGATGCCTTTGAAGGTGATAAAAATAGCGAATGGGGAAGCTATGACAGCAATGGTAATTCAGTATATAACTATTATATCGAACAGCCTGTCTACAGCGATTTCACTAATACAGTTACAGTTAAATTACCGGTAACACCAGTATCAATCAGTGCAGATGTAAAGACCACCAGTATTACCTTAGACATTGATGCTGATAATGATGATTTGAAGACAGGTTATGAAATTGCCAGAAAAGAAGGCAGCAAATATAAAGTAATTGCTAAGATTACCGGTAACCGTTATGAAAATACAGGCTTAAAAGCAGATACTAAATATTCTTACCGTGTAAGAGCTTATAGCTATGACGCAAAGACCAAGAAATATACCTATGGAGAAAGCACATATATCAGCAGAACTACATGGGGAAGTGACTTAAAGCTTCAGATTACTCAGACTGGAAAATCCAGTGCAAAGCTTAGCTGGACAAAGGTAGCTGGTGCAGATGGTTATGAAATATACAGATACACAGGTACTTCTTATAATGATACGATTGCAAATGGACAGTACGCTTCTTACAATAAGGGAGAATTAGTTAAGACAATCACAAAAGCATCTACTACTTCCTACAAAGCAACCGGATTAAAAGCAGGAGAAGATTATACATATGTGGTAAAAGCATTTAAAAATGTGAAATCAGGAAAAACCACAAAACAGTATTTTATTGAGGATGTAGCAAACCTTGCACTTACTTATGAGTCACTGACAAATTTAAAGACAAAGACAAATTCTACCGGAGATAAGACAATTAGCTGGTCACCTGCATATTCCGCTGATGGTATTGTTGTAGAGCAATATGATGAAAAAGAGGAAACTTGGGTAACCTATAAAAAGTTAAAGAATACAACAAAATCTGTAACTTTGAAGTCTGATCAGCCTGGAAAGACTGTAAAATATCGCATTTATACCTATAAAGGTAACCGCAAGGGCGAGATTAATACATATTATGTTACAAAATATTTAGCTACACCTACTAATGTAAAAGCAAAGAAAACTAGTGATGGTAAAGGTGTAACTGTTTCATGGAGTCCGGTGACAGGTGCAGATTATTATGTAGTATACCGTTCTACAGAATTAGGTACATATAATAGTGATACAAAGTCTTACACAGTTTCTAGTGGTGAAAGCGTACCAGTGTTTACCTTTAAAGAAGGTGATGAATTAGACAATGCATTTGAGCCGGAATATAGTTACTACTATGAGGTACCATATAGTTATGATTCTGCTAACTATACTTACGTGTATAACTGGTCAGCAGCAACAAAGCTTTACTATTCACAGATGCAAGTATATCAGGAGAAATTAGCAGCAGCACAGGCAGCTAACGATGCATATAATATCCAATATTATCAGGAAAGAATTGCTGCATTAAATAAGAATATGCAGGAAAATCCTACAGAGGATATTTATAATGTAAAGAAAACTACTTATATTAAGCAGACAAGTGTTACAGATGCTGCAGTAGTAAAAACAAATGATGCAATTGCTACTTTAAACGTGAAAGCTCCTAATAATTCTGAAGCAGTTGCCTCCGCGCAGGTAATTACTTCTGCAAGAAAGGGTAATGTAACAACCTTCTACGAAGGACCAGAAGCAGGTACAACCTATTATTATTATGTAAAAGCATATAAATACACAGACTCTTATGAAAGCACATATAATAATATTGGAACAGCTACAAGTATTGGTTACAGCAAGCCAGCAAAGATTACTTTGACAGCAAGCTTATCAACACCAAAGATTTCTAGCGTAAAGAGTACTGTTAAGAACAAAGCAACTGTAAAGTGGGGCACAGTAAAGAACGCAACAAAGTATGAAGTTTATCGTTCAACATCTAAGAAAGGTACATATACAAAAGTTGCTACTGTTTCCTCTAAGACAAAATCTTACACAGATACAAAGGTAACAGGAGGAAAGACATATTACTACAAGATTCGTGCTTACAAGACAACAGAAGCAGGAGCAGATTCTTATTCTTCATACTCAACAGTAAAATCTGTGAAAGTAAAAGCAGCAAAAACAACAAGTAAAAAGTAATTAAAACTTTCATACAGTGAAAACCCCACAAAGTCATCTGACTTTGTGGGGTTTTCGTGTTGTAGATAAGTAACTGTACCAGTACACTAAATAATCATAATTGGTTCCGGTAATAATCACATAATATAGAAACGCATTTCTCTAATCCTAATGCGCCACTATTCAGTGTTAAATCATAATTATGAGGATTACCCCATTCCCGCTTAGTAAAATAACGGTAATAGTTCATACGCTTTTTATCAACGCGTCGAATCAGAGCAAGAGCCTGTTTGCGGCTTAAATGATCATTAGTCATCTCCCGGTGGATACGCATCTCTAATGGTGAATAGATAAATACGTTTACCATGCTGACATCCTGTTTCTGCAAAATGACATCAGCACATCGCCCAACGATTACACAATCTTCCTTAGCAGCTATCTTACGGATTACATCACGCTGCAGGTGAAATAATGTTTCGTTTGCCGGATGGCCTTTTTTCACGTTTTCATTACCTTCATAAAGCTGCTTGTAATAAAATGGATTGGTTGCTTTCTCATCAGCATGCTTCAATGTTTCTAAAGAAATGCCACCATACTGACCAGCTAATTCTAACAAGTTCTTGTCATAGTAACTGATGCCTAATTCTTTGGCTACAAGTTCCCCAATAATGTGACCGCCACTGCCACATTCTCTGCCGATACAAATGATTTTGTGAGCCATAAAATCCCCTCCTTATTTTGTTTTTATGTATCACCATTTTATCACAAATCGGCAGAAAAATACACTATAAAAATTTGGTGTGTTTGCTAACTATCCATGAATTAATTATTGAAATTGTGTAACTATTCAGAACCAGGACAATACAAGCTTGTATTGTCCTGAACTGCACAGTCCGTATGAAAACGTAGTGGCAGCAGGCCAAAATCCATCACCGTAGGTGATTCTGCATGGATTTTGGCCTGTTATTATGAATGCAAT
>JBGVIB010000122.1:0-2297 GCA_045122835.1 Lachnospiraceae bacterium
GTTAAAAGAATTAGGTTGGACTGAATCAAGTACCATGGTTGAGCAGCCAGCATAATTTATAAATTTTGAAAACTTAAATTTGTTATAGGTGAAGTGCGCCCTTTTTTGGGCTACACGGAACTTTAGGTTTCATAGAAATAATGATTTATTCAATTATACTCTCACAAGAAAATGGAGAAGTTACACATGAAAGGAAAAAATAAAGTCAATTTAATTACAGAAAAACCATCAAGAGCATTGCTGTTATTTGCTTTGCCTATAATATTGGGGAATTTGTTCCAACAGTTTTATAATATGGCAGATTCGATGATTGTGGGGCGGTTTGTAGGAGAGAATCAATTGGCAGCAGTAGGTGCTTCCTATTCGCTGACCACAGTATTTATAATGCTATCTATTGGCGGGGGCATGGGTGCTTCTATATTGACAGCACAGTTTCTGGGGGCGAAACGTTACCGGGAAATGAAAACATGGATTACAACAGCGTTGATTTCCTTTTTGATTGTCAGTATTGTATTGGCGGTGTTTGGGTTACTATTTCATCGAGGCATTTTGACATTACTTGGAACTCCGGAAAATATTATGGAGGATGCATCTGTGTATTTGAATATTTATTTCTGTGGGTTGCCGTTCTTGTTTATGTATAATGTATTATCTGCAATGTACAATGCTTTGGGAGATTCGAAAAAACCATTATATTTTTTAATTTTTTCATCTGTGTTGAATATTGTGCTGGATTTATTGGCAGTAAAAGTGTTAAAAGCAGGTGTGGCAGGAGTAGCATGGGCTACGTTACTTGCACAAGGTATGTCATCTGTACTTTCTTTTCTAATACTTATAAGGAAACTACGACAGTACGGAGAAGAGGAAAAAACAGCCATTTTTGAACCATCCCTACTGCCGGAAATGGTTAAGCTTGCCATTCCTTCCATGCTACAGCAATCTATTGTATCTATTGGAATGTTGCTAGTGCAGTCGGTGGTAAATAGTTTTGGTTCCTCGGTGCTGGCAGGTTACTCAGCAGCGTCCAGAGTAGAAAGTATCTGCATAGTGCCTATGATTGCTGTGGGAAATGCCATGTCAACCTTTACAGCCCAGAACTTGGGTGCAGGAAAAATGGAGCGGGTGAAGGAGGGGTACCGTGCTACGTATAAAATTATTTTTTCCATAGCAATCCTTATCTGTATCATCCTTACCTGTAGCCATACCTGGCTGATACAAAGCTTTCTAGGTGAGGATGGTGGAAAAGTTGCATACGAGACTGGAATCTCTTATTTGTCTTTTATTGCATTTTTCTTTGCTTTAATTGGATTAAAGGCTTCCACAGATGGTGTGTTACGAGGTTCCGGAGATGTGGTGTTTTTTACCATATCCAATCTGGTAAATCTTTCCCTTCGTGTGGTGGCGGCACATGTGTTTGCCGGTATAATAGGTGTGCAGGCAGTCTGGATATCAGTTCCTTTAGGCTGGGGGGCGAATTATATCCTTTCTTACATCTTCTATAGAAGGGGAAAATGGAAAAAGACACATGTACTAAAGCAGGTTACAGAAGGGTGACAATCAGACATTACTGAAATCCTGTAGCTATTACGGAATGCAAAATATACACAATGCAGAAGGATGAAATAATATTTATGCAGGAACTAAGCCAAAAGTACTAATTTTTTTACAAATAAGTAGACTTTTTGCATATTTAGGTCGACTTACTTGCAAAATATGTCATATCATGTATAATAAAATCAACTTATGTTTGAAGGGACAGTTGAACAGCGCATAAGGAGTATAATTAGGGGTTTATAAGCATGATTGTTAGAAGGGAATGCAGTCATGCAGATGAGGGAAAGGAAAAATTAATAAGGGTATTAAAAAATAGAGGGAATGAGGGCCCTCTATTTTTTGTTATATACTATAAAATAAGATGCGCACGAATTTGAAAGGAAGATGCACTGCGTGCCAAATTCTGCGCAGCAAAGCGTGCAAGCATATTGGTTAGCTGAATTCGTGAGCATGTGCATACACGCTTTGTTCTAGATGTAGATTGCAGGAGCGTTGCATTAAAAACGAAAATCCGCTATACTAACCATAATGAATGAGAGTGGATTTCGAAAGGATGTAAGCAGATATGGCGAATACTATAGGAATTGGAATACAGGATTTTTTAGAACTCCGTGAAAATAAAAAATTTTATATAGATAAAACATCATTTATTAAGGAATGGTGGGAGCGTGGAGACAGTGTCACGTTAATTACCCGCCCAAGACGTTTTGGAAAAACTTTGAATATGTCTATGGTAGAGGAAT
>JBGVIB010000123.1:0-4421 GCA_045122835.1 Lachnospiraceae bacterium
TCCTATCGCTGCTACCAACACAAAAATCAAAAAGGCTAACATTAAGGCAACCGACAAACGCCAGAACCCAAGAAAGATTCCCAGGTTCAGTATCATCCAGCTGTCACCATATCCAATCCCTTCCTCTGTATATTTAGATAATAATTTTACTATGGGATTTCAAATGCAGTGTTTTCAAGGGTTTTAACACCATACACACTGTATATACTGTATGAACTTTAGAACTGAATAACAGAATTTATAGATTTTTGATAAAGTTTAAATCCTTTTTGTTTAGTGCCTTTTGCAAATCTTGATTCTTCTTTGACAAGCTGCTGTTCTCATTTTTCAGCTTTTCAATCTGTTGCTGTAACACCTGCAACTGCTTATCCATTGCTTTATCAAGAATTACTTTTTGAGGTCTGGTCAAGGCTTTCCCATCCTGTAAGTCTCTGGCATTCTCTAATGCCCTGCTGACTTCCTCATTTTTATAAAAGAACCCTCTGGATAATCCGGTTCGTTTTACCAACTCGCCAACTGTTACCTGAATGTTTTCAGATACCATTTTTGAAATCTCTGCCTTTGCTTTCGCAATCTTGGCAGTACTTGTTGCCTTGTTCGTGGCAACCATTCTGTCATACTTAGTCACGATTACCACCCCTTTATCAAGTTTTGTAAGATTTCATCCATGCTTTGCCGCATTTCTCTTGTTTCTTCCGCAAGCTGTGTATTTGACATTTTCCGGTAGTATTTCACACTGGAATTATTTGCGTGTCCTAACAGCTTTGCTATTGTTGTATCGTCTACGTGCATTTCCGTCAGTTTCCGACCATAAGTATGCCGGAATAAATGTGTGCCAACACCGAACTGCTCTCCATTATCATCCCTTAAATCATTTTCATGGATAATCGCCATAAGCTGATACTGTATCTTTGCATATGTCATTGGACGGCTTGCGTCTTTATCATTTGCAAATATATAAGGACTGTCCGGAGAATGTGCCTTCGTATACTTAATCGCTGCGTTTATCAGTTCCAGTATTTCTTCATTGATGGTCTTGCGATATGCCCTTCGGCTTTTAATCTGGTATATCCGGATCATCAGCTTTCCATCCTTTTCAAACACACAATCCTGCTTTAGTGTCAGCGTATCAGAAATTCTTGTACCTAACATCTGATGTAAAATCAATGCTCTTGCCACCTGTACATCAGCAGTAACAATGGCACTGTTTAATCTTTTCAGTTCTGCATCCGAATAGGACTTGTACAACTTTTCCGGATTGTTTGGAATATCTGTAATCAGAAACAGATTACAAATTCTTGGATTATCTGTCATCCTGCCAACCAAATCAATGAGTGCCTTCAGATGAAAAATATCTGCTCTATAGGATTGCCTGTCATTCGCTTCCGTACTAAGGTATATCAGATAGCTCTCAACAATATCCCTATTTATGTCAGCCATTGACTGTACATCTGGAAAATTCTCCGCCAGATAGGAACTAAAGCGGTTTATCGCTACAATTTCTGCTGATACCGTACCGACTGCCCTTGTCTGCAATTCCATAAAGGCTGCATCCTTTACTTCCTTTCGCATTTCATCTTGCACAATCTTTGTAAAGTTAATTGTTTCCGTATTTTTGATTGGATTGTCAATCAGCGTAAGTCCTAGCTTATCCAGCTTCCATATATCCTTTTCCCTCTCTGGTCTTTCATCCTCCGGGGTAAGGTATTCATATACTTTTCTTAAATATCGGATATGAATGCTTTCGTTTTGCTGATCCTTACCTATACGCTTACTTATCTCTCTGGTTGTTAAGGATTTTCCATTGGATAGCAACCATTTCTTCATATCTTTTACCAATGTATCAAGTGGAAGCTCTAAAAGGCTTTCCATCTTAGGATGCTTTTCTGATAAAAAACTGTTTACCACATTGTAAGAAGTGAGGTCTGTCCTAAGACTGGATGCCTTCAGAACCGTTCCCCGGTGCAATATGAACGAAGAAAATTCTTTCTGTAAGCCCACGGTAGGAAGTCTGTCAATGCAAAAACATTGATTTCTACATTTATCTGCTGCTGAACCAGCCGTAATATCTTCCGTCTGATAGCATGGCAAATCATTAAATCTATGATATACTGCCGTACCGAGCTTCACGCTCTGGAATTTCTTTTCCTGCTTCTTTCCATTTACCAAATCATCAATGGTATCATTCACATACTGCTCTGTCAGCGTTTCATCATTTTCTCTGAACATCTTGGCTATATCCTCACTGATTTTATAGCCGTATTCGCTCACTGCCTTAAATACCCATAGTTGCTTTTCCTCCGGCAGAAATGATATATGGAAATATGCTCCCTTTGCTATGGCATTATTATCTACCATATCCTTAAAGGGCTGCACCAGATGATTGATTCTAAGCATTCTTGCCATCTTACTTCCGGACATTCCATACTCACTGCTGATAGCATCCCTTTTATCTAACTTCTGGTCAGATTGACCAGAGGTTGATTCAATGCCACTCATTTTTTCAATCTCACGGATGATGTCATTACGCTTTCCCTGACTGATTACCCTATCATATTCAATTTCAAGGGCAGCTGCTTGTTCACTTGGTAATAACTCTGAAAATCCTCTCTGTATAAGGTTGGTTTCAATAACGTAGGTATAGGCTTCCTTCTCGGTAAGACCTATCTTTTCAATTACCGGAACTTCTGTAAGACCTGCCAATATCGCTGCATTCAGTCTATTGTGACCGGAAAGGATTTCCAGCTTTCCCTTATACATTCTTACAAGTATCGGTATCATAATACCATGCTCTCTAATGCTCTCCACCATATCATCAAGTCTCTGTCCCTCATACAATTTGAACGGATGATTATGGAAAGGTACAAGCTGGTCTACAGGTACTTTCTTTACTTCATTATCCTTGCTTACGCTTACACTGTCATCATCCAAATAATCAAGTACATCAGATGCCAGCTTTCTTTTCTCTAATCCCTTACTCACAGCTTACTACCTCCTTTGCCAATGATTGATATGCGATACTTGCCGGAGAAGTTGCAGAATATTCAGCTACATTCTCCCCTGCATAAAGAGATTCCCCTACCTTTATTGTGTAAGGTATCTTTGAATCAAAAATCTTTATCCTGTCTGCTGTATATTCCATAAGGTCTTGATATACCCTGCGATACAGCTTCGTTCTGAAATGGCACATGGTTAAACAGATGCCGGAAATCCCCAGTTTGGGATTGATTCTCTTTCTTACCTTAACAATGGACTTAATCAAATCATCCAATCCTTCCAATGAAAAATACTGGGGACTAACTGTAATCATCACATCATCTGCTACTGCCAGCGCATTGATGGTCAGTATTCCAAGTGACGGATTCGTGTCAATCAGAATGTAATCATAATCGTCCCTTAATGGCTCAATGATTTCTGCCAATGTTCTTTCTCCACCTGCTTCTGCCAACAGCTTTGCTTCGATTGTTGACAATGCTCTGTTTGAACCAATGAAATCCACACCATCACAGTCATAGATGTATTCTGATTTTTCTGGCAGTACCATTTCATCTTCACTCTCAATACAGATATTCATAAGGTCTGCTATTGTCATATCAATAGACTGCTTACCCTCTTTTGCCAAGCAGGATGTCAAATTACCCTGATGGTCAAAATCAACTGCCAATACTCTTTTTCCCATTGCTCTTAGGGATGATGCTAAGTTAAATGTTGTGGTGGTCTTTGCTACCCCACCTTTCTGATTTGCTACTACAATAATCTCTGCCATAAATTTTATCCTCCTATGCTATCAGGCATCTTACTATGCCCTTAATTACTCGCCAGACAAGTACCACACCACCAATAAGACCTGCAAACATAACATTTAAGAACCAAATGCCTATTGTTGATGCCAAGTCGTGCCTTACTGGTACAAGGAAGTGTCCCATCTTCGTGATACCGAATGGAAATCCTACTACTATCCATAGCCATAAAAAATTGCACCCATCTTCTGACACATATACGGTTCGGAATACAGCTGCAAGGATGATAGCCACTGCAATAGGTAGTACAACTTCTGTTACCAAAATAACCACTCTTCTCATGTTCATTACCTCCATTATTCTGTATGATTAACTGTGGTTTGTCTGACATAAGGACTCTACTATCTATGGCTTCTATATTCAGTTTTCTTAGTTCTACTATATACACATTCTTACTTATCTACTGTGTATTGTGTTATCCTTTTACCTCTTACTCCCCCTTTATTTACATTATCTACACTCTATATCCTAGTAAATATTACCACTAATACTAAAATCAACTCAATTACCGAGATACCCTGTTCATTGTGTATGGCAAGCTGTGCGCGCAGCCATACACAATTTAACCAATTTCGTACCTTCCTCATCCTCTCACCTCCTACAACTGTATGGATAAAAATG
>JBGVIB010000124.1:0-2096 GCA_045122835.1 Lachnospiraceae bacterium
GCACCAATGGTGGCCGCTCCGATGCTGCTGATTCTTTTGGTAATGTTATTGATTCCTAAAAACAAAAAGAACAGGAGAAGAAAAGCGTAATGAAAAAAATATCCGTTTTGCTGATTGTTTTGGTTATGATACTGAGCACGACGATGAATTTGTGTGCGAAAGAAGTATCGGACATTGAGCACAGTGGTTCCATTACATTTTCTATGACATATGCTCAGAAACCTATGGATGGTGGGAGTCTTACTGTTTATCGAGTAGGTACAATTATTAAGAAGATAGATGCATTTGAATTTATTCTGATAGAATCGTTAGGTGAAAGTGGTCTCACATTAGATCATTTGAATGATGCAACGCTGGTTGAAAAGCTGATGAACCTGGTATATGAGAAGAAATTGGACGGATTCAGCTCACCGATTGAAAATGGTAAAGTGGTATTCCACAATTTGAAGCCTGGGTTGTATCTGGTAACCCAGAGGACAGAAGAAACAACGGAAGGTTTTTATCCGGTGAATCCCTTTTTGATTTCACTTCCGACGTGGGAGAACGGACAATATGTATATGATTTGATGGGAGAACCAAAAAATTTACCGCAGCATAAGCCGGGCGACCCAGACGAGCCGAATGAACCTCGGGAGCCGGAGGAACCGCATAGTCCGGATGGGGTGACGGAAACACTGCCGCAGACTGGTCAGTTGAACTGGCCGATACCATTGATGATAAGCGGTGGTGTGCTGCTGTTTGTAATCGGATGCCGTCTGTATTGGGGAAGGAGTAGTGAGAGAAAACAAATCGGGTTGTTTTGTATGGTTTCAGGTGCTGTTTTATTTTTCGGTGCATTATCACTTTTTTTATATAATGAAGTACAGTCGATTCGGGCAGAGCAGTCTGCAAAAGAAGCACTGATGCAAATGGTAGAACAGGCAGCCCAAAGTAAGGATTTGGAAGAAACTGAAAATAAGGGTTTTTCTGATATGACAGAAATGAGTATTGATGGATATACCTATGTTGGATATTTGTCGATTCCTGAACTGGAATTAGAGCTTCCAATTATGGCGGATTGGGATTATGTACGATTGAAAATTGCTCCTTGTCGCTATAGTGGAAGTGTTCGTGAAGATAATCTTGTTTTGATAGCACACAATTATGAGGGGCATTTTGGTTTGTTATCAGAGCTTAAAGAAGGTGCACAGGTGATTTTTACGGACGTAGAAGGTGAATCAGCCTTTTATCATGTGGCAGCTAAAGATGTTTTGGTACCAACAGCTGTGGAGGAAATTACCGGCAGTGATTTTGACCTTGCCCTGTTTACCTGTACTTATGGAGGTAAGAGTAGAATTGTGATATATTGCGAAAAAAAGCCTTGACGCATCCCTGTGCATATGTTATGATATGCAAGCGAATGGAAGAAGCGAAGGCTTTTTTTTTATGCCTAAAATTTTGACAGTGTCGCGGCTGTCGTACTAAAAAAGAAAAAAGCGAGGTGGAAGTTGTGCGCGTTAGAATCACATTGGCATGTACAGAATGCAAACAGCGTAACTACAACATGACAAAGGATAAGAAAACACATCCTGACAGAATGGAAACAAGTAAATACTGTAGATTCTGTAAAAAACACACAGCACATAAAGAGACTAAATAGTCTGATGCAAAGGAAGTGACGAGAATGGAAAACAACACAGCAAAAGAAACTGCTCCGAAAAAGAGCTGGTTCAAAGGTCTTAAAGCTGAATTTAAGAAAATTGTATGGCCAGACAAAAAGTCCCTTGCACGTGAAAGCGCTGCTGTAGTAGTATCTGCAATTGCGTTAGGCATTATCATTAAAATACTGGATGTCGTAATTAATTACGGTATTGAGTTCCTGATGAGTTTATAAGATTAAGTATTTGGAATGCAAATTCCGATGAAAGGTGATTTTATGTCAGAAGCAAGCTGGTATGTAGTTCATACCTATTCAGGTTATGAAAATAAGGTTAAGGCCAACATCGAAAACACAATTAAAAACAGACACCTGGAAGATCAGATTCTCGAAGTTAGAGTTCCGATGCAGGATGTTGTGGAAATGAGAAACGGAGCTAAAAAACAGGTTTCCAAAAAAT
>JBGVIB010000125.1:0-7108 GCA_045122835.1 Lachnospiraceae bacterium
ACTGCACAGTCCGTATGAAAACGTAGTGGCAGCAGGCCAAAATCCATCACCGTAGGTGATTCTGCATGGATTTTTGCCTGTTATTATGAATGCAATTCATAATAACATTGGTAACCTATGAGGGTACTGAATAGTTACGAAAAATATATAACTACTATATTTGACTATATAATTTTGAATAATAAAAAATGAGTAAATGGCGGGGAAATGACATGGAACGTTATAATGAATTGGTGGAACTGATACGCTATCATAGTGAGCGTTATTACAATGAAGACAATCCTGAAATATCAGATTATGAATTTGATATGCTGATGCAGGAATTAAAAGCAATAGAAAAAGAACATCCGGAATACGTTACACCGGATTCTCCAACCCAGAAGGTTGGTGGAACAGCAAAGCGTACAGCAGGTGTACTGGTTCGTCACCGTGTACCAATGCTTTCACTGCAGGATGTATTTTCCAAAGAGGAAGTGAGGCAGTTTGTAGCAGATGTGCAGGAACAGTTAGGAAATGATACGGAATTCGTGGTAGAAACAAAAATTGATGGACTTTCCATGGCACTGCGTTATGAAGATGGAACATTGACCACTGCCATCACCAGAGGAGACGGCGTGGTACAGGGGGAAGATGTAACTGAAAATGCAAAGGTAATCAAGGATATCAAAAAGAAATTGAAAAATCCAGTTCCGTACTTAGAAGTACGTGGCGAAGTATACATGACAAATGAATCCTTTGACAAGGTTAATGCAAGGCAGGAGTTAGCAGGCAAAAAGACATTTGCCAACCCAAGAAATTGTGCAGCAGGAACCTTGCGCCAGTTAGACAGCAAGATTACCAAAGAAAGAGAACTTTCATTTTTCATTTTCAATATTCAGGATGTTAATGGCATGGAATTTGTAACCCATACAGAAGGATATGAATTTTTAATGAAAAATGGAATGAAAGTAATTGATGATTATACTGTTTGTAAGACTTTTGATGAAGTCTGGGAAGCTATCGAGAAAATTGGTCAGAAGCGTGGTGAGTTAGGCTATGATATTGATGGCGCAGTAGTAAAATTAAACAGTATTGCAGCCAGAAACCAGTTAGGACAGACTTCAAAAGTGCCAAAATGGGCAGTGGCATATAAGTATCCACCAGAAGAAAAAGAAACAGTGTTAAAGGAAATTGAACTGAGTGTAGGAAGAACCGGAAGAATTACACCGACAGCGGTATTTGAGCCGATTCGTCTTTGTGGCACCTCTGTTTCTAGAGCAACACTCCATAATCAGGATTACATGGATGAATTAGGGGTGTGCATTGGTGATACCATTACCGTTTATAAGTCCGGAGAAATTATTCCTAAGGTAAAATCGGTAGTAAAGGAAAAACGCCCTGTAGGAGCCGTCCCATTTAAAATTCCGAATATTTGTCCGGTATGTGGTGCACCGGCAGTTCGTGAGGGAGATACAGCAGATATTCGCTGTACAGGCAGCAATTGTCCTGCCCAGTTAGAACGCCATATTGTGAACTTTGTAGGCAGGGACGCTATGGATATCAAAGGCTTTGGAGCAGTGTATATTCAGGATTTGGTTCGCTTAGGTTACCTAAAGGATATTGCAGATATTTACGATTTAAAAAATCACAGAGAAGAATTAATCGAGCAGGGTATTATTGGAAAAGAAAAGAATACCGATAAATTATTAGATACCATTGAGCAGTCAAAGAACAATGATCCATATATGCTTCTTGCCGGTTTAGGAATTCCAAACGTAGGAAAGGCTTCGGCGAAGACAATTATTCGCGAATATGGCTCATTAGAAAGCTTAGCACAGGCTGACGCAGAATCTTTAGTACAGGTGCAGGATGTAGGTGGCATTACAGCAGAAGCCATTGCAGCATTTTTCGCAGATGAAAAGAACCAGGAAATTTTGCGCCGCCTAAAAGAAGCCGGTGTTAAGATGGAAGTGGAAGTAAAGGAAAACAGTGAACCACAGGTATTTGCGGGGAAAACATTTGTAATTACAGGAACACTTCCAACTATGGGACGAAAGGAAGCAGCTGCATTTATCGAAGAATACGGCGGAAAAGTATCCGGAAGTGTAAGTAAGAAAACGGACTATGTAGTAGCAGGGGAAGAAGCAGGCAGTAAGCTGACAAAGGCTCAGTCGTTAGGAATTCCTGTGCTGAGTGAAGAGGAATTAAAAAAGCTTGCACAGACGCAATAAGTGAATCAGAAGGTCAGAGTGTGGCTTAAATTGCTTCCTGCAAAGTGTGCGTTCCACTATGTAGGAAATATTCTATAAATTTAATGTGCATAGTTGGCTATGTGTGCAAAATTGATAGCAAATTTCACTGCGAAGTGGGGCGTGTAGACTGTAGGAATGAATTTTCAAACATGCTCTAGGTTTTATGCCGTTAATACGGCGGAATGGAGATTAGTATGCCAATTAAGACAAAAGGTGCGTTACCAGCACTAGAAAAATTAATTTCAGAAAATATATTTGTAATGGACGAAACAAGAGCAATCAGTCAGGATATCCGTCCGCTGGAGATTGGTATTCTGAATCTGATGCCCATTAAGCAGGACACCGAACTGCAGTTACTACGGGCCTTGTCCAATACACCTTTACAGGTAAATGTAACATTTTTGCATATGGAATCCCATGTATCGAAAAATACATCGGTAAGCCATATCAATGAATTTTATAAAAATTTTCAGGATATCAAAGAACACGATTTAGACGGCCTGATTATCACCGGCGCCCCGGTAGAGCAGATGGACTATGAGGAAGTGAATTACTGGCCGGAGCTGATTGAAATCATGGAATGGTCAAAGAAACATGTAACCAGCACTCTCCACATCTGCTGGGGAGCTCAGGCAGGCTTGTATTATCATTATGGAGTCAAAAAGCATCTGTTAGATGAGAAAATGTTTGGCGTTTATGCCCATCGTGTACTGAATCGAAAAGAGCCTCTGGTACGTGGCTTTGATGATATCTTTTATGCACCACATTCCCGTCACACCGGAGTGGATGAGAAAGCGATACGGAATTGTCCAAATTTGAAAATTTTTGCAGAATCAGAGGAGGCGGGCATTTTCTTAGTAGCTGCAGAACGTGGAAAGCAGATTTTTGTAATGGGGCACCCGGAATATGACAGAATGACGCTTGATATTGAATACAAGAGAGATTTGTCCAAAGGACTGCCAATAAAAATGCCAGTGAATTATTATCCAAATGATGATGCTGAGCAGAGACCATTGTTGCAGTGGAGGTCACATGCCAATGGGCTTTATACGAATTGGCTAAATTATTACGTGTACCAGGAGACACCGTATGAGCTGCAGTAGAAGTTGATAAATCAAGGGTTTAAGCATTTGGAGGATATGTGATTGCCTACAAAAATTCTTATAAATTCTTAGAGGGATAAAAATGTTGTGAGAAAATGTATGAACATGATGACAGACAAAGCCTGTTCAGGAGCTTTGTCTGTCATTTGTTTTAAGTAAGTTATCCTAACAAATTAACAAGCACCTCATAAGGCACCTTCAGATTTCCTCTGCCAACGCCCAAATCAATAGCAGGCTTATTGGCACCATGGAAATCAGAGCCACCGCTGATTTTTAAATCATATTTTCTGGCAAGCTTACGAATCTGGGATTCCTCGCAGGAAGCATAAGTAGAATAAATGGCTTCAATTCCCACAAGTCCAGCCTTTTTGCATTCTGCCACTAAGTTATCCAAGTCCTCATCCCGCATTCTGTATAAAATAGGATGAGCAAGAACTGGCACGCCACCAGCCTCTAAAATAATCTGAATGGCTTTAAATGGTGGTATTTTTTCTCTTGGAACAAAGCAAGGGCCATGGTCACCAATATATTTGTCAAAAGCAGTCCGAATCTCTTTGATTTGCCCTGTTTCCAATAAGTAACGACCGAAATGAGCTCGTGTAATCACTGCATCAGGAAAACGTTCATAGAGAGCTTCCATAGTTACATCCATGCCATGTTCCCGGAGCAGGGCAGCCATCTTTGCATTACGTGTATCACGTTCCTCCTGAAAATCCTTCAGCTGCTCTAAAAAATACACATTTTTATAATCAATATTTAATCCTACAATATGAATATCACGCCCATGATATTCTGTTGAAAATTCAATTCCAGGTATAACTGTAACCGGATAGGATTTGGCAGCTTCAAGAGCCTCCTCAATACCATCAGTGGTATCATGATCAGTGAGTGCGAAAGCCTTTAAGCCCTTCTTAGCAGCATAAGCAACCAGCTCAGCCGGTTTCATTGTTCCATCAGACGCATCCGAATGAACGTGTAAATCAACGTATTCCATATAAACTCCTTTCAAAATTCTAGAACAAATAGATAATTGCGAAATGGCAACAAGGTAGTGAATGGTCATCACTTTCGCAATTGCCTTTTCTAGAATAAAGCGTGCAATTTGCGAACACGCTCTAGAGTACAGTACACTAGTATATAAAATACAGGCGGCCATGATAGCCGCCTGCATACATTCCTTTAGTTGTCAGCCTCATCCTCAGAAGCAGCAATCGCAACACCCTGACGTTTTCTAACAGAGTCATCACTCTCTAAGTATTCGTCATATGTGGTCATCTTATCAATTAAAGTTCCGTCTGGAATAATTTCCATAATACGGTTAGCTGTTGTCTGAACAAACTGGTGGTCGTGACAAGAGAACATGATAACACCAGGGAATTTGATTAAACCATTGTTTAATGCAGTGATAGATTCCATATCCAAATGGTTGGTAGGCTCATCAAACAGTAAAATATTAGCACCGGAGATCATCATCTTAGATAAGAGACAACGTACCTTCTCACCACCGGATAATACTCTTACTTTTTTAACACCGTCATCACCGGCAAATAACATTCTTCCTAAGAAACCGCGAACATAAGTAACATCCTTTACAGGAGAGTACTGTGTCAGCCAGTCAGCGATTGTGTAATCGCAATCGAACTCAGCAGTGTTATCCTTAGGGAAATAAGCTTGTGTAGTAGTAACACCCCATTTGAAGGAACCGCTGTCTGGCTCCATTTCTCCAGCTAAAATCTTGAATAAAGTGGTTTTTGCAAGCTCGTTGCTACCTACTAAAGCGACCTTGTCTTCGCGTCCTAAGATAAAGGAAATATTATCTAATAC
Organism: Lachnospiraceae bacterium; assembly: GCA_045122835.1. GTDB lineage: Bacteria > Bacillota > Clostridia > Lachnospirales > Lachnospiraceae > JBGVMW01. Next base: position 5,159 of record JBGVIB010000125.1, read on the forward strand.
CTTAACGCCATCGATAGTTTTGCTTAAGTTTTCTACAACAAGAACATCGTTACCGATTTCACGTTCCGGACGGAAATCAATATATGGATATTTACGGCTGGAAGGCTTGATTTCATCTAATTCAATTTTTTCCAAAGCCTTCTTACGGGAAGTAGCCTGCTTTGACTTAGAAGCATTGGCACTAAAGCGGGAGATAAAGTCCTGTAATTCCTTAATCTTTTCTTCCTTCTTTTTGTTCGCTTCCTTCATCTGCTTAATTAATAACTGGCTGGATTCATACCAGAAGTCATAGTTACCAGCATAAAGCTGAATTTTCGCGTAGTCAATATCTGCAATATGTGTACAAACCTTATTTAAGAAATAACGGTCATGGGATACTACGATTACCGTATTTTCAAAGTTAATTAAAAACTCCTCAAGCCATGCAATCGCATCTAAATCAAGGTGGTTAGTAGGCTCGTCAAGAAGCAGAATATCCGGATTACCGAACAATGCCTGTGCTAACAATACCTTCACCTTGTCGTTACCATTTAAGTCAGCCATGAGAGAGTAGTGGAACTCTGTTTCAATTCCAAGACCATTTAACAGCATGGCAGCATCAGATTCTGCTTCCCAACCGTTCATGTCTGCGAATTCTCCCTCTAATTCACTGGCACGGATACCATCTTCATCTGTAAAATCTTCTTTTGCATAGATAGCATCTTTCTCTTTCATGATGTCGTAAAGACGTTTGTTGCCCATGATAACTGTATCCAAAACAGTATACGCATCATACTTAAAGTGATCCTGCTGTAAGAAAGAGAGACGCTGTCCCTGAGTGATAATAACATCACCGCTGGTTGGCTCTAACTGACCGGATAAAATCTTAAGAAATGTAGATTTACCAGCACCATTTGCACCAATGAGACCGTAGCAGTTACCTTCTGTAAATTTAATATTTACTTCTTCAAATAAAGCTTTTTTTCCGATTCGTAAAGTTACATTACTTGTACTTATCATTCAATGCACCTATATCCCAATGAATGTATCAGTGAGAATCCTTTCTGTTTCCTAAATTAATAATGTGTGAATCAAATGCACATAGATACTAATAATTTAATACGGAATGCTATATTTTGCAAGCTTTTTATTATATACAGAGAAAATAAAAATGATTTGTTGTATAATGTTCAATGTTAAATAATGCTTTTACCATAGTGGGTTTTGTGTTATACTTAACAAAGTTATGATTGTTATAAAATTTTAAAAATGCCGGATATCGGCGGAAAGAGGGAGCATGAAAAGATTAGGCAAGCTTATTTTGCTTACGTTAGTATTAATCATCATAGGTACTGTCGGTTTGATTTCTTACAATTGGGATACGGTAAGTACAAATTTAAAGATGACAGCAACAGAAAAGATTCTGGATCAAGTGGCAAATAATGTGCTGGATTTAGATATGGATGTGTCAAAAGCAATTGAAACATTAGACAACGAGGAAAAGAAGGAATTAGTAAACTTAATAACTTCCTATGCCACAGAAACCAACGTGAAAAAGCTGGCATCCTATGTAAGCTCCGGTGATATCAGCAGTGCAAAAACATATGTAAAAAACATGATAAAAGAGGAAGACGTAGAAGAAGTCATGGAATTATATCAGGCCCATGAATCCGAGATAAAATCCTACATCGGTAACCCGGACAAAATAGATGAACTGATGCAGCAATATGGGTACTAGAGCGTGTCCTAAAATTCCCCACAAAGTGGAACGAGCATCTTGCAAAAAAGCAATTTGGGGACACGCTCTAGAATCGGGCAACCGCAATATTTGCAAGATAAAAAGCAACCGGTAGGTATCATTCACATTAGAAAATTCGTATACTGAAAAGAAGAGTATTAAGACAGAAAACAATAGTTGTTTCTGTCTTAATATGCATGATGAAGTGTATAGATAGATTTATCATTTTAAGT
>JBGVIB010000126.1:0-2210 GCA_045122835.1 Lachnospiraceae bacterium
GGATGTCCGGCAGCAGGCAGTTGTGCCGCTAAAAATAGTGGGCATTCAGAATGTAGCTGCAGTTGCCATACCGGTACAAAAGAAAGATAAAATAGTGAAAAGTTAATTAGTAAATTATTGAAATAGGAGCTCGCCATTTAAGTGTGGTAAGCTCCTGTTTTTGTTTAAGATAACCATAAACGAATCGTCGGGAAAAGTCGGAAAAAGTCGGGAGATTTATAATTTTTGCAATGTCAACCATTTTTGATTATGTCCTAAGTTTTTATAATTATGTGCACCGGTTTTGACGGTGCACATTTTAGCATATAAGCATGCTTTCTGTCAGTTTGAGATTTCTGAATTGAATAAATGTGGTTGCTCTCCATGGATGTTTGGGTGAAGGAATGTTCCTTTTTTGAGGCTTCTCTTTTGCAGGTTGAATATCAAAGTTTTTTGAAGTAACCTCATGGGCAGGAACAACCTCCAATTCATAAATTCTATCGTTTACGGAAAACAGAAGTCTTTTATCAAAAGTTTGTATGACCAGTCCTTTGGTGCCTTTGTGATAATGTACCTGTAATCCGTGCTCGTTAATGGTTCTGTAGTATTGCTTTTGGAACTTAATACAATGTCCGCAGTCAACGGAACGTTCTGTTAAAACAGCAAGAATCTGATTAATTGTTTCATTATCGGGTTGCTTTTCAAATACAGATTTGTTATTGTTGATGGGAAGAGCGAATTTCGCGTTATATTCCTTTATGTAGGAGTTTAGGAATATATTTGCTTCGCTGATGGTTGTGACGCCTGCCAAACGCAATGCGATTGGCAGGCGTTGCTGTAAAGTCTGAAAAGCTCTTTCAACACGTCCTTTAGCCTGAGCAACGCTCGTTGTTTTTATTTCTACCCCCAGCTGTTTGCATGCATAACTAAACTGCGTATAGGTATCCAGTTCTACTTTATCCATCTTTTTGTTCCGGTACTCAAAAACGGTTCTTCTGTCTGTATAGAACATAGCAGGAATGCCATAGTTGGTGAGAATCTGATGAAACACGTTATAATAACCGTTTAAAGATTCCTGTTCATCAAAGTAAGCACCAACAATGCAGCTGGTGGAATCATCAATGGCGATGTGAAGATTTGTTTTTGAATCTCCAAACCAAGGATGAACGGAAGCATCCATCTGAAGCATTTCCCCAAAGTATGCGCATCTGGGACGGCGGGAGTGAGAATTTTCCACAGAAACGATAGCAGCCTGAAGTTCAGCCTGTTTTTTCTTTGAGGTGACAGCTTTTTGCTGGGCCCGCAGTTCTTTGGTTAATCTTTTACGAACCGTTTTGGTGGTTCTGGGCGAAACAATAAAGTTCTCATACATAATCTTCGTGAGAGCAGAAGGAGAAATAAAAATCTCATCGTTTTTTGCAAGCAACTCGCAGGCATAAGCAAAAGTTGCATCATAGTATTTGTTGTTGTAGATAGTAATAATTTCCGATTTTTGGGCATCCGTAAAGGAGTGTGCAGGTTTTCTGCCTCTGTTACCATGAACAAAAGCGGCTTTTCCGTTCTCCTTGTACTTTTGGATAAGTCTGTTGATGTGTCTTGTAGTACATCCCAGTTTCAAAGCGGCAGCTTTCTTGTTGCCACCATGGTCCACCAGGGACTTAATTACTTCATACTTAAGTTGTTCGTTCATTCTTAAATCAATCCTTTTCAATCTGTGTATACCTCTTTCATTAGTTTGAGGTTATATCATACACCATATTTATCACTTGGGACATAATCACAAGTGGTATATTAGGACTTTATCAAAAATGATTCATACTGTATGGATATTTCAGATTACCTGTGTTGACTATTTTGGATATATGTTGTATATTCTTTTAGAGTAATCGAATACTTTTATACTTTAAAACAACAAAGAGTATAGAAGAAAATGGGAGGAATTTAAAATGAAAAAATTTATCAAATTTTCTATGACAGCGGTTTTGGCAGCTGCCATGTTAGTTGGTTGCGGTTCAAGTGAGAAAGCTGCTTCCGGTGAAGTTACAGAGCAGACATCCGTTGTAAGTGAAGTGGAAGAGACAGCTGCTACAGTAGAAACGCAGGCAGATGCAAATGCCACAAGCGACAACAAAGTTTACAAAATTGGTGTTACCCAGTATGTACAGCACGATGCATTAGATGCATCAAATGAAGGTTTTTTTGCAGCATTGGATGATGCAGGTATTCCGTAT
>JBGVIB010000127.1:0-10462 GCA_045122835.1 Lachnospiraceae bacterium
GTGTAAGGGAACATATTATATTATGTTACGTTATTGCAATATTAATGTTGATATCTGCAATATTCTATAAAAACAAATTATATTTTGATAAATGGTTGAAGGCAATTACGGTTACAATTGTTGAAGCATAACGAAGCCAAAAGTGTGACGAAATGATAGTATAAATTCATAAAATTTGACAAAAAAATAAGCCGTAAACAGCTTTATGATGAGCTATAGCAAAAATAAGGTTAAGGTGCAAGTGTCAAAGTCCCGGCTGTTTTTGCAAAAGTTAGTGTTGACAAATGAATTAAGTTGAGTATAATATAATTAAAGTTAAGCAAAGTTGCTTCGCAAGAGGTTGCGTTGCGCCTTTTTCCTTGAGTCAATATTCTCAAGATAATATGCTTAACATCATCATAAGGGAACCCAATAAGACAAAGGCGTCTGATTATCACGTTAAATAAGTGATGCAGGCGTTTTTTTTATGTCATGAATTTCATGATGTAAAACGAAAAGGTAACCGTTCAGTGATTTTTAATCAAAAATATTTTAGGAGGTTTGTGTTATGGAATATTCAGCAGTTAACACAATTTGGGTACTTGTAGGTGCCGCACTTGTATTCTTTATGCAGGCGGGTTTTGCAATGGTTGAGACAGGTTTTACCAGAGCAAAAAACGCAGGTAACATTATTATGAAAAACCTGATGGACTTTTCTATCGGTACACCGGTATTCTGGTTAATCGGTTTTGGATTGATGTTTGGTAATACGGGAGATGGTGGTTTTATAGGAAACATCAGAGGTATTGCTTCCGAAGCAAATTACGGAAATGCAATGTGTCCGGACGGAGTTCCATTTTGGGCGTTCTTGATCTTCCAGACCGTGTTCTGTGCAACCGCAGCAACCATCGTATCCGGAGCAATGGCAGAGAGAACAAAGTTTAGTTCCTATTGTATCTATAGTTTGATTATCAGTCTGGTTGTATATCCGATTTCCGGTCACTGGATCTGGGGTGGCGGCTGGTTAGCTCAGATTGGTTTCCATGACTTTGCCGGTTCAACCGCAGTACATATGGTTGGTGGTGTTGCCGCATTTATCGGAGCGCTTATCCTCGGTCCTCGTATTGGCAAGTATCACAAGGACGGCCGTGCAAGAGCAATCCCAGGTCACAGCTTAACGCTTGGTGCTTTGGGTGTGTTCATCTTATGGTTCTGCTGGTTCGGATTCAACGGTGCTTCTACCGTATCTATGGAAGGAGACGCTATCGTATCTGCAGGTAAAATTTTCGTAACTACTAACATGGCTGCCGCTATAGCAACTGTAACTGTAATGATTATCACATGGATTCGTTATAAGAAACCAGATGTTTCCATGACATTAAATGGTTCTCTTGCAGGTTTGGTAGCTATCACTGCAAGTTGTGATACCGTATCACCAACTTCTGCTGCTATCATTGGTATCATTGCTGGTTTTGTAGTAGTATTTGGTATTGAATTCATTGACAAAGTAGTAAAAGTAGATGATCCTGTTGGTGCCGTTGGTGTACACGGTATGTGTGGTGCAATCGGTACGTTATGTGTTGGTTTGTTCTCTGACGGTTCCGGTACAGGCGGCATGCTGGGGTTATTCACAGGTGGTGGTGTTCAGTTATTAGGAATTCAGGCACTTGGTGTAGTTGCCGTTATCGCCTGGGTTGTTGTAACAATGACGATCGTATTTCTGGTAATTAAGCATACTGTTGGTCTTCGCGTTTCAGAAGAAGAAGAAGTTTTTGGTCTGGACTCAACAGAACATAACCTTGCAAATGCGTACTCAGACTTTGCATCTACTCCGGAAAGAAACGTATTCCTAGGAAGCTTTGCTGAAGCCGCTGCAACAACGGTTGTTCCTGCACAGGCAACCCCTGCTGAAACCGTTCCAGTTGAATACAGTTCTTCAAAGGCAGATGGTACAGCAAAATTAACTAAGGTTTCCATCCTTTGTAATCAGTCTAAATTCGAAGAGTTAAAGAATGCTTTGAATGCTATAGGCGTTTCCGGTATTACCGTAACTCAGGTTCTTGGATGTGGTATCCAGAAAGGTGCGGCAAAGATGTATCGTGGTACTGAGGTTGACGTTCTTCTACTTCCGAAGGTTAAGGTTGAAGTTGTTGTCAGTGCTGTTCCGGTTGCTACTGTAGTGGAAACAGCCAAGAAAGTTCTTTACACCGGAAACATCGGTGATGGTAAGATTTTCGTATATGATGTAGAAAATGTTGTCAAGGTAAGGACCGGCGAAGAAGGATATCTTGCATTACAAGAAGAAGATTAAGCTCTCTTTTAGTTTGAAGACCGCACCAAATGCACAGTGTGCATTGAATGCTCTTGCGATTGATGAATCTTTGGAATATGCACGATTAGTGTTAGATAGAGAAATGCAATCATGGATTGATGCGGAGGATAGTCTGGAAGTATGGTAATTTTACAGGTGGATTGCTATGTAGTAGCAGTCCACCTTTTCTAAAGCTAAAGTGGAATATAAGAGATGTGCGTGGTACAAGTAGGAAATAAAATTTGAAGTTTATTTTCCAAATATCATTTAAATATATTTATTACATCCAACTGCTATACATCTTGGAAAACTGGACATACTATGTCAGAGGTGATAGAGAAAATGAACAACGAAAACGAACAGAATAAAAAACAGCAGATGGAGTATGAAGAACAGAAACAGGAAAATACATTTAATAGTGTAACACAAAGTGTAAAGCCACATAATCAGAACCAGCAGCATAATGCGCGTCGAGAAGGAACCGCTCATATTAATCAGAAGCGTTAATAGAGATTGTGGTGTTTTACTCAATTAAATGTTTGTATATTTAAGCTTGAAAATGGTGTATTATTTTACCATTTTCGGGCTTATTTTTTGTATATTAGGAAATTACGATAGTTTATTGCAGCATGTAAGTTATGAATTTTCAAACACGCTTTAATATTTAGGGTGGTTCATACTAGTGTACAAAAATGTGATGCGCACGAATTTGAAAGGAAGATGCACTGTGTACCAAATTCGGCGCGGCAAAGCGTGCAAGCATATGAGTTAGCTAAATTCGCGAAGGCGTGCTTGCACGTTTTCTATAATTTCAGATGAAAAATCTCTTCACATATGCTAGAATCGGTATGGACTACAGAAGCAATAAAAACTACATTAAACGAGGTAAATATGCAAAATTATATATTAATCGTAGAAGATGACAATGACATTAACCACATGTTAAATGACCTGCTGAACCAGCAGGGTTATGAAACCGCCCAGGCATTTTCAGGTACAGAAGCACTGCTATATATAGAGAAGGAGCAGCCTACAGCAGTCATACTAGACTTAATGCTTCCTGGCATGAATGGAGAAGAATTACTGGCACGTATCAAGAAAATAAATCCGGACATAGCAGTAATCATTTCTTCCGCGAAAGATGCAGTGCAGACAAGAATCGAACTTCTTAGGGCAGGAGCAGACGATTACATAATCAAACCATTTGACACAGAAGAATTGCTGGCAAGATTAGAAGCCGTACTGCGCCGCAGCGGAAAAGATATGACATTAGGGCAGAATACAGAAGACACATCCGGCACGGGAAGAAAACTACAATATAAAGATATTATTATGGAGCCGGAAGAATTTCGCATTACTGTCGGGGGCACAGAAGTTGCACTGACAAGACGGGAATATCTGATATTAGAGCTTTTGATGGAAAATCCGGGGAAAGTATTTACGAAAAATAATATTTATGAATCTGTGTGGAATGAGGAATATTTAGGGGAAGACAATGCAGTGAATGTACATATCAGCAATATACGACAGAAATTAGCTAAAGTAAATAAGGAAGAAACCTACATACAGACTGTGTGGGGAATTGGATTTAAAATGAAATAAAAAACTTTAAGATTTCTTTATACTTTTCCTAAGGTTTCTAAAATACCTCTTGTTAGAATAGTACCTGTGAAATACAGAAGAGATTACTACAGGGTGTATAATTGTAGAAATGAGTTTTCAAATACACTTTGAAGGAGTAACAGAAAGGAAACGTAATACAATGGAATATGTATTAAGAACGGAAAATCTTACAAAAGTATATGGAAAAAAGAAAGTTGTGGATGCTGTCTCCATGCATGTGCGGAAAGGAGATATTTATGGTTTCATCGGGAAAAACGGTGCTGGTAAGACCACTTTTATGCGAATGGTGGCAGGGCTGGCTTCTTCCTCCCAAGGGACAGTTGAACTGTTTGGCTCCGATGAAGTAGAAAAGCAGAGAAAGCGCATAGGAACTCTGATAGAAAATCCTGGTGTGTATCCAAATATGACGGCCAGAGAGAATTTAGAAATCATAAGACGTTCCTTTGGCATTACGGATAAAAATCGGGTAGATGAAATGCTTGCCTTAGTTGGTTTGGAACATGCTGACAAAAAGAAAGTGAAAAACTTTTCCATGGGCATGAAGCAACGTTTGGGCATTGCTATTTCCCTGTTCTGCAGTCCGGATTTTCTTATTTTGGATGAGCCGATTAATGGTTTAGACCCGGAAGGAATTAAAGAAATTAGAGAGCTTTTATTGAAACTGAATCATGAAAGAGATATTACGATATTAATTTCTAGTCATATTTTAGGGGAACTTTCCAAAATTGCAACCCGCTATGGCATTATCAAAAATGGTGTGTTAATCGATGAATTTGATGCAGATGATTTGAATGAGCGGTGCCGCCGCTGTCATAAGCTGGTGGTAAATGATGCAGAGAGCGCCAGTCGCATTCTGGAGGAGAAACTTAAGATTACACAATATGATGTGCCGGAGCCTGGAATTTTGCGTGTGTTTGAGCATTTAGAGCAGACACAAAAGACAAATAGAGAACTGATACAAAATGGAGTAGAAGTCATTGAAAGTTATCTGGCAGGACAGGATTTGGAAGGCTATTTTATGGATATATTGGGAGGTTCACAAGATGTTTAAGTTGTTGAGTGGTGAATGGTATAAGATTCGCAAAAGTAAGAGTTTTTTTGTGTGCAGCCTTATTGCATTTGGCATGGTGTTTTTGTTGTATGGAACATTGTATTTGTTAGAGAAAGGGGAAAGTAACAGCATCGGAACAGAAAATACCAGTATTACATTTGAATATGTGGAACCGGAAGAAACATATACAGATGGTGATAATACAAATGATATCATTGCATCGTCCGCTGAAACTGGACAAGAAGTGTCACAGCAGGAACCGGAAGATGCTCCTAGCAGTATTTTAGATGTGGTACAGACAATGTTAGGTGGTATGATACAAATTTTAACATGTATTTTTGTATGTATTTTCGTAGTGGCAGAGTATGGGAATGGTGCAATTAAAAATTTTACAGGAAAGGGTTATTCCAGAAGACAGGTATTTCAATCAAAATATGTGGCATCTGTTATGGCATCTGCACTTATGTGTATCATATGTTTGACAGCATCCGTACTTTTGGGTATCTGTTTTAAGGGAACAGATGGACTCAATGTGGAATTTTTTAAAACCTTGTTTATTTATGCAGGTCTTCAGATTATAATGAATATGGTGTTTACTGGAATTATTGTTGCACTCAGTGAAATAAGCAGAAGTGTGGGAATTGCAATTTCAACCGGTATGGTACTTATTACATTTTCAACATTATTTTCCAGTATGTTGGATTTGCTTTTCAACAGATTTAACTTTAAAGTATCGGATTACTGGATAGTAGATTTAATGGCAAGTTGCCCGCTTACCAATGCGGATGGAACTTATTTAAAGCACATGGTAATTGCATCTATTATCTGGACAGCAGCATCCCTTCTTATTGGAACTATGAATTTTAACAAAAGAGATGTGAAATAATAGTTACCAAAATTTCAAATAGGTACAAGACCGGATAATCGGCAGAATGAGAGGAAACATGGAAAGTATATTGTTAGGAATTAATATAGCAGTTGTTATCTGGGCGGGCATTTTGTCCGCCCGTCTGTGGTGTTACAGAAAACAAATGAAGCATATGTCAGAGCAGCTTTCGCTGTTGGAAAAAGAGGACACGAATTTACAGGTGACCTCTTTTTGTCATATTGGAAAAACAGAGGATGTAATAGAAGCCACTAATCGCGTGCTTGCACGTTACAGAGAGACGGAAGGGGCTTTAAAGAAGGTAAACAGAACCTACAAGGAAAGCATCACCAGCATTTCCCATGATATACGCACCCCGCTGACTTCCGCAAAAGGATATATTCAAATGCTGCAGAATGAAGATTTACCTGAGGATAAAAAGTTAGAATACACTAGGATTGTGGAACACCGCTTAGATGATGTAACAGGCATGTTAAACCAGTTGTTTGAGTATGCCAGAATTGAGGCAGGAGAAATGCAGCTAGAACCGGAAGTGTTAAATGCCGGTAATCTTTTTGCAGAAACTATTTCCATGTTTTATGAGGATTTTCTAAAAAAAGGCTGCGAACCAGAGGTGGAAATTACACAGACACCATGCCGTATTTTTGCGGATAAACATGCATTTACAAGAATTATAGAAAATCTGATTCGAAATGCTCTGGTGCATGGAATCGGCGAGTATCGCCTGGTACTTGCACAGGAGGCGAACCAGATGGTACTTTGCGTATCAAACCGGACAGACAGTATTGAAAAACAGGATATTGAGAGGATTTTTGAGCGTTTCTATACCACGGACCAGTCCCGGAGCCGCAAAACTACGGGATTGGGACTTGCCATTGTGAAGCAGTTTACAGAGCAGATGGGAGGTGCGGCAGAGGCTTCCCTGAAGGAGGAGTGTTTTACGGTGGAAATTCGGATGCCACTATATAAGGTATAGCGAAGTAATAGAATAAGCAGCCCCACCCCTGCATACAATGTAAAAAACAAATTCTGGGGGCATCTTTGAAAGAATATATCGAAGAACGAGCAATAGAGATTGCAACTTATATCGTGGAAAATAATGCAACAGTCCGGCAGACAGCCAAGCAGTTTGGCGTGAGCAAAAGTACGGTACATAAGGATGTTACTGATAGATTGCTGCAAATCAATCCCGCTCTTGCAAGACAGGCAAGAAAGATATTAGATGTAAACAAATCAGAGCGGCATATACGAGGCGGACTGGCTACACGGGAAAAATATCTTCACCAAAGCCAGCATGTGAGTCACTAACCACCTAAACATGCAAAAATGTTATTTTTATACCGCATTTTCATATATTTGTCATTAAATTAGTAGTTCAATGACAGGTGTGGGAAAATGTGGTATATTTTTATATATGAGAGAGTGGCAGTTAGCCTTGCACTTTCTAAAAATACTTGTTATAGAGGTCATGAAAATTCATTGTTACAATTTGCACGTGCCACTTCCCGGTGAAATTTGCTATAAATTTAACATACGTACTCATTACGCATACTAAATTTATATGAAATTCTTCGCAAAGTGGAATGCATATCTTGCAGAAAGCAATTAGGGGACACACTCTAGGATTAGGAGGAAACAATCATGGAAATAAAAAAACTAACATCGGCAGCCGCCAATAAATTAATCAAGAAATTAGAAGACCAGAAGGATTATCTGCTTTCCTTAGAAGAAAACAATTCCACCTACATTATGACCGAAGGAGAAAGTGCAGTTATCCCAGAGTACGATTACCAGAAAACAGCTGAAGAAATCAGTAATTTAGATGAACGAATAAGACAGTTGAAACATGCAGTCAATCAATTCAACTGTACCACCGTTCTTCCTGAAATCGGAAAGACCATAGATGAAGTGTTAGTGGAAATGGCGCAATTAAACAGACGAAAGTTTACCTTGGACATGATGCGCAAGAAGCCGGAAAAAGAGCGCCTGGTGGGAAGTCATGCAAGAAACAATGGCATTGATTATCTGGTAGTAAATTATGACCAGAAGCAGGTCTGCAGCGACTACGACAAAATCACAGAACGCATAATGGAATTGCAGATGGCACTGGATATCTGCAACCAGACACAGGTATTTGAAGTCCAATTATAAAAGACAATCCTTATGATGGTGTTTTCTTTGGTAGGTTGGTTAGTGTAATGTTATTGCTTATTTATTATTTCGTCATAAGTTATTGTTAAGGTTTAAAGAACAGGTGACGGAAACTTAAGGATAAGATTGCATATATCTGCACAGGAGGGCTTTCGGTAAAACGAAAGCTGCTTTATTTGCAGAAATTTTGACACCATCATAAAAAGCTTGGCGAAAGCTGGCAGCACGGAAGTGAGGGTTATAGGTGCTGTACTTTCATAAGGAATTTGTAGAGAAAGAAGAAAAAAAGCTTGTCTTTGGTTTCATAATATACTATCATTAAAAGGAAATGGGAATACAGATGAGAGTATTCTAAAATAAAGGAGGATACCTGTGAAAGAAGAAATGATTATTGTTCTGGACTTTGGTGGTCAGTACAACCAGTTGATTGCAAGAAGAGTCAGAGAATGTAACGTATATTGTGAAGTGCATCCTTATAATATGAGCCTTGACAAGATTAAGGAAATGAATCCAAAAGGAATTATTTTAACTGGAGGTCCAAACAGCGTATATGGAGAAGACTCCATAAGATGCCAGAAGGAATTATTTGAAATGAATATTCCTGTTCTGGGAATTTGTTATGGTTCTCAGTTAATGTCATATATGTTAGGCGGTGAGGTTGCTACTGCACCGGTTAGTGAGTATGGAAAAACAGAAGTAGAAGTGGAAAACACGTCTCTTTTATTTGGTGATGTTGCAAAGAAAACCATTTGCTGGATGAGCCATACCGATTACATCGCAAAGGCACCGGAAGGATTTGCTGTAACTGCACATACTCCAGTATGTCCAGTTGCTGCTATGGAAAATCCGGAAGCGAAATTATACGCAGTACAGTTCCACCCAGAAGTAATGCACACAGAGGAAGGCGTCAAAATGCTTTCCAATTTCGTGTACAAAGTATGTGGCTGTGCAGGTACTTGGAAAATGGATTCCTTCGTGGAAACCACAATTCAGCAGATTCGTGAAAAAGTTGGCGACGGAAAAGTCCTGTGCGCTTTATCTGGCGGTGTAGACTCGTCTGTTGCAGCTGTTATGCTTGCAAAAGCAGTTGGCAAACAGCTTACCTGCGTATTTGTAGACCATGGTTTACTTCGTAAAAACGAAGGTGATGAAGTAGAAGCAGTATTTGGTCCGGAAGGTCCATATGACTTGAACTTTATCCGTGTCAACGCACAGGAGCGTTTCTACGAAAAGCTTGCCGGCGTATCCGAACCGGAAGCAAAACGTAAAATTATCGGTGAAGAATTTATCCGTGTATTTGAAGAAGAGGCAAAAAAAATTGGTGCAGTTGACTATCTGGTACAGGGAACTATTTACCCGGACGTAATTGAATCCGGCCTTGGAAAATCCGCTGTAATCAAGTCTCACCACAACGTAGGAGGTCTTCCGGATTGTGTTGATTTCAAAGAAATCATCGAGCCCCTTCGTATGTTATTTAAAGACGAAGTGCGCAAAGCCGGCTTAGAATTAGGCATCCCGGAATACCTTGTATACCGCCAGCCATTCCCAGGCCCAGGCCTTGGCATCCGTATCATCGGCGAAGTAACCGCCGAAAAGGTAAAAATGGTTCAGGATGCAGACTTCATCTACCGCGAAGAGATCGCGAAAGCGGGATTAGATAAGGGATTAGGTCAGTATTTTGCTGCACTTACCAATATGCGCTCTGTAGGTGTTATGGGGGATGGCAGAACTTATGACTACGCAGTTGCGCTTAGAGCAGTTACGACGTCAGACTTTATGACAGCGGAGAGCGCTGAGATTCCGTACGAAGTGCTGAACCGAGTGATGACTAGGGTGATTAACGAGGTTAAGGGAGTTAACCGCGTGATGTATGATTTGACTAGTAAGCCACCGGGGACTATTGAGTTCGAGTAATACACAAAGTTCCACAAATGGCGTAAATACGCTGTTTGTGGGACTTTTCTTTTGTTTGTGATACCTTTTTGATACCTATATCTCAGGCATTCACAAAATAATGAAACTTCTAAAATAATTTTCTGTTATTTCATTTATCCGTATCGGAATTAATTTTCCATTTATATTTTGGTTCGCATGGTTGACAAGAGGGACCACTTTCCACACAGGTATCTGGCCAATTCAGTTTCCATTCAAGATATTCCTCAGAAGTGATTTCGCCATGTGCAAGTTCTTCTTTGTGTAGCATCCATTCATGCATGAACTGGTTGACTAAATTGTAATTAAACCACATCCCAACTGGAGCAACTGCAGGCATATCATCATTGTCATCATACTGTGCTTTTATCTGTTTACCCGTTCCATATTTCTTTTTACTTGGAACCATAGGGAAGAAATGCAGAGCTTTTGGATTATCCACGTCAAGCCAGAAGAAAGTCTGCATAATATCTTCTGCAGAACCAGATACCGGAGAAACAAAGTTGATTGGATTTACATTTAATGCCTT
>JBGVIB010000128.1:0-6645 GCA_045122835.1 Lachnospiraceae bacterium
GCAATATAGCGAATCATTACAATATACAATTTCTTTCTACTGAACTTACATCCAGTCTTTTCTGCTTCATCAATTACCAGAGATGGCTTTGTAATCCAGCCAATGAGAATACAAGTACCGATTGCCACGATTGGCATCAGACAATTGTTACTGATGTAATCCATGATATCGAGAATCTGTGCCTCAGAGCCATTTGGCAGTTTAATGTTAAAATATAACTTATTGTAGCCAAGACATACAAGAATAGCACCTACCAGTGCAATTACAGTTTCAATGACAGTAGCTTTGAGACGGGACATATGGAACTTGTCCATAAAGCTTGCCACCACTGCTTCCATAATAGAAACTGCACTGGTTAGTGCAGCAAATAATACCATGGCAAAGAACAGGCATCCCATCAAATCACCAGCCTTGCCCATAGAGTCAAAAATCTTCGGCAATGATACAAACATTAATCCCGGGCCGTGTGCTGCCATTCCCTCTTTTCCCATAAATGTATACACAGCAGGAATAATCATAACACCTGCTAAAAATGCAACTACTGAATCAAATATTTCAATCTGATTAATAGCCTTCACCATGTTAGCATCGTCTTTAACATAAGAACCATAAGCAATCATAATTCCCATGGCAACGCTTAAACTAAAAAACAACTGTCCCATAGCATCCACCAAAACAGTGAAAAATCCTTTCAGAGTCAATCCTTCGAAATTCGGAATTACATAGATTAAGAAACCTTCTAATCCTGTTCGTGTTACTCCTGCTTCATCTGTATGATGAATAGTCAATGAAAAGATTGAAATACCCACTACTAACAATAACAAAATAGGCATCAACACCTTGGAAAAAGATTCTATTCCCTTATTTACACCACGGATTACAATAACCACGACAATCACCAGAAATACTGTCATCAAAGCAACTGGTTGCTGCTCCTCTGCAATATAATTTGCAAAATAGCCATCTGTTGCTGCCCTACTGCCTTCACCCATGAGATAGGCTAGAAAGTACTTCACAACCCAACCACCAATAACGCAATAATATGGCATAATAATAACCGGCACCAAACTAGCTATTACTCCAAGAAATTTGCACTTTTTATGAATTTTACCATATGCTGTCAGCGGACTCTGTTTTGTCTTTCTTCCGATTGCAATCTCTGTGGTAAGCAGTGCAAATCCAAAGGTAAATGCCAATACCAGATAGATTACCAGAAAAAGTCCTCCTCCATCTTTTGCTGCCAGATAGGGAAATCGCCAGATGTTTCCCAGACCCACTGCACTTCCCGCAGCAGCAAGCACGAATCCTATCGAGCCTGAAAATGAATTTCGATGTTTCTGTTTTTTCATTTTGTATACAGGTGTCGCCACCCGCCTCCTTTCAAAATACTATATCCATACCATTTTAACATATCGTGTCAAGGAAAGATACTTTATATACTAGGAAATTCTACCGCAAAGTGGGGCGTGCAAATTGTAGCAATGAATTTTGGGCCACGCTCTAGTATATAAAAAATGCCAGAACAACATGTTCCAGCACTTTTTTTCGTATCTTATTCAGCTTCCTGTAACTGAGCAACGATTCTCTTCATTGACTCATTAAATTCTTCCTCTGAAGAATTATTGAAAAGCAAAAGACTGTTTTTCTGTGTAGGATCTTTTAACAACTCTGGAATTTCAAAATTCACGCCGCTAATATATTCATCCCAATTCTCTAACTTCCATGTATCGCGGTCAGAACCTCTGGCAATCATACGCTGATGACATACTTCCGGATCTGTCACTACCCATACCACACAAAGCTCTGCGTTAATTTCTGCAAGCTTTGCTTTCATGGAATCCATAAATTTCTTATCACGGATTTCTCTTGTAAATGGTGCATTGATCAGTACCATATCTTCATATAATAAAGCTTCTAAACCTAAATCAATAATTGCATCATATTCATAATCACGAATATGTTCTTCGAAGAAATCAGAACTTCTGTTGTATTCTTCTCCTGCTACTTTAAAAATTTGTTTTGATAATACAATTAATGTATCTTTATCAAGATAAACTACATGCTGTAAGTGTTCAGCAAGCTTCTTTGAAATAAATGTCTTACCACATGCCGGCGGTGATGTAACCAGGATTAGTTTTTTTCTCATGTTCCTATAATTCCTTTCTTGCATTTCAGACTTTTAAATCATATTATATCACCTGTTTGGGCGAAAATATATATTGTATTTAAAAAAATACAAGGTTTTTATTGTTTTTGTTAATAATACACATTAACTGCCTATTTCTTTGTATTTAAAATGTATTTTTTACTAGTTGAATTTTTCAAAATAAAGAGATTGCATTACTTACTTTTCAAAGTGTACATACACCAATTATCTTCTGCCACATTTGCTTTGTCGTTATGCATGATTTTAAAGTGCAACCCCAAGTGCCATTTTGTATTTTGAAATCGGGCATTTTCTTACACTACAAGTTCCACCTGGCTTCCGCCGCTTTTATCCTTCGTCACCACTAACTGCTTTTCAATCTGCTGCTTTAACTCTCCCACATGGGAAATGATTCCTACCAGCCGCTTGCTATCAGCCAGACTGTTTAACACCCGCATTGCCTGATTCAGGGCTTCCTCGTCTAGTGAACCAAAGCCTTCATCCACAAACATAGTATCTAACTGGATTCCTCCTGCAGATGCCTGTATTTCATCAGCCAACCCTAATGCCAGAGAAAGTGACGCCTGAAAGGATTCTCCACCGGAAAGGGTTTTCACGCTACGTACACTACCATTATAATGGTCAATTACATCTAATTCCAAACCGCTCTGGCTTTTCTGATTCACCGGCTCCTTTCGTAACACCAATTCATACTGACCACCAGAAATCATCATCAGCCGCACATTTGCATATCGTAGAATCCGCGAAAAGTAGAAACGTTGCACATAAATTTCTAATGCTATTTTTTCTTTGCCGGTAAGGTTACCGTTGGCCGTATTCGATAATGCCTTTACCCAGGTCCAGTGGTTTTCTACCTCCTGCATATTAGAAAATTGCTTGGAAATGGCATTGTGAGCCTTTATATTGCCATTTAAACGTATCTGGTACTGCTTTTTCTGTTCTTCTAACGCTGCTTTTCTCTGCTGCAATTTCTGTTTCTGCTGTATCAGTTCTTCCATATTAAGTTGCTCTGCATCCTCAAGCTGTGCCTTCAATGTAGCTATGGTCTGGTGATAATCATTTATCCGTTTTTCACTTTTCGCATACTGCTTTTGTATTTCGTCGCGAGCCCGCTCTTTTTCCTGCTTCTGTTGTTGTAATTCTTTGATTTTTGTTTCTGCTTCTTCTTTATTTATAAATTCTAAGTTTGCTCGAACTTCCTGTTCTCTGGTTTCTGCGTTCTGAATACCAACTTCATATTCTGTTAATTTTTTTCCGTTTTCAATTGCAGTGACTTGTATCTGCTTCAAATTATTTTCTAATTCTGGCAAGTGCTTTTCTAATTTTTGACGGCGCACCATCTGCTGTTCTATTGCTTTCTTGTCTGCCAGCAGTGCCTGTTTTTTTTCTGCACAAGTGCTTTGTTTTTCTTGCATCTGTGCCTTGATTTCTTCTATTTCGCCCCTAAGAGACAACTCTGATGCCCTCTTTTTAACACTATCTGACAAACTGTTCTTCCGTTCCTTGCAGCGTACCACTTCCTGATTCTGTTTTTCTGCGTTCAAGCGTGCCTGCTCTGCGCTTTCTTTTGCATTGTCTACAGTTACTTTATCCGGTGCTTCCTGCTTTTTCTTTGCAGGTTCCGGATGATGAATGGAACCGCATACCGGGCATTTTTCCCCATCCTGCAATTTTTCAGCCAAGATACCTGCCTGCTCATCCCATAAAGCAACTTCTAATCTTGTGGCACGTTCTGCTTCTGCTAACATTATCTGCTTTGCTTCCTGGTACTGTTTTTCTGCACGTGTAAGTAAGCCTATCTGTTTTTCATATTGTTGCAAATCTTCTGCAAGAGCCTGTAATTGTTTATCCTCCTCCTGCTGAATATGCAGACGATTCTCTAACTGCAGCTTATTCTCACCTGTCTGCTTTAATTCTTCCAACGCTTTAACACAGGAATCTATCCCGACTGTCAGTTCTTTTTCTTTTACTTTTCCTGATTCCATTTGCTTTATCAAGGATTGTAATGCCATTCTCTTTTGCTGCAATTCCTTTTGTAATGCAGATAACGTATCATAGCCTGCCAGCTTTTGTTTTTCTGTTTCTATAGCAATTGCTGTGGCTTCAATTTCCTTATTTCTGGCTTCTAGTGACTTATGCTTTTCTTTTATTTCGGCAAATATTGGTGTTTCCTTCTCTAATCCACGCTCCGCTGCCTTTAAATCCTCTCTTGCCTTCTGCCTTGCTGTTTCCTTGCCAATCTGCTGGTTTACCTTATCAAAGGCTTCTGCATTTTCTGCAACCTGCTTTTCCGTTCCTGAAAGCTGCGTTTCATCTTCTGCTATGATTTCTTCTATCAGTTTCATGGTGTCTTCCACTGTGGAAATCGTTTTCTTTTTCTTGATGGAAGAAAGTTCTGCATAGTACACACTTTCCTCTGCACAAGTTACATCTGCCACATACTGTAAAATACTTTTCTGCACATCCTCATAACGCACACGAAGCTCTGCTGATTCACTTTTCAACTTTTCTTGTAAAATCTGGTAAGGCTTTGTATGAAATATTTTACGGAAAATTTCACTGCGTTCCTCTGTCTTAGCATGGAGCAGTTTTTGAAACTCTCCCTGGGCTAACATGGCAATCTGGGTAAATTGATTCCTGTCTAACCCTAACAATTCTGTAATTGCCGCTGTAACCTCTTTGTACTTCGTTACCGGATTTCTATCATCCGGAAATATAAGCACCGCTTCCGCTTTTTCCTTTGTCATACCCTGTCCACGATTCTTTGGACGGTCATATTCGGGATTTCTTCTGACAGTATATTTTTTCCCATGATACAGAAAGGTAAGCTCCACAAAGGTAGGCGTATCCGGCTGTGCATATTTACTCCGAAACATCACCGGCTCTCTGTTTTTTCCGCTGGCTTCCCCATACAAAGCAAAGGTAAGAGCATCAAATATAGTCGTTTTTCCTGCTCCTGTATCACCTGTCACAAGGTACAGCCCCGTATCTCCAAATTCCTCAAAAGGCACTGTTACTTCCCCCGCATAGGAGCCAAATGCGGACATCACTAATTTTAATGGACGCATTTACATATCCTCCCATATCTTTTCCATAAGATTTTTGATAAATTCATTCTGTTCCTCTGTCATTTCCTGATTATTTTGCAAAGTGTAAAATTCTTGAAACAAATCCAACGGGGATTTTTCTTCCATTTCCCCACACTGGTCGATGGACTGGTTCTCCCTTGTACGCTTGTTGTCGTACTCTAATTTCATCAGATTTGGGTAAATGCTGCGTAGCTTACCCATAGCATCCGGCACATCCTCCTCATCTGTCAATGTAATGTGGAGATAATCCTCTGTGTTGCTGTTCTCATAGAAGGATTTGCTTGTCACTTCAAGATAGGTTCCTTTTATTTTTCGCATATCACGCTTTGGAATCAGTGGAACAGTTGTAAGTTCTACCGTTCCCTTTTCTTTCAGTTCCACTATTGTGACAGATTTTTTATGATTTACTTCTGAAAATGAATATTTTAACGGGGTACCGCAGTAACGTACCGTTTCCTGTTCGATATGCTGTGGTCCATGAATATGTCCCAATGCAACATAATCAAAATCTGCAAACAAGGATGCACTTATATTGTCCTGTCCGCCAATGAAAAGCTCCTCGGAATCACAGACAGCGGCACCTGTCACAAATTGATGGGCAACCATAAGATTTCGCCTGTTCGTATCAACGCTAATCCGGGACAGTGCATAAGAAACTGCTTCTTCATAACTTCCTATTTCTGCCTCCGGGAATGCATGCTTTACATATGCCGGTTTCAGAAATGGCAACAGATACACTGCCAGTTCTCCATATGCATCCTCTACTATAATTGGTTCTATTTTGCCATTATACACTGGCGAAACATGCACGTTGCTGTGCCTTAACAAATCTGCTCCAAATGCCAGACGTTCCGGGGAATCATGATTGCCGTATATTAAAAAAACCGGCAGTTTTTTTGCTGCCAGTTCTGTTAAAAAATCATCGAAAAGCTGTACTGCCTCTGCGGACGGCACTGCCTTATCATAAATATCTCCAGCTATCAGCACACCCTCTACTTTTTCCTGCATTATGATACTTTGTATCTGGTCAAAGATATATGCCTGATCTTCTAACATAGAGAAATCGTTGACTCGTTTTCCTATGTGCAGATCTGATATATGCATGAATTTCATATTCTTCTCCTCTTTCCGAATTTGATATTCCTACTGTATCACATTTCGGAAAAAAAGTCACTGTGGTGTGGACAAATTCTGGTTTGTAGGGGTGTTTAATCATGGTCGCTACCCGGACGCCGGTGGCAGGCGCAGAAGGTTCCACGCAGACCGAGCCAACGTTCCGGTGAACTAACTCCTAAGTCCGACTAAGACATTCGGGGTGTGGCCCTCATGCCTAAGTCTCCCTAAGGAGTGGATTTCACCTCCACTAAAAGCGGCTCGTGAATTGTCTGC
>JBGVIB010000129.1:0-3809 GCA_045122835.1 Lachnospiraceae bacterium
GAGAGGTGCACAATGCATTAAAAGAAGAGATGATTAGTGGCGGTTCCAGTTCCGGATCTGCAGTATGTGTGGCTATGGGACAGGCGGCATTTGCCCTTGGAACAGATACAGCCGGTTCAGGTCGAGTTCCCGCTGCATTAAATGACTTAGTGGGATTTAAGCCGAGTTTAGGTGCGTGGTCAACGAAAGGAGTTGTACCAGCCTGCGCTTCTTTGGATTGCGTTACTGTGTTTACACATAATCTGGAAGATGCACAAAGGGTAGATTTTGTGGAGAGAAGTTATGATGTAGATTGTCCATGGTCCAAAGAATTTGCTCCTTTAATGAAAAGGATACCAGAAAAAATCTGTATTCCAAAGACAGAATTGACCTTTTTCGGACCTTATGCAAAGGCGTATAAGGAAAAATGGGAAAGTGTTATCAAAAATCTGGAAAAAATGGGAATACCAATAGAATACATTGATTATTCTATTTTTAGCGAGGCTGCATCTATCTTATATGATGGACCATGGATTGCAGAACGCTGGGCAGCATTAGGAAGTTTCGTAGAACAAAATCAGGGAAAGGCAATGGTACCTGTGACAGAAAAAATTCTGCGAAGCGGAAATAAAGAAGACTTAAAGGCTGATTCTGTATTCAAGGCAATGCATCGATTAGCAGAGATTAAGTGTCAGGTAAAGAAGATTTTGAAAAACAGTATACTGCTTATGCCTACTTCCGGAGGAACGTATACCAGAGAACAAGTGGATGCCGATCCGATTCAGACCAACAGTAACATGGGACTTTATACAAACCATTGTAACCTTCTGGATTTATGTGCATTAGATTTTCAGGCTGGATTTGCAGCAGATGAGATTCCATTTGGAGTTACCAGTTTTGCTTTAAGCGGACAGGAAGGGCTTAATATGGAGCTGGCAGAGTTGTATCAACTTGTGGATGTGTCGAAAACAGATACACAAAAGGATGATATGGTGGAGTTGGCAGTATGTGGATTGCATATGCGTGGACTTGCATTGGAGCATCAGTTATTGGAATTGGGAGCAGAGTTTGAGGAAGAAACAGAGACGGCACCGTATTATAAGTTAATCAAGCTGCCTACAGAACCTGCAAAGCCGGGATTGATTAAAACTACGGAAAGTGGGAAAAAAATTCAAGTAGAAGTGTGGCGGATACCAAAGGGCAGTCTGGGAGAATTTCTAGAAAAAATTCCGTCACCATTAGGTCTTGGAAGAATTCAATTGGAGAAAAAGGAAGTGTTAGGCTTTTTGTGCGAAGGATATATGGAGCATATAGGGGAAGATATCTCTGAACTCGGTAGCTGGAGAAAAGTTTAGACCTTTTGACCCTGGTATCATTACATTAGATGATTTGTTTATAAAATAAATGTAACTGTTCAGAACCCCCTGTGATTTTCTAAAAAACATTTGTGCAAATCATAGAAATTATTTTCAGATTTTCTTCATCACTTTATGGTGGTTGTGGATAAAGTATCTTTTTATCATTTGATGTTGGATAAATTCAGCGCATATCATTGATTTTAGTTTGCATAAACGAAAAATGTGTATAAAATTGTTGTATTACGACCATTTTCACTACCAAATATAATAATTATCCACTGTCATTTTGACGGTATCACAAATATAACAAATTCGCATTTTCCTACATTATCTTGTACAATTAGAGTAGAAAATTCGCAGGAAAGAAGGTGGTTTGAATGCCAATTAATATTACAGAAGAATTCGTTCGTAATCTTATAATCCAAATAGAAACGTTAACAGCACAAAATCAGGCATTAACTGAAACTGTAGCAGAATTAAACCAAACCATCAAGGAACTGAAAGAACAGCTCAACAAAAATTCAAAGAACAGTTCTAAGCCACCTTCAAGTGATGGATTAAAAAAGCCAGCACCCAAAAGTCTTCGCAAACCATCAGGAAAAAAAGCAGGTGGTCAGGAAGGACATCAGGGAACACACCTAAAAATAGTTGCAGAGCCGGATGAGACCATAAAGCATATGCCATCTGCATGTGAAGGATGTCCTCATTATGAAATGTGCAAGGGTACTGCCTGTATTGCAGAAAAACGTCATGTGATTGATGCTGTTGTTACTGTAAATGTAACAGAACATCAGACACTGGAAATACCAATCTGTATGCTACACGGAGATAACCGCAAAGGTGAATTTCCATCTGACATAAAAGCAACTGTGCAGTATGGGGAAAACCTTCAGGCATTGGCTGTTGCTTTAAATACAGTAGGCGCTGTCAGTATAAAACGTACCCATGAGATTCTTTCTGGTGTGTTTGACATCCCAATTTCTACGGGAACCATAAGTAATATGGTAAAACGTTGTGCCAACTGTCTGACCGATACGATTGGTAAGATCAAAGAGAAAATGATTGAGTCAGGACTCGGACATTTCGATGAAACCGGAACCAGAGTGGATAAAAAGCTCTGGTGGGTTCATAATGCCTCAAACTGGGAGTTTACCTATTTGGATATCAGCCCTAAACGTGGCTTTGCAGGAATGGAACAATGCGGTGTTCTCACAGAATTTCAAGGGATTGCCGTGCATGACTGCTGGGCTTCCTATTGGAATTACCCGGATATCCAGCATGCAGTCTGCTGTGCCCATCTTCTCCGTGAACTGACCGGGATTGATGAAAATTATCCCGAGCAGAAGTGGGCATCTGCATTTATAGACCTTTTACTGGAAATGAAAAAGGTCAAAGATAAAGCTGTAGAGAAAGGCAAGGACTCTCTGAGCTATTATTACTATCATAAGTTCGATAAAAAGTATGACGGACTTATCGAACAGGCCAGGAAGGAAAATCCACTTCCAGAAACCACTGAAAAAAAACGTGGCCGAAAGAAAAAAGGAAAAATCCTTGCCCTGGTGGAACGCCTTGCGAATTACAAGGCATCAGTCTGCCTTTTTATAAATAATTTTGCTGTTCCGTTTGATAATAACCAAGCGGAACGCGATTTAAGAATGATTAAAGTGAAAACAAAAGTATCTGGTTGTTTCCGAAGTGAGGATGGAGCCAGAGAGTACCTGAAAATCATGTCATATATCGGTACTGCTCATAAACAAGGTTATAATGCATATGAAGCAATTAAAAATGCTATTTCAGGTCATTCAGATTTCATCTTTGAATAAGGGGGTTCTGAACAGTTACAAAATAATCATGGAGAGAAGAGGTAATCATACTACGTGGAGGATAACCAACAGTTGACAGTACATAGTAAAAATCGCTGTATCCCTTATATTTATTGGGTTACAGCGATTTTTTCGCTATAATACATTTAGTGAATTCAACTGGTATGTATGTTAGCGAACTTGTAAATATTAATGAGAGAGATATTGTTTAGTCATAAGAAGATACGATACTTAGGTATGTTTAGGATAAGCAAAGCAATGTAAAGATTTTTCATAATAAATATTCGCATAATATGTGTGCAAATAGTGTTCTTGTTCGACCAAAAGTCTGTAGTTCACCGATAAATTGATCGCAGGTCAGTTGTATTGTGAAATTGAGGAACTTACATTGGGCGTGAATCGGTAACGGGAATATTTCAAATAGCAGGAAATTTAAGTAAATGAATTGAACTTTGTGGGTTTTAATAATAAAATGATATCAGGAATGTGTTATGCTAAAAGTGAGAGGAAGGATTGTTATGGATTATTTAGCACATAATATTGCAATTAATCTGAATAGGATTCGGAAGTCAAAAGGAATGAGTTTGGATATTGTTGCGGAACAGACGGGTGTGAGCAAGAGTATGCTGGCACAAATTGAGAAAGGAAA
>JBGVIB010000130.1:0-14651 GCA_045122835.1 Lachnospiraceae bacterium
CCCTCTTTCTAGCACGCAATTAAATTTGTCCATAAAAATAGACAGCTAATTTTCTAGCTACCTACCCGCCAATGGAATATTTGGATTCGGGCATTACCCACGCCTTCCTACGCTCTATAATTAGGCTAGCACATTCCCAACAAAACTTCAACTGTTTTTTTCCAAAAATATAATGGATATGCGCCACTAAATTGGCACATATCCACCATATTTGTATCCACCTATTTTTGTAAACATGAAGTGGCAGACTTGCCACCAATTCCGAAATAACTTTTACACAGGCATAATAAAAGCACCGCTTTTGCGATGCTCTTATCACCAAATCAATCCAAGGAGCCATGCTAGAAATATTATTATTGCTATCACAACTATTGTTATCATTGTGATTCCTTGGCTATCATCTCAATTTTCTTGTAGATACACATACCCTAAGTGAAACTGTGAATTTGATATAACTTGTTTCCAATCGCATCATTTCCATTTTGACACCCACCTCTCCGTATGCTATCATAAATCATAATTGTAAAACAAGCGAACAGGAGCTACTTATAATGATTGCAAAAACAGATCTACTATCCATCCCATTTTATAAAAAATCTGCATTCACCGGAAGTTATGAGGGAATGCGTTACCGTATACGATGCGTGAAAGACGAGGAGAATTCCTCTTTTGAAGCTGTCATCTGGCCAGGACCTTATATTTTTGATGCAACAGCCGATGAACATAAAGAATTTCACACATTCCCCTTTACCGATGAAGGACTTGCCCTAATTGCAGAATGGCTGAACCAAAAATGGACTGAATCACCGGAAAAATGGCAGATTTATACGAAAAATTACGACTCTGCTACTCCATTTCACCCTACTCCGGAAGCCAATAATGGGGAGGAAAAATAATTTTTTTGAAAAGAATTGAAAAAATAGTTGCATTTTTTTGCACAATATGATAAACTAATTTTTGTTGTGAGAGTTCACATGCCGGCGTGGCGGAATGGCAGACGCATCAGACTCAAAATCTGACGAGGGCAACCTCGTATGGGTTCAAGTCCCATCGCCGGCATTATTAAATTAGTCCTGAAATTGTTGAATAATCAATAATTTCAGGACTTTCTTATTTTCCAAATGCATCCTTACACTTATTCAACCGAAGCTTACTTTGATTTACGAAACCCACATACTGCGTTTTTTTGTATGATACCTCTACGCTTTCATACGAGGCTGTGCCGTTCGGCACAGTCTCGTTTTGAATAAGTTACTTTAATTCTATATTTTTTAGAACAACTGCGGCTTATCCCACAGATTCAACTTTTTACCAATTCCATTCTTTAAAGCATAATCATAAACTTCTTTTCCCCATGCAACATCTTCTACTGGCATGCCGCCAACGGAATATAATATAATCTGGTCATCATTTTCACGTCCTGGAACCTTACCATTTAGAATTGCACCTAAATCGTGAATCTGTGATTTGTCTAACTTGCCGTCATGAATTAAGTCCATAAACAAAGAACCTAAAATATAAACGATATTGTATGTAGGGTATGCATATTCTTCTGCCCATGCTTCATATAACTTAATATTATCTACCACCAGCTTTGCCTTGCCGCTGGTGATAAATTCATCTGAAAAATCACAGGAGCCTGGTAAACAGAACAATGCTCCCGGCTTAATCCATTCTTCCTTCACCTTTGGGTAAGAGCTTCTTCCAGCTCCCATCGGTGTTGAAGTGGCAAAGCTTAAGATATCACTGTCTCTCACACACTCTTCTAATGTATCACACACAATAATATTGGTGAACTGTGGACATTTTTCCTTTACATAGGTAATACAGCGATCAATGGACTCCTTTCCCCTGCCCTTGATTTTTAGGGTATCCAATGTCGGTCTCAATGCTGCAAAGGTCTCAATGGCTGTACAATTGATTACACCAGGACCAATAATACCTAATACCTTAGCATCCTTCACTGCCAGATTTTTAACACCAACACCAGGTATACCAGCAGTTCTATATGCACTTAATAGATTTGCGGACATTAACGATAACGGTGCACCAGTTTCCTTATCATTCAACATAACCATCAGAATAGAACGGGGCAATTCCTTATCTCTGTTGTCTACATTGGAGCCATACCATTTCATACCGGCAATGTCAAATTTACCACCTACATAAGCCGGCATTGCCATAAATCTTCTATCCGGTGCATTCTTTGGCATATTTGGAAATTCTGGTTCATCCGGAAATGTTACCATACAGCCATGGGAATTACCATTTTCACCGCCCATTCGATAATCGCCTTTGTCTAAGATTTTTAACAATTCTTCCATGCATTCGGTGCAACGCACTACATCACCTACACCTGCTTTAATCATATCTTCTTCATTTAAATATAAAATATCTAATGCTGTATTGCTCATAATAACACACTCCTTTTTCTAATAGAATTTACTTGTTGCTATGATATTCCCTATATAACTCATGCTCCATTGCCATAACATCCTTTACCGGGTATGCTTTAAAGAGAGGCTTCTTTACTACCTTCTTAATCCAGATTACAGAATATAGTGCTAACAAGCCAAAGATTATTAGGCATACTTTATAAATCCGTAATCTTACATCCGGGTCAGAATCAATATTATAAATCATCCATACAGTTCCAATAATTCCGATAATTGGAACAACAGGGACAAACGGAACCTTAAATGTACGAGGTGCCTTTGGCAACCTCTTTCTCAGCACCAAAACATTTATGTGAGAAACAATATATGCTATCATCCAGAATACGCATCCTGTTAAAATTAAAAATGACAGCTGGTCTGTTGTAGACAACCCAGTAATGTTAATGATAATCATCGTACCACCAATAGTCAGAATTCCAACATATGGTGCACCTTTCTTGTTGGTCTTCAAGAAAATGGATGGTAGCAAATTAATTTTCGCCATACCCATACAAATGTAGCATAAAGATGATATCAAAGTATTTACACTACTTGTCACTGCCAAAATAGATACAATCGCCATCCAGATGGTCCCAAATTTGCCAAGTAGCATAGTACCATATAGTACATGGGGTGTAGCACTTTCACCTAGTACCTCCCATAATGTATAATTCTTAAAACCTATTACCATCAATGCCTGCATTAACATAATCAGCAGCAGACTGACAATCATACCCATCGGTATATTTCTTCTGGCATTTTTTACCTGATTGGAAATAGGAACGACAAATTCACATCCTATAAAAAGGAAAAATGCCAGCCCACAAAGTGAAGTAACATCCGCAAAGTCAGCGGAAATTACTGCCGGCTGCTCCACCACGGTTCCAGTTCCTATTTTACATGTACCCATAATTGCCATAATAAGCAGGGAACCTATCAAAGAATAGGCAACTACATTCTGAACCTTTGCAAACATATCTACGCCATTAAGATTTGCAATAATCAGAATTACTAACAGACACACGCAATATATATTTCCCGGTATGCCAAACTGTGGAAATATATCATTTAATGTATTACCAAACATGGCACATTCTGCACTGCCAATTATCGTATTACACACCAGATAACCGCCAACCATAACAATCACTGTAATAACTGGTCCTAAACATGCCAGTGTATATTGCGCAAGCCCACCTGTCAGATTTGGCATAAGCGCATTCAATTCTGAAATTGATAATGCAGTCAGCATATTCAAGCCACAAGCTATTGCCATAGAAATGATAAAGGTTGTACCTATTGCAGAAGCACCAATTCCTAATGATAAGAGACAACTGGTAGCCACAATTAGTCCCACACCTGTAGCAACTACACTGCCAAGACCTAACTTCTTTTCTCCCATACACCTCACTCCTTTCTGTTTCATTTTACGCTTTTCTGTAACGATTCAGTCCCTTCATAGTCACAAACTGGAAATCCCTGTAAACCTTTAACCGTTACCATTTTCTTCTATATTATTTAATACGCTTTCCCTTCCTTCAACGCGTCCTTGCCTTCCTCTCCTGTCCGTACGCGAACCACATTGCTGACTGGAGAAATAAAAATTTTTCCATCGCCGATATGACCGGTGTATAATTCCTTTTCCACAAAATCTAAAAATTTGTCTACCTCATTGGTTGGCAACACTACCATAACGACCTGCTTGTCTAACAGCTTAGGTTCAGAAGCCTTTTCCACCTCATATTCCTGTGTACCTAACTGTACACCACAGCCCTTTGTCTCGTATACAGTCATGCCGGAGATTCCAAACTTACCTAATTCCGGCCTTAAAGCTTCTACCTTTGCCATGCTAGTAATGATTTCTACTCTTGATAATTCAACTGATTTT
Source organism: Lachnospiraceae bacterium (assembly GCA_045122835.1). Lineage (GTDB taxonomy): Bacteria > Bacillota > Clostridia > Lachnospirales > Lachnospiraceae > JBGVMW01. The sequence goes on from JBGVIB010000130.1 coordinate 4,324, forward strand.
TCCATATGCCACTCCTCCAATCTTGCTATGTATGCTTTATTTGCAATTTAATGCAACAATTACCATTAAATTTTTGCCTTAAATCTGTCGTAACGGAATTCCTTCATATCTACAACAGGTGTTCCCTCTGTCATCATTTCTGCAATGTTATAGGCTGCCCCCGGCGCAATACCAAAGCCATGACCGGTAAAGCCACAAGCCAAATACAATCCCGGAACTTCCTCCACCGGACTGATAACCGGTATCTTATCTGCACATTCATCAATATATCCCGTCCATGCCCGGACAATTTTCGCATCAGATAATGCCGGAAAATATTTCATAATACCTCGACAGGTACAAGAAGCACCAAGACTTGTGGAAATTAATTTTCCATTGTCTTTGTTGTAAGCTTCCAAACCAGTAGAACCACCAAATACAAAGGAGCCATGTTTTGATTGATGACCATAAAAATCTGCCTCTGCCGTTCCTAACATTTGCTCAAACATATAAGGCTGCGCTTCTGTGACAAGACATTCCATTTTCAGTGGCTGCATCGGGATATCAATACCAACGCTCTCCGTAATCTTGCGGCTTTCATAACCTGCTGCCACCAAAATTTTCTCGCCTTCATATACATTATTTGATGTAATGACCTTTCTTGCATTTCCCTTAATCTTCAATATTTTCTCTACCTGCTCCCCCGATATAAAACGAACACCTAATTCTCTTGCTTTTTTGTAGTAGCCAAGAGTGGCTGTCAATGGATTGGCATGTCCGTCTGTAGGACACCAACTGGCTCCTATAACTTCTTCTGAAAGATAGGGATTTATTTGGCGCACATCATCACCATCAATCATTCTTACATCCAGTCCACAGGCCTTTGCCTTGTCAGTCAGTCCCTGCAAAATTTTCAAATGAGCTTCTGTTTTTCCCAGTCTTAAATTTCCTTTCTGTGTATATTCCACATCCACCCCTAATTCCTCTGAAAGGGTAGGCCAGATATTTTTGATGCCCCACATAACCATTGGAAGCTCCCTTGGATCACGACCTGACTGACGAACCCCGCCTCCATTTCTACTTGAACCGCCATTTCCAATATAATCACTGCCCTCTAATACAATAACAGAACAGCCTTTTTTTGCTAAATAGTAGGCGGAGGCGCATCCAATAATTCCACCACCGATAATTACAACTTCTGCTGTATTTCCCATTACTGACACGCTCCTTCCTCATTTCCTAATACATGCATCTCAATAGGACGCATTGGCACTCTTGATACTGCTGGTTCCAGTTCATCATAAGGAACACCTAACTCCTTTGCTAAAATACCCTTTACTAACCTTGCACAGGTCTGCCCCTGACAAAGTCCCATACCACAGCGGAGATATCGCCTTATTTCTGTAATGGTAAACATCCCATCATGAACCGCTTTTCTGATTTCTCCCTTTGTGATCTCCTCGCAGCGACATATTAATCGATTATCGTCCGGTTCTGGAACAAATGCTCCGATATCCCTGGATCTGTCATTCACTTTACTCATACGTTTACCTTTTCCCTTTCCTCAAACATTAACTTCAATACCTGCTTTGCTTAAAATAACTGCCACAAACTGCTGTTATTTCATAGGGTTTGCTTGAAAAATCTGGCTTTCATAGCCATATCAGCAGGAATCTTCATAGTAAGAAGATTCGTATGGTCAAATACCGGTGCTGTCCGTACTTCAATCACCTCTGCCTGACAAATCTCCTCTCCACTTCTGTTCAATGCCATTCCCTTAACGCCTACTGCCGGAAGGGGCAGGAACTCGTATGGAATAGTGATAGTGGCAAAGCCGTCTTCATATGTTTCATTGACTAAAAAGATAGCCTGACCGGAGCAAGCCGCCACACACATTCCGCAACCTATACATTCTGCTGTTTCATCTACTACCGGCAACGCTGTGATATCTTTTCCAATCTTTATACAATGCTTAGGACAGGCGTCCTGACATGGATTACATGGGATATTCTGTGAACATTCCATAACAGGATGAATTCCTTTTCCATGAGTCACACCTGGATACTGCTCAATTTCTTCCTCTGCAATATATCCCTTTTTTAACAGATTTGTAGAAATCGGAAATCCTTCATCTGTTTCTTTGATGTCTTTTCCTCTATTCTTTGGTGCAAACATTCCCTGACGTAAACTGTCTAAATCCTTCTTAAGCTCGTCTAATGTTTCCTGTAATTCCACTTCATCACAATATCCCAGATAGTGAGCTGCACAAACACCTGCCATTCTGCCTTCAATCATAGCCGAGCTTGCTTCTTCAATACCAGATACGTCACCCGCTGCAAAAACACCTGCAATGGAAGTTTCTCCATACTCGTTAATAATTGGTACCTGACCGCCTTTCCTTGGATTATCTTCCATCTCACAGCCTGCCATCTTTAGAAGTTGAGACATTGGAGAAAGTCCGACAGCAAGACATATGGTATCCACCTCAAACCTCTTTTCTGTTCCCGGAATCGGCTGAAAACTCTTATTCACTTCGCTGATAACAACGCCTGTTACATGCTCTGTACCCTCCGCTTTGGTAATGGTATGAGACAAATAAAAGGGTACACCGGTTCTTGCAACCTTTGCGGCATGAACACCGTAGCCACCAATCTTAGGTGCTGCATCCACAATACCTACCACTTCACAACCTGCCTGCAGAAGCTGAAAGCTGACAACCAATCCAACGTTACCACTTCCTAACATCAATACTCTCCTACCAGGCTGGATACCGTGTAAATTCATCATAGTCTGTGCTGCACCGGCACCAATAACACCCGGAAGATCCCAGCCATCAAAGGTAACCATATTTTCTGCTGCTCCTGTTGCAATAATAATACTGTCTCCCTTGTAATGCTGAATGCCATCTCCAATTCTCACGGTAATCTCCTTGTCCTGATACATACCGATTACTGTGGCATCTAACACAACTTTTACCCCGGCGTCTGAGGCCTCCTTTAATAACTCTTCTCCTATTTTGTAACCTCTTACTTTTGCCTTATGTTCCTTAGAACCAAAAAATTTATGTATCTGCTTGAATAACTGTCCGCCTGGCTTTGCATTTTCGTCAAATACAATAACAGACATTCCTTTCTTTGCTCCTTCAATGGCTGCGGACAACCCGGAAGGACCTGCACCTACGATAATTAATTCATATCTTTTCATGCCATCTCCTCCTTATCCGATACTCCATACTGTGTTTTTACCTCCATACCTTCCTCTAGAGGTGTAACACAAGTTCTAATATTTGGTTTTCCATTCACTATCATTACGCAGTCTGTGCATCTTCCAATAGCACAAAAAATTCCCCGGGGCTTATGTTCTTTCTTAGTATAACGGTGAACCATGGCACCCGCTGCCTTTAAAGCTACTGCAATCGGTTCTCCTTCAAATCCCTGCAATTCTTTTCCGTCAAATGTAAACGTCACCTGTCTACCTTTTTCTGTGGAACCTAATATTGGATGTTCTTCTATACGTGCCATACCTTTCCTCATTTCTGTGCTGCCTATTTTTCTTCCCTGCGATACAGCACCATCGCAGTCATAAGGTTTATTCTGTAATAATTGCTATCATTTCTATTTCACAAAGCTGTGTCGGCCGGTTTAATTCCGATGTTCCTACCGCTGTAAACAAAGGTCTTATCTCATGGAAGATTTCTGAATATGCACGGCTGATTTCTCCACAATCCTTCATATGCGTCACATAGGCCATAACCTTAACAACGTCCTTTGCTTCTGCTCCTGCTTCCTGCAACAGCTTTACCTGTTTTTCTAATACATATTTTGCCTGTGCATACGGATCACCTTCTCCATACACGTTACCATCCGGCTGAACAGAAGTCGTTCCACCAACCATTACCAGATTGCCTATTTTTATCATCCTAGAATATCCTACCTTTTCTTCTAAGGGGGCTCCTGATGAGTATTTTGTCTTATCCATAGCACATTCCTCCTTTGCCTATCACTATTTATAACAACAGAAAAGGCGCCCATATCAATTATGGACGCCTTTGTCATATCCACGTTATAGCACACTTTTTCTTAACATAAAAGCAGAAAAAGAGTTGTCACCATCAACCATTTGGTTTATGATAATAGAAAATATACTAAAATTTGCAAAGGAGAACCACTATATGAACCAACGACAATTAGCCTATTTTCTGGAAGTATATAAGTATCGTAGCATAACCGCTGCAGCCCAGTCCCTCTTTATTTCTCCCCAGGGATTAAGCAAAACCATTCTCGCATTAGAAGATGAACTAGGCATAAAATTATTTACCAGGAGCAAAAATCAAATGCTTCCTACAAAAGAAGCCATCAACCTTACTTCTCATGCAAAAGCAATTCTTTCTGAATATGAATTAATTCTAAATAAGGAATTCATCTCACATACGGCCAAAAAGACACTGTACATTTTAGGCTCCTATGATGTATTTCAATACTTTCCTGCCAGCTTCTTCTATGCATTTCAGAAGCAATATCCTGAAATTTCCCTAAACCTATCAGAACTACCTGATCTGATTCTGTTAAATCAATTAAATGAAAATGAAGCTGACCTTGCACTGGCTCCGGGACCATTAGATGCTAATACCTATGACCTGGATTATCTTTTTACTAACCATTTTGTTTTGGTTATGAATGAAAATCATCCTCTTGCTAAGAAAGAAACTATAACATTTCAAGATTTAGCAAAACAACCCATGGTAATCAAAGGAAAAAATATTCCCCTCAGTAACCTTCAGACCAATTACTTTCTTTCAAACGGTGTGGAGCCTGATGTAATTCTTGAAGTTACTGATTATCACGTAATTCATCAAATGGCAAAAAATAACTATGCAGTTGGCATGACTTTAGATTATCTGGCAAGAAACGATGCAACTAATGGCATTGTTGTGCGGTCATTTGCGGAGGCTGCCTTTGTGAAATCTATGTACCTGGTTCAACGCAAAAATACCCGCTCTAACAACGAAGCTGGAATTTTCCGAGAATACCTGCTAAATTGGTTAAAAATATCCAAATTACATTGACAAAAAGTCTGAAAATAGTATATTATTACTATATATTTTACATTATACCATTATCTACACAGGAGGGGAATTATATGCGTAAAGACAACGGTATTAAAGACGGTTTATCGTTCCTATTTCGATTTCAGGCCGTCATCATTTTTCTGGCACAATTCTTAAGTATTTTGGGGATATTGGATTTTGGAAACAAAATCGTACATATCATTATCCAATTGCTGTTTTTACTGTTTAATATGTACTTTATTGTGCAGGCTTACAAAACAGTAACCAGCCGACTGTTAGAGCCTATTAATCAGATCGAAACAGCTATCAACTCAATGGCAAATGGCGACTTGGACATTGACGTTTCCGCTGCTGGTAACAACGAATTGACTTTCCTTGGCGACAGCTTTAATCTGGCTGTCAGCAAACTGAGAATGATTATTAATGATTTGACACATATTATCAGCGAATTTGCAAAGGGTAATTTTGATGTAGAGGTAGAGCATAAAGAAGCCTTTGTTGGCGAATATGAAGTAATTTATTCAGAATTGCAGGATATGGTTGTGGTAATCAGCGATACCATGCGTCATATTGACGAGGTTGCCGGACAGGTATCAGATGGTTCTAATGAGCTTGCCAGAAGCTCACAGGATTTAGCACAGAGCGCCAACGACCAGGCTACTTCCATTCAGCAACTCCTTGAAACAGTAACAGAAGTAACCGAACAAGTAATGGAAAATACCCGTACTACCGATAAGGCCCATGATGACGCCAAGTTGATTGGTGAACAGACACAAATCAGCACAAGCATGATGCGTGAACTTACCTCAGCTATGGAACTGATTAAGGAAACCTCAAGTGAAATTGGCAAAATCATTGTAGACATTGAAGAAATTGCATCAGAAACGAATTTGTTATCCTTAAATGCCGCTATTGAGGCTGCCCGTGCCGGAGAAGCAGGAAAAGGATTTGCTGTAGTAGCTGACCAGATTCGTACACTAGCAGAAAATAGTGCTGCTTCAGCCGTTACTACAAAGGAATTAATTGATAAATCTATCCTTGAAATTCAGAAAGGTAATGAGATTACTGAACAGACTGCAGCAGCCATGAATCGTGTTATTCAGGAAATGGATAATATTGTTATGGGAGTTGCAAATATCCGTATCGCTTCTGACAGACAGTCTGTTTCTGTAAAAGCAATTGAACAGGGCTTTGAATCCATCAGCTCTGTAGTTCAGAACAATTCTGTATCTGCAATGCAGACTTCCGCAACCTGTGAACAATTATCTTCCCAGGCGGCCACTTTAAAAGAATTAGTTTCTCAATTCAAGCTTCGCAGTAACTAAATATGTTATTAAAAAACAGCAGTTTATTATTACAAACTGCTGTTTTTCTATGTCTATTATATCTAGAGTGAGTCCCCAAATTCATTCCTGCAATCTGTACGCCCCACTTTGCAGTAGAATTTGATATAAATTTAGCACACGTAGCCACTGCTACGCCTCTTTCCTCACCCCACCATTTATTCACTTTAGTACAAGAAGAATCAATACAATTATCTGCAACGCCAACGTAAAGCATGTAAAAAACCATTGCACATACTGCTCATTTTTGCCAAACAGCTTCTTCACTTTCTGAAATGGATGTCCACAATGAGGACAAAATGCTGCCGCCTTACTTATCTTTTCCTGACATACAGGGCAATTCATATACAAATTCTTTCCGGAAGGTGCTGGTACAACTGCTTCTTCTTCTGCTTCATCTCGCTTAAACTTCTCACAATACCTGTAACAAAGCCGTTTCTTTACCGCCTCTAAATCCATTCCACAGGATGGACACTCTTTGCTTCCCGGTTGCAAATCTGTTTTACATTTTGGACAGGCAATAAAATCCACATCCCCCGGTGCATTCACAAGGGTTTTATTACACAGAACACAAAATTTTTTCGTATACGTTGCAATTTCCATCTGGCAGGATGGACATGTTTTCTTTCCATTCAACTCAGTTCCACATTTCGGACAATGTGTAAGTGCCATAAACTTTTCCTCCTTATCTTGTACTTTTTATAACAAACCATTGTATTTTCAAATATCGAACACAGTGTGCAAGCACGCTCTCACGAATCCAGCTAACTAATATGCATGCACGCTTTGCCGCGTCGAGTTTATCATGCAGTGCATCTTCCTTTCAAATTCGTGCGCATCACTTTTTATAAACTAGGAAATTTCGAGCATTATATTCTATAATAAACCGTTGTAATATCCTAGTATATAAAATAGCAGTTTCAGTATTGCTACCAAAACTGCTATAAAACTTTGTGATTATTGTGGAACGTCCTTAATACTGAAACTGAAACGTCCCATCTTATCTTTACCCATGCAGATTACAGTAACTTCATCACCTAATGTAAGCACATCTTCTACACGGTTAATACGCTCTTTTGAAATCTTAGAAATATGAACCATACCTTCTTTTCCTGGAGCAAATTCCACAAAAGCACCAAACTCTTTAATGCTTGTAACTTTACCCTTGAAAATCTGGCCTTCTTCATACTCAGTAGTGATAATCTTAATCATATCCACTGCTTTATCCATCATTTCCTGCTCTACGCCACAAACAGATACAGCTCCTTCGTCTGTAATGTCAATCTTAACACCTGTCTGTTCGATAATGGCATTGATTGTCTTACCTCTCTGACCTACTACGTCACCAATCTTAGCCGGATCAATCTGAATCTGTACAATCTTTGGTGCATATGGACCAACTTCTTTTCTTGGTTCTGCAATTGCAGGAATCATAACTTCGTTGAGAATATACATTCTCGCTTCTCTTGTTCTGCGGATTGCTTCCTCTACGATTGGTCTTGTAAGACCGTGAATCTTAATATCCATCTGAATTGCAGTGATACCATCCTCTGTACCAGCTACCTTAAAGTCCATATCGCCGAAGAAATCTTCTAAGCCCTGAATATCTGTAAGTACAATATAGTCATCATCACTGTCACCAGTTACCAGACCACATGAAATACCTGCTACCGGCTTGCTGATTGGAACACCTGCAGCCATAAGTGACATAGTAGATGCACAAACAGATGCCTGGGAAGTAGAACCGTTAGACTCAAATGTCTCAGATACCGTACGAATTGCATATGGGAACTGTTCTTCACTTGGAAGTACCGGAACCAATGCTTTCTCTGCCAATGCACCATGTCCGATTTCACGACGTCCCGGTCCTCTAGAAGGCTTTGTCTCACCTACAGAATAGGATGGGAAGTTATAGTGATGCATATATCTCTTAGCCACTTCATTTTCGTCCAAACCGTCAACCTTCTGCATTTCTGATAAAGGTGCTAATGTGGTAACAGTACAAATCTGTGTCTGTCCACGAGTAAACATTGCAGAACCGTGAACTCTAGGGATAAGATCCACTTCTGCTGCCAATGGACGGATCTGTGTAATCTCACGACCATCTGGACGTTTGTGATCCTTTAAGATCATCTTACGGACTGTCTTCTTCTGATACTGATATACAGCTTCCCCTAAGATTGCTAACCATTCCTCATTTTCAGCAAATGCTTCTTCGAATTTCTCCGTTACCTTGCGGATATTTTCTTCTCTAACCTGCTTTTCATCTGTAAATACAGCTTCTTCCATCTCAGCCGGAGTCACGATTGTCTTCATTGTCTCAAACATTTCTTCCGGTACTGCACAGCTTGTATATTCATGCTTTTCTTTTCCAACTTCTGCTACAATCTTGTTGATAAATGCAATGATTTCCTGATTGATTTCATGAGCCATGTAAATAGCTTCAATCATCTTATCCTCTGGAATCTCATTTGCACCAGCTTCAATCATGATTACTTTTTCACTGGTAGAAGCAACTGTTAAATTCAAATCACCATTTTTCCACTGTGCCTGGGATGGATTTACAACAAATTCTCCATCTACCATACCGACCTGTGTAGTTGCACATGGACCATCAAATGGAATATCTGAAATGGATGTTGCAATAGCAGAACCTAACATTGCTACTAATTCCGGTCTGCATTCTGTATCTACACTCATTACCATGTTGTTCAAGGTAACATCATTTCTGTAATCCTTTGGAAACAATGGACGCATTGGTCTGTCGATAACACGGCTGGTAAGAACAGCATTTTCACTTGCCTTACCCTCTCTCTTGTTAAATCCCCCTGGGATCTTACCTACTGCGTATAATTTTTCCTCGTATTCTACGCTTAATGGGAAGAAATCAATTCCTTCTCTTGGCTTATCTGATGCTGCAGCTGTTGATAATACTACAGTATCTCCATAATGCATGAACGCTGCACCGTTTGCCTGCTTTGCCACTCTGTTAATATCTACAGTAAGTGTTCTGCCGGCTAATTCCATTGAATAACTCTTATACATATTCTAGTCTCCTTTAAAATTTATTATCACCGACAGAAGCTACCGAAACTACTGAAAAACACATTTTCACACGAAATATACTTTTCAGTGGTCTCGGGGATTGTTCTGACGGATTTTGCCAATGGCAACAAACAAAGTATAACATAAATATAGGACGGATAACAAGTATCCGTCCTACTTTTTTGAAAGATTACTTTCTGATTCCTAATTTTTCAATTAACGCACGGTATCTTTCGATATCTGTTTTCTTAAGGTAGTCAAGTAAACCACGTCTCTGACCAACCATCTTAAGAAGACCACGTCTTGAGTGATGATCTTTCTGATGCACTTTTAAATGCTCTGTTAATTCCTGAATTCTTGCAGTTAATACAGCTACCTGTACTTCTGGTGAACCAGTATCGCCTTCTGTTCTTGCATATTCAGCAATAATTGCCTGTTTTTTTTCCTTTGAAATCATGTTTCAATTCCTCCTTAAAATCTTTACAGCCGTATATCAAGATGTAGGTCGGAGACTCCAGACTCCGAATATCGGCTAATGTTCATACTTGTTTAAGATATCACAGATTGAAAGACATGTCAATCTAAAATTTGTTACCAGTTTCCTTCTTCTGGTATATGGTCATTTCTTTCAAAAGTTTTAGTTTGCTTTGTAGAGTGGAATCGTATAAATATATATCGTCTGTACCCAATGAGGTTCTGAAAACTATGTATCCCCTATCACTTTCCTTTCTTTATCTGTGGGTATTTGGGGGGCAAATTCTGGGTTGTAGGGGCGATTGCTGAATCATAGTGGTTACCCGGACGCCGGTTGCAGGCGAAGCAACTTCCACGCAGACCGAAGCCAACGTTCCGGTCTGCGTGGAATATGCCATGCCAGCAAGCGGCTCACCTGC